>NZ_JAXIVS010000001.1:953438-1271251 GCF_034259325.1 Hyalangium ruber | reverse complement strand
CCGGTCACGCTCCCACGGGGTCGCCCAGGACGAGCGACCCCGCTCGCGGAGTCGCTCCCATTCCTCCGGGCTCACATCTGCACGCAGCATCGCAGATGTGTACAACATCTATGGCGGACCGCTTAGCCGCTGCCTCAAGCCCCGCGCTCGCCTCCTCCGCACCTGCTTGGGGGCGCTGTCCGACGCGCGCGCCACGGGGCCGAGCTGGAGCTGTCCGACGCGCGCACCCTAGGGCCGAGCTGAAAGGACGCGGGCTCACGGCCGCAAAGGGCGCCTGACTTCGACGCGGGGCGCCCTCTCGCGTCTTCATCCTGGACGAGCAGATCATCCGTGAATCCGTCGAGGTGGAAGGCCGCGCCCGCTTCGCCCGGGTGGATCCAGCGGATCAGGGCATCATGATTGCGCCCGCAGTGCCACTGGGGCCCGGTGAAGAGCAAGAGGGGGACATGGCGTCTGCGCATCAGAAGGATCAGGGCAGTGTTGAAGGGAAGGGGCGAGAGCAGACGGGTAGCAGGCCTTCTTCGCGTGGATGAAGCCGAACTTCACTTCATCTCCTTCGCGAAGAAGGCCGCTGCATTTTTTAGGATGTCCTTCTCCAGTTCCAACGGCCGTACCCGCTTGCGCAGCTGCGAGAGCGCCTCACGCTCGGCCATCGTCAACGCTTCGGGCTTGCCCACACCCTGGTCCGCCTTGGCCTGCTGCACCCAGATGCGCAGGGCCGACTCGGTCAGGTCCAAGTCCTGGGCCACCTGGCCGTGGACTTGCCTTCCTCCAGCACCAGCTTCACCGCTCCCTCCTTGAACTCCGGCGTGAACTCCCGGAGCTTCCTCCGGGGCTTCTTCAGCTTCTCTTCGCTCTCGGACATTCCCCTGCTCCTTCACCACATCTCGGGTGTCCACGGAACTGGGGCAGTCTCAGTTGGCGTGTGCCCCAGACGGTTGAGCGGTGGGCGCACCGACATGTCACACCTGTCCTCCTGCATTTGTCAGCAGCTCTCCTCTGCCTCTCTGCGCTCCTTCCTCCCCTGCAATCGTGCCCCTATCCGCCTTATGCGCCGCTTCGGCCGCTTGATGCACATGGCACTTTGCGTGCCACTCACCGCGCTCCGGCGAAAGGAGGCACTTGCGAGCACAGCCCCCTCGGGCCGTCCGTGGGCACGGCCACATCATCCGCAGCTAGGGATGGTCCGGAAAAAGCGCTGGAAGGTCCGGAGCTTGCACAAGGGTGAGTGGCGGGGTGTCTCCATAAACCACGGAGTTTACGAGTGCGCTCACTGCAATGGTCGCCGGCAGCGCGACTGGACCATGGCAGATGCGGGTGGCGCAGGCATGTCGTCATGCCTGGGGTACCTACTCGTCCGGTCTTACAGGCGGGGACAGAGGTGTGCCCCTGTTCGGCTTGGCGACCGACGCCGCTCCAACTATACCCAACGTATGGAGCTTGAGCTTAGCCGGACGACTCGGGCCTGCCTTGCCACAATGTCGGACACTGGCGCCTTCGAAGCGCTCGCTGCTGGGGTGTTACGGCAGGCTGAACCTGATTATCGCCATTTGGTGGAAACAGGGACAAACGCCAGTGGCAAACCAGTGAGATCACCGGTGGACGGCCTGACGCTTGTGCCGATGTCTTCCCCCCCGCATCTCGTGGCTGTACACCACACTACGACAGCAGCCACGAAGTTACGAACCAAGTGGCTATCTACCGCAACTAAGACTGAAGGAGACCTTCTCAAAACGGCAAGGTGGGCCAAGAAGGCACGAGAGAAATTACCGGGTGCGAGAGTTACATTAGTACTCACCACCAACCAAGCTGTATCCCAAAGCTTGTATCTGGAGGTCCAGAGAAAAGCGAGGAAGCACGGCCTATCAGTAGACATCTGGGACCAAAGCCGAATCGCCAACCATCTTGATACCACGGCGGATGGGCAGTGGCTACGTCGGAGCCTTGGGATTCGACAAGAACGCCTCTCGGCGGACTTGCTAGGGGAAATTTCCCGGAAAAGCTTGATGTCGCAATCCCTATTCGAGCCGGACGGTAGACGCATTCAGCGGGCATTGGACGCGGAGCTCATACGGCAGGTTGATGCAACACCTGACATACTGTTCCTCGTTGCCGAGTCGGGACTCGGTAAGAGTTCTGCTGCGAATGCCCTCCTCGCGCGTCACTTGGACAGAGGTGGATTCGGCCTCGTGCTGCCCCACCAACTGCTTGAGATAGCGGCGACACTGGAAGCGGCGATCGAAGCACTACTGCGGCAGTTAGAGCCGAGTCTCGCCGAAGGATGCGGCGCGGCGTCGCTGGCACTCGGAACTTCCAATGAGCCCGTGGTGTTGATCGTGGAGGACATCAACAAGGCGGCTAATCCTCCCGCTCTCGTAGAGCGGCTCGTTGGTTGGTGTAAGTTCGGAGAGCCGTCGCATAGCTTGGGCCGACATAGGTCCCCCACTTCCATGCCATGGCGGTTGATATGCCCTCTGTGGCCACAGATCGTGGACCGCCTGCCAGATCAATTCCGCGAACGACTCCAAAGCCGCGCACTGTATGGTGGGCCTTATAAGCCAGAGGAAGGCTGCGCTGCCATCCAACGCCGCGCATATGAAGTAGGCATCGCGCTTTCACCGATGCAAGCGGCAGAGATGGCTTCATCCTTAGGTCAGGACCCACTGCTGATTGCGCTGCACGAGCCAGATAAAGCCGTCAGGTCTGATGCTGTGATTTCGAGGTTCATCACACGGAGTCTTCAACGTACTGCAGCGAGTGTGGAGGATGGTCTCGGACTGTCGAACTTCAAGGATGCTTTATCCCGGCTAGCTAACGTCATGCTGGAGCAGCGAGTGCTCTCCCCTCGCTGGTCGGACCTGCAGCGATGGTTTCCTGACGACAACAAAATGGCCCTGCAGGCGCTCGGCCGCCTTGCGTCTAGGCGGGAATTGATACGGCGGGATCCACAGGGTGACGACGACATACTGGCCTTCCGCCATGACCGTGTCCGCGATCAGCTTTTGAGTGAAGCGATAGCATCCGGCCTGCAGACTGGAACTCTGTCGCACTCTGTCTTGGCGGAGCCATTTTACGCTGAACTGGTGGGTACCGCGCTGCTCGCCGACCGGAACATAGGGCACAGTTGGGTTACGCAGGTTCGAGAAGCTAATCCGCTTGCGCTTTTCCATGCGCTCAAGTTGTTCCGGGAGCCGTCTGTCGAGCTGCACCAAGCTATATTGGCAGAGATTGAAGTCTGGCTCGTGGATCCTGTCACGTTCGATCAAAGAAACAGCCATTTGCTATGGGCCGTTCAGCAGAAACTCGCAGAGACCGACTCGCCGCTGGTGCTTCAGTTGACGAAACGGATGCGTCAGAAATCTTGGCCTGTAGTTCAGGCGCGCTTTCGCAACGGAGATGCTCAAGCTGGAGCTTTGTTTTGCACGATGGTAGGCCCTGGCTCCAAAGCTGAGTGGCGAGATCAGCTAATCGATCATGCCACCGCTCATTATGGTGCGCGAATCATTACAGATCTCGACCAGATGCTGAGAACCCTGCCGCCGGGAGAACAGCGAATAGGCGCACTGAACCTTGCAGGACACCTTGGAATGCCAGTTTTTGCGGCGTCAATTGCGAATGCGTGGACAACCAATACTCATCTGCCCGAGGAGTTGTCGGCTTTTATATGGGCTGCGGCTCGCTGCGGTAGCAACGATCCTGCCTCTCTCCTCGAACCAATATGTACTGCTTGGGCTGCTCTACCAGAAGAACGTAATACCAAGGGAGCCCCTGAATCACGCTATGAAATTGCTGAAACCGAAGTGCAGTGGGCAATGGCTCGAGAAGGCCTTCCAAGCACGGTCATCCACTATTTCATCACGCGCGCAGAGTTAGAGGATCTCGCATCGCCTATCACTTACATGCTCCATGGGCTCGATCACCCAGATGTCATGGAGTTTTTGGTTCGGTCCGCTACCGCGAGGTTGAGGTATGATTTTAGTACACTCTGCGAGCCTTGGGACGTGCATCGTAGGAGGGGGCGCAAGCTTGGGCCTGCCTCGCTAGCCCGGTTGCGAGACATTTGGCTGGATGTCAACCAAGAGGTTGATGTACGCTGCCGCTCCATTTGTCTATGGGGGGGGAGCGCTGAAGTTGCGGATTTGGACACCCTCCGGAAGATCGAGCCCACCAGCCCGCTCTATAAGGACGCCATCCGGATACGTATGCTCTTAGGCGATCCAGATAGCCACACCGGCTTCCAGGCAATGTTGGCCGCAGGCCAACGACGAAGTTACTGGTGGCAGTTCGCGCGGCATGTTTGTTCCCCGGATTTCCTGAGGTCCTTGGACGCAGAATTAGCGCGGCGTGGTCAAGAAACCACACGGGAATGGTACCAAGAGGGGAGCGGGTTGGACAATTTTCTCTCTGAGATTATCCAGCGGTTGCCTTCATCTGAGGCGGAAGTTCTCTTGGATCGGCACTGGGAGCACTTGCGATTCAGCTATTTATTTACTGCCGCTGCTCTGTTCGTGTCGACTCCGCTAACCTGTCAACTTGTGGCGCAGAGTATCAGCAAGTGTCCTGAACCGCGACAACTGCTGCGTTTCCTAGGTGGCCACTATGGGCTTGTTTGGGAAGGTCACGGCCCGCGCGCTGCCCTGAAGCAACTTGAGAGCCTTACCCCATATTTGGAACATTTAGGCGAGGTCGACATCCTGCAACTATGGACCCATTGTAACCGCATGGGCTTCCACGCTTGGCGCCAGAAGCACCTAGACCAATACGTTAGTACTAAGTATCGCATCAGACATGGACTTGATGACGATGCACTAAGCAAGGGGTTGGACGATATTGTTGCTAAGCGACACGGGTACATTCATCACTGGATAGAACAGTTCGAAGAACGCGGTGACTCACCTCGACGCGCAGTAATGGTAGTAACAGCGTGGTTGCGAGGAAGGCAGACTCTTGAAGCGCTGAAGGTAGCGGCCGAAGTCATTGTGTCCCTTGGAGCCAGAGCTGACTTGGGCCTATTAGATCTGAAGGCTATTGAACCTGCGGACGCCGCAGCTAAAGTCCTGGCTGACAGCTGCTTTGCGTTGTTCCGTCGCTCGCTACAATAGCCTTGGTTGTTTTGCTTGGCGGCGGCGGCAATCGAACCCGCCGCTTGGAACTCCTGGCGAGAGCGCTCCAACTCGGTCGAGCTCAGACATAAGTTCCCCCAAGATCCCCCAAGCAGGTGAGGAGGAGGCGAGAGCGGGGAAGGAGGCAGCGGCCAGAACGGGGCGGATGAAGCAGAGGACGCCGCGAGTGGACTGGGCCGAGTTGCTGGGGCGGCTTGGGCAGCAGTGTGCCCTATGGAGGTGCTCGGCCCCCTACACCGGCCTGGCACACAGTTCGGGCGGCTCCCGTCCGCGGCTCTCCTCGGCCCCTTCGCTCCAGCCCTCACCTTCAACCGGCCTCCCATTTTTCTTATGCTCAGAGGATGTCGAGGCTCCGGCCGACGAACGGATGCCCGGTCCCGAGCGCCTTCCGCAGCCTCGCGATGGCCTCGCGCAGAAGCGTGCGCCGTGAGGCGATGGGCGTGCGGCACTGTGAGCGCGGCGGCGGGAGGGGGGCCTCGTCCAGGTGGGGCTGCAGTCGGGGCCAGCGCGAGGAGCGGGCGTGAAGGTGCCTCGTGACGGCGGCTCGTCGAGGCGACAGAGCCTGCTCGGGAGAGCTCCTCACGTCACCCGCGGGAGAAGCCGTGCCCCCGTGCCGTGCCGACCCGATGTGCGCCAAGCGCTCAGGGAAGTCCGAGGTCCGCGGCCACCACGCGCTCGAGCAGCTCCAGCGGGAGGCTCCCGTGCGAGAGCACGGCGCGGTGGAATGCCTTGAGCTCGAACGCCTCACCCTTCGTCGTGCGCACGCGCTCCCGCAGGGCGCGCAGGCGCAGCGCGCCCGTCATGTAGGCGGTGGCCTGACCCGGCCAGGCGGCGTAGCGGATGACCTGCCCGTTCGCGGCACCCTGGGAGAAGCCCACGTTGTCCTGCATGAACTGGATGGCTTGGGCCTGGGTCCAGCGGCGGTCGTGAATGCCCGTGTCCACCACCAGCCGTGCGGCGCGGAACGCCTCCGCCTGCAGCCGGCCCACGTCCCCCAGCGCGTCATCCTGGTACCAGCCGAGCTCGCTCGCGAGGCGCTCCGCGTAGAGGGCCCAGCCCTCCGTGGAGCCCGTGAAGCCCACCACCCGCCGCACGAGCGGCAGCGCGAGGTCCTGCGCGACGCCGAGCTGCAGGTGATGGCCGGGGACGGCCTCGTGATAGGCGAGAGTGCGCATCCCGAAGCGGGCCTCGGGCCGGGTTGCGGCGGCGAAGAAGGCACCGGGCCGCGAGCCGTCGAGCGACGGGGGGACGTAGAAGCCGCCTGCCTCGCCGCCGACCACCTCCACCGCGGCGCTCGGCACGAGGTCGAAGGCTTCACCGAGCCGCGCCTGGGCCTGCTCGATGATGAGCGTGTACGTGGAGACGACCTGGCTTGCCGGGACCGTGCCCCCTGCCTGGGCCGCGCGCTCGAGGCCCTGGGCGATGGTCTCCCCCGCCGGGAAGCCGAGCGCGGTGAAGCGCGCGCGCATCTCCCGGTGGAGCGCCTCGAGTTCGCGAAGCCCGAGCTGGTGCAGCTCCTCCGCCGTGACGTCCGCGGTCACGTGCCGGCGGAGGGTGTGGGCATAGTAGGCCTCACCGTCCGGCAGCTGCCAGACGCCGAGCGCGGTGGGGGCCAGGGGCTCCTGTGCTGCCAGGAGCCGCGCGAGCGAGGCGTACGCGGGCTGTACCGACGTCCGAACGAGCTCCTCTGCGCGCCCGAGGAGGCGCTCCCGGTCAGGCCCGGAGAGAAACGTGCCGCGCTCGAGGAGTGACGCGTAGAAGGGCGTGCTGTGCGGGCTCATGGTGGACAGCGACTGCAGCTGCGGGCGCACGATGCGCAGCAGCGGCTGGGGCAGGCGCACCCCCGCGGCTTCTTGCCTCCGCAGCGTCTCCTCCACCTGGCCGAGCTTCTCCGCGACGCGCCCGAGCCTCCCGACGTAGGACTCCACGTCCGCCACGTCGCGCAGCGGGTGGACGTCCGTGAAAAACAGCTCCATGCCGCCGTTGACCGAGGCGAGGGTCGGGTTGATGCGGTAGTCCTGCGCCTCGAAGCGCGCGTCTCGCTGGCGCTCCTCGAGCCACCACGCGTACACGTCGTACGTCACCTGCTGGGTGCGCGAGAGGGCCGCACGGTCGTGGCCCTTCAGCAGCTCGAGCACCACACCCTGCTGGGCCCGCGTCTCCGCGGCGAAGGCGTCCGACACGTCGTCGAGGAACGTGCGGCCGACGTCCAGCTCGCGCTCCAGGCCGAGCTCCACCACGCTCTCCGGGCTGCGCCTGAGCAGGATGCGGAAGGAGCGCTCCACGAAGGCGTCGAAGGCGAGCGGCGCGAGCTCCTCGCGCACCTCGTCCGCCGTGGGGAGCCGCGGCCGCTCCTCCTCGGGCGGAGCGGCGGTGTCGCGGCACCCCGCGGCGAGGAGGAGCACGAGTGCGAGGTGGCCGATGGCGGCCGGGAAAGAAGCAGTGGAGACGGGACGCATGGAGACCTCGACCGTCCGGCCCTGACGGGGGAGTGGAGGGAGTGAGCAGTGCGTGCCGCACCTCCACGGTGCTCACTCTGATGCAGCAGGCACCCCGCGCTCAAGGGGGGAGGGGCTGATAGAACACCACCTCGCGCGTCCGCAGAGGCTGGCGCCCCGTTGCTCTCAAGCGCTTTCCCTCTGAGAAAGGGGGCGGGGCTTACACTCCTACGAGAAGCCCGGCCCCCCTCCACTCTCCCCGCGTGCCCGAGGTGATCGACACAGGCGTGGCTCAGGTGAACCGCTGCTTGAACCGCCGCTCCCCGTCCGCAGTGCCGACGAGGATGAGCTCCGTCCCTTCCACGATCACGGTCCCGGGCTCCGGGTTCACCGAGGTCCCGCCGCCAGTCGTCTCGAGCGCGATCACACTGCACCCCGTCTCCTCTCGGATCCGGGTGTCCCGGAGTGACCGGCCGATCAGCTCCTTCCCCGCCGGATAGCGGAAGACGTCGAGCCCCTCGGCGAGCATCACCACGTCATCCCTCTCGAGCAGGTTGATGATGGAGTTGGCGCCCATCGAGGCGTAAGACATGACGAAGTCCGCCCCGGCACGATGGAGCGTGGAAACGTTCCGCTCCATCGTGGCGCGGGTGATGATCTGCATGTCCGGACGCAGGCGCCGGCAATAGATGGTCAGGTAGATGTTGATACCGTCATCGTTGGTGGTGATCAGCGCGGTGGGTGCTTCGTCGATCCCCGCGCGCTTGAGCACCTCCAGATCCGCGGCGGAGCCGAGCACCACGTGGTCCAGATGTCTGGCCTGCTCCGGATCCTTTTCGACGATACGATACGGCACCTCCCGCTCTCGGAGGGTCGCGGCTACCGCCTGACCCACACGGCCACCGCCGAGGATCAGCACCGGGCGATCGAAGACGTTGTAGATGACGAACAGGCTGTCGAAGTGCTCGAGCTGGGAGGTGGTCCCGGCCAGCAACAGCACGGTGGTGGGTTCGATGCGGGTGTTCGGGGTGGGCAGGATGAACTGTCCACGTTGCCAGACGCCCACCACGTTCACCCCGGTCACCTCCCGGAGCCGGGACTCGGCCAGCGTCTTGCCCACGAAGGGAGTTCCGGTGACCGGCGCCTCGGCGATGATCAGCTCGCCGAATCGGCCGATCACGTTGGCCCGGACCTCGCCCGCCATGGTCCGCCGCGCCAGCGACCGGCCGAGCATCACCGGCAACTGCACCACATGGTTGGAGCCGGCCAGCTCCAGCACGTCCACCGACTCTGGCTTCTGTGCCATGGTCACGATGGGCACCGTTTCGGTGAGTTCGCGCACCGTGAAGGCGATGTTGGTGTTCAAGAAGTCATCGCCGCCGGCGACCAGCATCGCCGCGCGGTCGATGCGCAGGTTCCGGTACGTCTGCTGATCGTCCCGGGCACCGACCATCACCTTGATCCCCCGATCATGGAGCTCCAGGGCGCGGGCGAGATCTTCCTCCAGCACCACGTAGGCGCGCCCATAGAATTCCAGGCGGGAGATGAGGGAGATCGTCACCGGGCCGTAGTGGGTGAGCACCACGTGCCCGGAGGTCGTCTCTGGCAACTGGCGAGGTGCCCGCTGCTGCTGCTGCGCCTCCATCCACGGGGAGTAGAAGAACTGGATGAAGGTGAAGGGGAGCAACACCAGCAGGAAGATCACCCCCGACAGCAGCACCACGATCGAGAAGAAGCGGCCGAGGTCCGACTGAAAGGTGATGTCCCCGAAGCCGAGTGTGGTCATCACCGTGAGGGTCCAGTACAGGCCGGTGAGCCATGAGTGCTCCTGGCCCTCCCACGCCATCACCACGTGGAACACCACCGTGTAGCTGACGACGAGCACCGCCAGGAGCAGGAGCAGGCGCAACAGCGCACGGATGTTGCGGCGGGCGGTGGCGTCGGCGAAGAAGTACGCGAGCTGAGAGGACAGGAACTTCATCCCCCTGAAGACTGGAGGAGGTTGGCGGAGGCTGTCGAGGGATTCTCGTACCCACCCCAGCGCTACGATGGCGCCGAGTTCAACCACCGCTTCCTCACGGCGGGCCGCGGACGTCCTGCCGCGTCTCTGGTGCAGGACACCCTCAGAAGGGAGTCCAGGAAGGACCTCTCCTCCTGTTCTGGGTTCCCGTGTACGAAGGGCGACACGCACCTCGGCGGTGCGCGCCTGTGAGGCCTCCTCGGTCCGCCCCGCCGCCTCCAGCAGGACCGCCGCGCGCGCGTAGTGGTCCGCCGCCTGCTCCAACGGCAGCACCTGCTCCTCCGAGCGAGTCGCTGCGAGGAGGTAGGGAAGGGCGCGCTCCACCCAGCCCGCCTCCAGCCAGTTCCACGCGGTCGGCCGAAGCCTGGGCATTGAGCGTGATGAGGACCCTGCGCGGCGGATGACGCAGGGCCCCACCCGGGCCTACTGCACGTTCAGGAAGATGGCGGTGGGCACGCCCCAGTTGCCGTTCGCGTCCTGGCTCTCGACGAAGAGCGTGTGCCGGCCCGGCGTCAGCCCCGAGGTGAAGACCGTGGCCTGCACCGACTCGATGCTGCTGCTGAAGGCGCCGTCCACCGGGCTCATCGCGTACGTCGGGATGCTCGGCACCCACGACGGCAGGTCGATGCTGTAGCGCGCGGCGGCGATGGCCTGTGAGGCCTCGGTGCCGCCGTTGGTGCCGTATCGGGTGTCATTGGCCTGAGCCGTGAGCGTCACCGGCGTGCCCGCTGTCACCGTGCTGGCCGACAGCGTGAGGTTGACGGAGTCCGGGCCCGCGGCCACCTGGTACGGCCGCCGCGCCGCCTTGAAGGCGTACCACAGCGCCGGCATGTTCTTCGGGACGATGGTGTTCTCGAAGGTGCTGCAGCTCTCGAAGAACGACCCGCCCATCTCGAAGGTGTATGAAGCGATGCCCAGCCGCCCGTAGGCGAAGGCGTCCGTGGAGCCCGAGGCCGCGTAGAGGCAGCTGGCCACCTGGCAGGCCTGGTAGCCGTTGAAGTAGTTGAACTTGCGCCCCAGCGTGCGCAGTTGCGTGGCGTTCGGCGGGGGCGTGGTGCTCGTTCCCCACGGGTAGAGCACGTAGCCGCCGTAGCTGTGCAGGCTGATCATCACGCCCGTGGCGTCCGCCGGCGCCGGATCCGTGGAGTTCGGCCCGCGCTGATCCGGGAAGATCGACAGGATGTAGTTCTCCAGCGCCTGCGTCTCCGGCTCCGAGCCCGCCGCGCTCCCCCGGTACGTCTCATTGCAGTGGCTGGTGCTCGAGCCCGAGCCGCCCCAGTCGAAGGTGCTGTTGCGGTTGAGGTCCACTCCCCACGTGGTGGTGTTGCAGGCGCCCTGGGTGGTGTTCGTGTTCTTGCGCTTGCTCAGCCCCGTCTCCGCAATGCGGCGGCCGTCCGGGTTGGACTGGACGATGACGTGCAGTTCGTGGTGATCCAACAGCCAAGTGGCGTCCGCGTCCGTGCCGTAGCGGCTGGCCACCTGCTCGGCGAAGCGCGCGGCCATCTCCGCGGTGGTGTACTCGCGCGCGTGGATGGCGCTCATCAGGAACAGGCGCGGCTTGGGCCCCAGGAGCCACTTGTTCGTGAGCACCAGCACCCGCATGTCATCGCCGGGGTTACCGCCGGCCGTCACCTTGTCCCAGCTGTCGCCAATGTCCTGCCACTCGGCGATGTTCGGGTAGGTGGCGGCCAGGTTCGCCATGCTGGTGTACGTCTCGTTCACCGTGCGGTAGCACGGGTAGCCGGAGATGCTCGTGGTGGAGAAGCCGTCGCGCGGTGCGTTCAGTTGCTGGGTCTGCTCCTCGAGCCGCTCCACGCGGCGGCCTTCCTTGCGCAGCACCTCGTACTGCTCGGGCGTGAGCAGCGCCTCCACCGTCTTCTTCTGGTTGTCCACCGCCGCCGTCAGGTCCAGCGTCTCCGCCAGGCGGTTGAGATCCTCGCGGGACTGGAACGAGACCCGCGCGACGATGGTCTCCTGCGTCTCTGGCGAGGGGCCAGCCTGGGCGGCGAGGGGGGAGAGGGACAGCGCTGCAACTGCGAAGACACTTGCGACGGACTTCGACATGGGAACCTCCGTGAGCGCTCGGTGCGGGCGAGGGGGGACACACTAATGCCAGGAATTCTGATTAATCCAGCTTTCTTGTGAAAGGGTGCTCAGCGCAGGCCGTGGATCCACTGTCCTCGGGTGGCGAGCACCGCCATGTCGCCGAAGATGGCGGGAGAGGCCTTGATGAGGCCGCTGAGCTTGGGCGAGTCCAGCTCCTCGCCGGTGCGCCCGTCGAGCAGGGCACGGTGCCGAGGAGGTCGCCCTGGAGGATGAAGGTGTGGCTCTGCTCGTCCTTGCAGGCGGTGGGCGAGGACCAGGCGTAGTTGTCCAGGGGCTTGCGCCACACCTCCTCGCCGGTGGCCTTGTCGAGCGCCACCATGAGCCCGTCGGTGAAGCCTGGGCAGCGCGAGAGGGTGAAGATGACGCGGTCACTCACGTCGCCCGAGCCCACCAGCGGCGTGGCGAACACGCCCGCGTCCACCTTCTTCGGCTCGCGCGCGCCCTGGCACGGATAGGAGCGCTCCCAGAGGACGCGGCCGGTGAGCCCGTCCAGCTTGCGCAGCCAGGACTTGCCGCTGGGGCCCGTCTTGTCCACCTCGGTGCCAGTGTAGAGCACGGGTCGGCCGTCCTCGAGCTCCACGGGGATGCTGGCGTCGGTGTCGTCTCCGGCGGGGAAGGCCCATGCCGCTGGTGCTGCCGCCGCTGCGCAACCGGCGCGGAGACCTCCGGCTGCTGGCGGAGCACTTCGTGCGGGCCCACGCTCCGCGAGCGCAGGCGGTGAAGTTCACTCCGGCCGCCCTGGCCCGACTCGAGCAGCACTCCTGGCCTGGGAACATCCGCGAGCTGCGCAAGGTGGTGTGCCGCGCCCTGCTCGTGCGCCAGGGCCCCAGAATCGATGCCCGCGACATCTCCTTCGATGAGGAGTTGCACCGCGCGCCCGAGGAGACGGCGGTCCCTGCACTGGAGCTGCCGGCGGGAGTCACGCTGGAGCAGATGATGCAGCGACTGGAGCGACAGCTCATCGAGAGCACCCTGCGCCGCTGCCGCAACAACAAAGACCGCGCCGCCCGAGAGCTGGGGCTGGCCCGCTCCTCCCTCTTCAAGCGTCTGAAGGAGTGGGGCCTCGGCCAGGCGGAAGAATGAGAGCCGCGAGGGAGCAGAAGCCACAGGTTCCAAGGGAGCGGGGCTGAGCGCCGCTGGGGACTGGGAAGGCGGCGGGAATCGAACCCGCATCAAGGCGAGAGCAAAACCCCAAGCAGGTCGCGCTGTTACCGGCTAACGCCTTGATCTCTCATAGGTTCGTTCTGCTGCCTCATCCCGTTTCGTCCCGTCTCGTCCCGTTCTCATCCCCGCTGGAGGGGCACACTGGGGGCACATGCGGCTCAACAGGGTAAATTCGCTCACGGATGAGAGCGGCCCGAGTTCCTCGTCTCCCAGGGTTCACAAGAAACTCCGCCCAGCGCCTTTCGCAGCGGCGAAGGCTGAACCGAAGAAGGAGCGGCCGCCGCGACAGGATGGGGCCGGGGTGCTGCGCAGGACGTTCGCGTTGGTCGTCTTCGCCAGTAGCCGGTGTGGAGGCAGGCGCCGGGTGTTGGCGTCCCTGACGGGCCCCACCGCTGGCGTAAGTGCAGGGGCCACCCCAGCAGGCATGGGGATGAGCCTCAACCAGTAACGCTGCCCCAGACGCCCATTCCCTGCTGGCTTTTGGCTGGGTGGGCCCATCGTGTGCCCAAAGAGGACTGCGCCGCCTCTCTACTGGCCTAGCGCCAAGCCCTTGGCTCACCCGGCAGCGGCCCTCCTCGGCCGGGTGCGTCCGCCCGCGCCACTCTCAAAAGCGCCCCCATCTTTTCTAGGCGTCCCAGCACACACCGGCCAAGACTCCCGGGCTCGGGACAGAGCGTATGGCGTGATCAAGCCCTGTCGGCGAGGAAGTCCAAGAACTCCACAATCTCTACTGGGAGCACGATTTTTTGAAATGATTCACGAGGGATCGCATCCAAGAGCTTGGAGACGTTCGCTCCGATGTTGTGCTGCTTGGTCGGCAGGTGGGACCCGATGTGGCGGAGCACGAAGTTGGCGCGGTCCTTTCCCCTTTGCCAAATCTCGGGATTCGCCCGCACGGCTTGCCGCGCCTCTTGTTGCGCAGCCTTTCCATAGTACTTCCGGGTACGGCGGTACACCTCAGCAAACTCGTCCTCCGTAGCCTCGTTCAGCGTAACATCACGATCTGCTGCGGTGATCGCATCTCGAATCAGCCCTTCGAGATCCGAAGGGGTTGCGTCGCCGAGCAGCGCTCTGAAGATAGAGGAAAGGACCGGCACGTCGATAAACAAGGATTCAATGCTGTGGCGATGCCACACCTGTTCGACCCGTTCCACTTGATTCCCGGTGTGCATGCTTCTTCCAGGCTGGCGCTCGTAGTCGCGATCCTTGACATCCACCACCACGAGGGCCTCCGAAGGCCCGAGTGTTGGTAGCAGCGAAGAAGAAACCAGTCGTTCCACAAGTTGAGTGGTAGGCGTGTTCGCCACGCCCTGTAGCGGGATGATCATCCATCTTTCGAAACGCCCATGACGTGCGGGCGCTGAGTGGAAGTGCGCCAGAGCGCACCTTTGCAGAATCGCCTTGTCGCTCTTTCCTTCACAGAACAACACACGGCGGGAGCCCAGGAAGTTGATTGAGGCGAACTGCATGAGGTCATGCGTGTCGGAGAGGGCGCGCAGCAGTTCATGCTGTGAGTCCAGGCGGCGCGGCTTGCTGAAGGGACGTTCGAACGTGAGTACCGCAGTATCCGCACGCCAGGACACCTCGCTGGCAATGTCCACGGAGTGGGTCACAAAAACGATTTGAGCACCTTTCTCCCGGGCTCGATCCGAGAGATGTGCCGCCAGGGCTCTTTGGTTTCTGGGATGGAGGTGCAGTTCAGGCTCGTCAAGGAGGAGGAGCTTTTCTCCGGTTGCAGAGGGCCGAGACAGGAAAGTCTCCATCTCCACCAGCAGGGACACCATGCTGATCAGCGCATGATTTCCGGCACCCAGTTCGTGAGTGCTCCCGTCTCGACGGAAGTGGACGGCCAAGGGCAGGAACGGTGTCGCTTCACCGAGGGCCGGGGGCCTTACGATCTCCGCGTTCGCCAAGGCACGGAGAGTGCGATTGATTCGCTCCAATCCCGCGTCGCCGAGCCGGTGCAACCGGTTCCGTAGGATGTCCGATTGCAAGCCGCTGCGCGAAAGGCCCTCCACCTCCGCCTCTGAGCGAATGGGCTCGTCAATGAGGATCCGGCTGACGTGCTGAATCAGTGCTGCACTGGCCCCCTGCATCGACGCTGGCGGTGAGTCAGGAACCGGCCCAGAGTCCAGGTGCACAGTCAGCGACCCGTTCGCAGAGGGGCGGGCAAGCAGCCGCACATGACCCAAGGTGGCTCTGTCGAAATCTGCCGCCACGGAGAACTCTGGCGCAATCGAAGGTCCCTCGCGGGTCAAGATCGCTTGAACATTGGGAACGGCCGATTCGAGCACGCCAGGCGAAGCTTCCGCCGATGATGGAGTTGCGTAGGTTCCCCCGCGTCGCCTCGAATCATCAAGTGCCGCCATCAGGAAGAGACTTGCCTCCAGCAGCGTCGACTTTCCATAGCCGTTTCGCCCAATGATGACCGTCAAAGGCGCGAGTTCGAGCTGCAAAGAGCGGAACCCGCGGTAGTTGGAGAGTTCAAGCCGAGTGAGCATCAAGGCGGGATATACGAAGGGCCCAGGGCCATCTGACGGACGGAATCCCAACTGTGGAGTAGGCAACCAACCCGACACCGTGTGGCTCACGTACTGTGCGGCAGTATGCAGGCCCCAGCGTGGGAGCCAACCTCCCAGGCTGCCAAGGGAGTCCCAGGTGCTTCAGGATGAACTCCGGCGTGAACTCTCGGCGCTTCCTACGCGGCTTCTTCAGCTTCTCTTCGTTCTCGGACATTCCCGTGCTCCTTCAGCACATCTCAGGTGTCCACGGAACTGGGGCAGTCTCAGGGCTTCAGTTGCACGCTGCCGCAGACATGAGCGGCACGGCGAGCTTATGGCGCCCTCTGAAGCCGGAACGACGTACACTAAGGGCATGGCCAGTCCTCACAAATACCCGCGTGATGTCGTCAAGGCGATGCTCGACGACGAGGAGTTCCTGAGAGAGGTTCGTGAAGAGATGACGGGTACTCCAGAGCCGTCTCAAGGACCTTCTTCCGAGGTGCTGGAACAGCTTGTCGAGACGATGCTGTTTGCGTCAATGGCGACAGAAGAGGGTCGCATCGAGCCGGTGGGAGTCGTCTTTGCGGAAGCGAAAGACGACTTCGAGGCTGGGCCCCGGGAGCGCATGTGGGACCTAATGACCCTCCGTGTGCCGCGGGCATTTACTGTCCCAGAGGTTACGAAGCTTGCATCTATCTGCGACATTCCACGCTCTTTTCTTGCAGTTGTACGAGTAGGAGGAGAACTCAAGATCCTTGGGGTCGCGACTCCTGGAGTCCGCCTGTTCCTGAGCGAGGACAGGTTAGTTCGCGTACTCGCCCCACGCACCGGAACAGTCGTTGTGTACCGAGGGCCCTCGGAGACAGTTCGCTATGAGCGCGGAACGATATACGTCTCTCCCCCGCCCTACCTAGGGACTGCCCAGCGGCGGCGCGAGGAGCAGATGACGTCAATTGCTAGGGACCTGCTCAGCAGCAAGACACGACATTCTCCCTTGAGAATCTTTACAGAATGCAGCCAACTCGTCGCTGGCATGAGCCAGCGTGGCCACGGAGGCATTATTGCGATTCTCGGACCAGATGATGACCCAGCACCTCTGATCGAAGGCTCACGCGAGCTGGCGCAGCCAATTCGGTTTGGCGCAGCCATTCGTGAGCATCAGGATCTTGAGGATGAGGAGAACCCACTCGCCCATGCTGAGCGAGCCATCCATCTGGGGACTGAAATTCTGCTTGCGCTACCAGGAGAGCAATCACGGAGTGAGCGTGTCGCCGACCGGCTTGACCAACTACGCCAGCAGATTGTGCGACTCGCGACCGTTGACGGAGCAGTGGTCATGAGCCATTCGCTCGACGTACTTGCATTCGGGGTCAAGTTGCCCGCTGGGCATGACGCTGCTCCGGAGGTCTGCTCGGTAAACGCCAACGGAGAGCTAGGGGCGAGATGGCCAAGCGAGCGTCACGGGACTCGTCATCGCGCTGCTGCTGCATTTGCGAGCATGTTTCCGAAGGGATTGGCCCTGATCGTCTCGCAGGATGGAGGTGCAGCGGTGTTCCACACCTTCGAGTCCAAGGTCGTCTGCTGGCCGCTGAGCATCTCGGTAGCAGGCAGCAGGTAGCCACACAGCCAGGGCGAGTCTCTAAGGCGTGTCCGGGAAGTACCGAACCCGGACAGACCACCTAGATGCTGCGCGCTCCGAGGGAGGAATGTACAAAACCGGGCTAACTCTTTCGGACACCGAGCGAACTAAGCGCGGGCCGCGCTATCTCCAGCGGGCCCAACCTGTCGGTGGGCGAGCGAGGGGAATCGCATGCCAGTACGCCTCGAAAAAGAGACCGTACAAGATCTCGTAGCCAAGGCAGACGCACAGCCGGAGTCGACGCTCGCGTGGGAGGCGCGACGCATTCTCGCCAACTGGCTCAAAGAACAAGGCCTCGACATGGACGCCGCCACCCGAAAGCTGATTCGCGACACCCTCACGCGGTGGGGCATGCCGCAAACGGTCGAATGAGGAACGCTCCCTCAAGCGGGGGAGGAACCGGGGCTGGAGCGAGGAGAGCCCCGCCTTTGCCGCGACGGCGGAGGAACCAAGGAAGGAGCGCACACCCCGTTTGGACTGGGCCGGGCTGCTGCGCAGGAGGTTCGCCCTCGACGTGTTCGCGTGCGGCAGGTGTGGAGGCAGGCTGAGGGGGCTGAGGTATGTGAGGGCTCCCGGTGGAGTGCGTGCCCTCTTGGAGCACTGAACGTAAGGAGCCAGAGAAGCCGCGCGCAAGGCGAAGTGCAGGGTCGGAAGATGGCTCTCGCTGCGGCTCATCAAAGGCGGGAGTGTCCCCTGTTGGCGCCCTCGTAACCCCTCGAATCACGGCCCTCGGCGCCTTCCGGCGGCTCAGCGGAATCGAATTCGAATCCCGCCCTGGGCACGCCAAAAGAGCCTCCAAGTCCTTGGGATTTGGGGGCTTTTCCCTTTGCCGCGGGGCGCTGGTGTCGTACCGTTGGTGGCCCCCTTCCGTCTGATGCAGACCGTGCTGCCCCTCAACGACTTTATCCCCACGCTCCGCAAGGTCATCCCTCGGTTCGCCTCGCACCCGCCGGATCCCCAGCAGGAGCAGTGTGTCCATCACGCTGCGGACGTTCCGCTCCAGATCGTCGCCGGTCCGGGCAGCGGGAAGACGACCGTGCTCGTGCTCCGCGCGCTGCGACTCGTGCTCGTGGATGGGCTGCTACCCGAACAGATCCTCCTGACGACCTTCACGAACAAGGCTGCGGACGAGATCCGGACTCGGCTCATCGAGTGGGGTTTCCTCCTCGTCGATTACCTCCGGGCGCACGGCTCCTCCACCCTCAAGGCGCACCTAGCGAAGGTGGACGTCAACCGGTTCTTGACAGGAACGCTCGACAGCATCTGCGAGGACGTGCTGCGGAGACTGCGCGCACCCACGGACACCGCGCCGGTCCTGCTGGAGGGCTTCGCGGCGAACACGCTCATGCACCGACGGGGCTTGACCGGAACGGTCTACAATGGCGGCACGATCGCCCCGGATGTGGCGGCGTACCTCTCGGGATTCACCTTCGATCGGGCGAGCCCCACGAACGTGGCCGAGCTCGTCAAGACCGTGCGCCCGCTGTTCGACCGCTTCTCGCACGACGTCATCGACCTGCAGCAATTCCGGACGCTGGCGACGCATACCTCCGCTCGCGATCTCCTCAAGAGCGGTTACGAGGCCTACGTCCAAAACCTGCGCGCCGACAATCGCCTGGATTTCGCTCTGCTTGAGAAGGAGTTCCTCGATCGGCTCTCCGCCAACCGGCTCGATAGGTTCACGGACGGACTCCGCGCCGTTCTCGTCGACGAGTATCAGGATACGAACTTGCTCCAGGAGAGCATCTACTTCCAGCTCTTCCGGAAGTGCACCGCGTCGTTCACCGTCGTCGGAGATGATGATCAGTCGCTGTATCGCTTCCGCGGTGCAACGGTGGAACTCTTCCGGGACTTCCGGAATCGGCTCGCAAGCGCCGTTCCCGGCACGAATGCTCAGCGCATCGACCTGTTCCTAAACTACCGCTCCACTCCCGAGATCGTCACCTTCTTCAACTCGTTTATCGACAACGATCCCGATTTCCGCCCGGCGCGGGTCACTCCCCCGAAGCCGACGATCCAGGCACGGCTTCCCTCGAAGGGCGCACCCGTTCTGGGGATGTTCCGCGACACAGCTGAGACGCTGGCGGCGGATCTCGCGTCGTTACTCAACGATGTGTTCCGGGGGAACGGGCGCGTCGTTCAGGGCCAAGCGGGGCCTGTCGCCATCACCCGGGATCCGAACGGAGGTGACTTCGGCGATGCCGTGCTGCTGGCCCACTCCGTCAACGAGTATCAAGCCGGGTTCAAGGGGAACCCGCCCCGGCCTCGTCTGCCCTGTTTCTTGCGGCAGGAGTTGGTCTCCCGGAACATCCACGTCTTCAATCCGCGCGGTCAGGCCCTGCGCGACATCCCGGACATCCAGCAGTTGATCGGCGCGATGCTTGAGTGCCTGGATCCAGCTGGGACGGTGCAGACCTCGATGCTCCTGCGCCTCGAAACCAAGCAACACCTCACTACGTTCCGGAACGCGTACGCGCAATACGCCGCCACGACCCCGCATCCGACCAACCCTCGAGGCCTCTCGGCATTCGTCACAGCCTGGGGAAGCCGCCAGCCACAGTCCACCGCCACCTGGCCGCGCGAGTGGCCAATCCTCGAATTGTGTTTCAAGCTCCTCTCGTGGTTCCCGCGTCTCCGGGACGATCCCGAGGGGCAAGTGCATCTTGAGGCGGTATCGCGCGCTATCAGTCAGTCCGCGACCTTCTCGCCCTACAAGTCGCTCGTGCTCTTTGGTTCGGGGCCTCACGACCGCCGCAGCGTGGAGAGTGCCCTGCGCGACATCTTTGCGCCGCTCGCCGAGAGCCTGATCGACGTCGACGAGGAGATCATGCCGGCGGTGCCACGGGATCGCTTCTCGATGATGACCATCCACCAGGCGAAGGGGCTTGAGTACCCGCTGGTCATTGTGGACGTCGCCTCCGACTTCAAGAAGGACCACCACAAGAACCGCTTCAAGCGGTTTCCCGACCAGCCGAGCAACGTCGCCGAGATGGAGGACGATCTAGCGTCCGCCTGCATGGTCGGATCACTCCGGCAGCAACGGACGGCCTTGCAACGCACCTACGAGGATCTCATCCGGCTCTACTACGTCGCGTACAGCAGGCCTCAATCGGTGCTCCTCCTCGTGGGCCTGAACCCCTGCTTGAGGTATTCGACCACGATCCACAACATCGCCACGTTCTGGAGACGAGACGGCTCTTGGCCCTGGGCAGCCCCCTACTCAAGCCGGAAGCCCCCCGGCATGGCCAATGCGATTCCCCTGGAGTTGATCTGATGCTGGAGCGACGTCGAGAGCGCGAACTGGTCCCCAACTACTCCCTCACGGGAGATCTCCTCTCGTTCATGCGCTGCGGGCTGCAGTACCGCTACCAAAACGGCAGCGCCCTGCCGCCCTCGCGACCCGTTCAGATGTGGTTCGGCGAGTTCATCCACGGCGTCATGGAGACGGCCTACCGGCTCTGGAAGTCGAGCCCACCGGCGTTCCCCTGGCCTTGCACGAAGACGCCCTACAACGCGAACCCTCCTTCCAACCGTGCGGCCCATGACATCGGCGTCATAGGAGATGTCGTCGAGGCAACGCTCGCTGCGGCGGGGAAGAATCCCAGGAGCAGGGACCTGCGAGATAGCGCCTACGAGCGCGCCGAACGCGCGGTGAACGAGATTGGCCCCCAGCTCTTCCCGCTGGTGCAGTCAGCCGAGGAGCGGGTCATCGGGACGCGCCCGCTCACCATGCCCGCGGGCATGAAGGCGCGCGCCCGGATGTACGAGCTCCACGGGATTATGGACGTGCTGTCCTCGGTGACGGTGGGAGCCACCGGCAACAACGCGCTCTGCGACGCGGTGAGGGCGGTGGTTCCCAACCTGCCGTCCGGTGCCGAGATCATCGTTGACTACAAGGGCGCGGCTCGTCCCTCGACGAATCATCCGTACTGGAAGCAGGGTGACTGGCAGTTGCAGATGTACGCGTGGCTTCGTTCGAAGCAGCCGAACGCGGCTCCGGTCGTGGCAGGCGTGCTGATCTACATCAACGAGCTCGCTCTCGGTCAGGCCGGCCTCGGCGAACTCCAGCGTGACGTCAAGCACGGTCGCACGGACGTGAAGCCCGTGCCGGGGTCTCGCGACGATTACCTACTGAGGACGTGGACTCCCGGCGCGCAGATTCCGGCCTTCTCCCTGGAGTTCCGGATGCAACGCGCCATCCGAGCGGTGCCCATAACCGATCCGAGCATGACTGCGGCGCTCGCCGAGTTCGACAAGGTCGTTGTCGACATCGAGTCGTGCGCCGCGCGAGAGGCCCAGCACGGGAAGATCATGGCCCACTGGCCAGCGGGCGGAGATGATCCGACCTGCGACGCCTGTGACTTTCGTCACTTCTGCCCGTCGCCCGCCGCCGCTCGTGCCAAGCCGGGCTACCAGCCTCCCGCCCCGGATACCCCGTAGGGTCTCTCGCCGTGTTTGGAAAAGGTGACCGCGGGCCCCATCTCCGCGCGCTCCCAAACGGGGGCAGAGCCGAAGCCGCAACTGTGCTCTGAAACTGGGACCGGTGGAGCCCGCGTGTCCAGGCTCCCCTGCTAGCTGGGCAGAAGCCCGCGACGACGGGGGGCTCCTCAGCCTTGGGCGTTCAGCGCACCGGCAGAAGTAAGGCGACCAGCCGCGCCAGTGCCTTGATCCTCAGACTGTCCAAGCGAGCGAGGCGGCGCAAGAGGCGGCGCTTTTCAGGCGTGTCCATCAGGCCAGGCGGCACCGTGTTTACCCCGGGAACGCTTTTCCCCAGTTCCACTTCAGCAAACCCCATCAGTTCATCGGGCCCGCTGCCGAGAATCAGGCACATGCGCAACAGCGTTGGAACGCTCGGCAGCACTCCCCCCCGCTCCATTCGTCCATACACCTCGGAAGCGATGCCGATGCCCTCGGCTGCTTCCGCCTGAGTCATGCCCGCTCGCTTACGTGCCTGCTTCAAGGCCGCGCTCAGGGTGGCGGGTAATCGGCGCTGCCGGATCTCGATGTGTCGCGGCAGTGGGGAGGGCTTGCGGTTGCGCTCCGTGGGGCGCCGGGAGCGTGCAGCGGCGGGAGGTTTCGCGGGGGCTCTTGGCATACGGAACCTGCGGGCGTTGTCCTGTCGGACGGGTGAAGGCCCCAAGGGCCAGAGGCGGACGGCTAGGGTCAGAGGGGGAGACGCGCATAGGGGGCTTGTCTGCCGTCAACCTCGAAGACAAGCCGATCCCATCCTCGGCACGACGCCGAAGCAGGGCCTGCGGGGAGCGTGAGAGAGGGCGCGGCGGGTAGCTAGGGAGTGCTGTCCCGCTCGTTGATGATGTCCTCTTCCGTTACCATGTTGGGCGGCAGCTGGCTCTCGCTCGTGGGCCCGAGAACGCCCCGGCTCATGCTGGCCCCCGTCAGAGAGAGCTGCACCTCGTCTAGCGCCTCCTTGGGCCCGTAGGGGGCTCCCAGCGCAGCAAGGCCCGCCCGCAGATCGGCCTCCACCTCAGCAGCCGACTGATAGCGATCTTCCGGGTTCCGCTGGATCAACTTGCGGACGATGGAGCGCAGCGGATGCGCGAGAGGCTCGGTGATCTCGTCCACTTCTTCCCGGGTGAACGTGGCAGCCCGCAGGATGCAGTCTTCCGCATGGTCCGGTAGCTCTGCCTCCATGGCCGTGATCGCCGCGTCTAGAACCTGCGCCTTGACCTTCGTGGTTAGCTCCTCCTCCAAGTCGTCGGGCCGCACGGTGGCGGTGCTGTAGAGGTGGCGCCACGTGGCCAGTTCCAGCAGCACCAGCCCCAGCGAGAACAGATCCGAGCGCGGATTCGTCTCCTCGCAGAGCAACGCCTCGGGGGAGCAATAGAACACGTCACCATGAGGGCGCGGCAACGTCGATGCCACTCGGCCCGGGAGCAGGGAGCGCGCGCGGGCAAAGTCCGTCAGTATCACCCCTCCCTCTGGCTCCAGGAAGATGCGGGCGGGGTTCAAGTCCCGATGAACGATGCCCAGCGGGGCGCCGTTCTCGTCCTTGCAGGTGTGCGCGTAGTGCAGCGCGCCCGCAACCTCGGCGCCCACGTAGAGGCAGAACGCCGGGGAGAGGAGCTTTTCGCGCATCTGCGAGTAGGTGATCAGAGTGTTGATCGAGGTGCCCTCTACACGGTCGGACACGATGTAGAGGACGCCTTGAACTTCGTAGGGCCCAAGAGTGCGGGCGATCCTCGGATGTTGCAGGTACGTGGCGAGGTGCGCCTCTTCTCGGAGCCGCGCGCGCATCCTTTCCAGCAATTCGGGATCGTCAGACGACGTAGGCGGCAGGCTGCGGACGATGACTTCCCGCAGGCGCTTCTTCTCGGTGCGTTCATAGGCTGGGACGGTCATTTCCCCGAGCCTGGATTGGGCCAACTCTTCGACCAACGGTCGAAACAGATCGACCTCATACGAGAGATCGCCATGAGAGAAGAGAATCACCCCCGGGACGCTCCAGGGTTGGCGAGCAGTGGCCATGTGGGATCGACTCCTGGCAGCGCGAGAAAGGGCGCCACCCAACGGAGGAAACACTACCCGGCATGTACTGGGACATGGAACGACGCTCCAGGTTAGGCGCGGCGCGATCCCTGGCTACAGCGTCAGCGGAACGACCCAGCAGGGCCACCTCGACGCGGGAGGGCTCCACCCGGCCCAACTTCCCCTGTCCGACGCGGCGCGGGCGCTCCACAGGCACAGCAGGCCCGCCTCGACGTGCTCACCGGCCCGCGCTGCACCTGTCCGACGTGCGTGAGCGCTCCACGGGCCCAGCAGGTGAGCCCGGACGCGCGGGGCTCCACCGCGCCCGCTGCACCTGTCCGACGCGGCGCGCGCGCTCACGGGCCCAGCAGGCGAGCCTGGAGGCGCGGGGGCTCCACCGCGCTCGCTGCATCTGTCCGACGCGGCGCGCGCGCTCCACGGGCCCGGCAGGTGAACCTGGAGGCGCGAGGGCTCCACCGCGCCCGCTGCACCTGTCCGACGTGCGCGCGCGCTCACGGGCCCGGCAGGTGAACCTGGACGCGCGAGGGCTCCACCGCGCCCGCTGCACCTGTCCGACGCTCACGCGCTCTATCGGGCCCCCCTCACCGCCACCGCTCAACGGCTCGCGTACTGGACACCTTGTCTCCTACGGTGTGGCCGGGCTTCGAGCCCTCGCGCTTGGCCGAGCCCAGATCGCCCGCGTTCTCCAGTTCGAGGCAGATCGGCACGGTGCGCCCGCCTGGAAGGTGGGCGCGGACGTAGCGTCCGTAGATGCGATCACCCGTCGTCCACAGGTGCCCATCTATCCGCATCCCCGCAGGCGCCTTTCCTTGCGGCTCGATCAGCGCACCCGTCACGGGCCCATCCTTCCAGACGGTCAAGGGTTGCTCGCGAGCCTCTTCAACGCTCCCCTTGGTCACGTCCAGCAGGATGAAGGGCGCATCGTTGCTGCCGATCTTCCACCCTAGCTCTTGCCGCATCGCCTTAACGGCTTCCTCGGGGCATGGCTCGGGATCCGGGCGCGTCTGCATGCCAGTGCAGCCCGCTTCAAGCCATGCGACGGAAGCCACGAGCGCCGCGCACTTCTTGATCAGGGCGCGCCGCGCGCTGCCTCTCTGAGCTTGCTGCGGGTCGGGTACGCCGTTGGTGAGCGTTGGGGAGTTGTCGGGCAGCTTCACGGACAGGCTCGCCTCCTTCTGGGTAGGGAGAGGGGAGGCTAACCGTTCGGGGCGGCTTGTCGGCTTTTCGGCCAGGGTGCTTGAGGCTCGGGGTTGCTCCGCTGGTGCGCTCCTGGCCACGGGGGACGGCTCGGGTTGCGCTGGTATGTGCAGCAGGGAGGCGGCCACGACTGCCGCGAAGACAGAGAGCACCAGCGGCCCGACGAACACCGAGCGCAGCCACGCACGGCGCGCGCTGTGCTGCGCTCCAGCCCCCGCAGCAGAAGGCACGGGCGCCGCATCCGCTGGCGCTGGCGCTACCTGCACCGGAGAAGGCACGGGCGCCGCATCCGCTGGCGCTACCTGCACCGGGAGCGGATGGAAAGGGATCGGCTCCTGCGGGCCCTGGGGTCCTCGCGCTTCGACTGGCACCGGTTCCTCTTCGCCGGGTTCTGGCGGTAGCTGCGCGGATGCCGGGTGAATGCCGCTCTCGCGCCAGTCGTCCCCCTCGAAACGCACCAAGTCCACCAGCGGGCGCCGCGCATCCTTGGCCGTCGCGGGCCGCACCTCCAAGTCGCGACTGATCAGCTTCATCGCGTAGGCGCTCAACTCCACCGGAACGCGCCCCTTGGTTGCCCGGTGCGGGGTGGGCTGCTCGATCAGCGCGTTCCCGAGCAGGGGCCGAGTCTCGCCGCGCGTCGGCGTCGGGTTCGTCAGCACGTCGTACAGGTCCGCCCCGAGCGCGAAAATATCGTCCGTCGCCTTGAACGTGTAACGGGCCCCGGGCTTGAGGCGGTTTTCATCCCAGAAGGCTTGAGCCTCGGGGCTGCGGATGCGCGGCGTTCCAGGGGGAAGCGGCCCATCCGTCAAATCCTCGGCGGTCGCGTGGTCCGCCGCTCCAAAGTCGATGATCACCGGCTCGCCGTCCTTGGTGACCATGATGTTTCTCAGGCTCAAGTCCCGATGGAACACGTTCTTACCGTGCATGTGCTCCAGGGCTTCAAACAGCTTGAGGAACAGGACGACGACTTCATGCGGCGTCGGGTTGGTCCGCTCCACCCAGCGGGCGAGCGTGTAGCCGTCCACGAAGTCTAGAACGATGTAGTGGAAGCCTGAGAGCGTGTCCGGCCACCGGCCTTGTCCCCGCATACGGATGATGTGGCGGTGGTTGAGTAGCTGGAGACAGGCTGCCTCGCGCCGCGCGCGCGCGTCCGTCTGCTTCGGATCAAGGCTGCGCTCTGTCTGACAGGCCAGCTTGAGTGCGAAACGCTGGCCATCCTTCTCCACCTCGTAGACGACGGCATACCCGCCCCTTCCGATGCGTCGGACAATGCGCCAGTGGCTCACCATCTGGCCGGGCTTCAAGTCCAAGGGATCAAAATCCGCGAACATGCTGGGCACCTCTCGCCAGTGGCTACAGCGTCACCTCGGGAACGGACAGACAGCGGCTCGCGTCACCGTTGCACACCCGCACCGCGTGCAGCGCCTCTAGCCATTCTTCGGGCTTCTCACGCGCGGGCATCTCCACCTCCACGGCCACACTCACCACACCGCCCGGGGGGATGCCTGCTTGCCCAGAGAGCAGCGCGCGAGCGCGGCGCGGCTCCCCTCCTGCGGGCGTGACTTCGGCCCACGCGGGCGCCCACGGCTCCCCCCCGGTGTTGCTCACCTCCAGCACAACGACGCTCCACGTTGGCCCCCCGACGCCCCAGCACCTGACGGGGTGAAGCTCACCCCCGCGCGCCTTGAAGCACCCTTGCCTAAACTCTTCTCCCCTCATGCCGTCCTTATCCACGAACCCCGCGAGCGCCACGGTTGCCGGACTCAGCGCTGCGGGCCGTGCCTTTAGCGCTTCCAGCTCCTTGGCTAGCGCTTCGCACCGATCGCGCGTGGCGGACAGTTCCACGCGGCACGCCTCGAAGGTCTGCTGCGGGCGGCTCACGTTGACCACACCATCCGCCGCGCCCGGCTGCCCGGTGAGCAGGAACACGACGCTTGCGGGCGAGCCCTCGCGGTAGGTGACTCGCAGCGCGAGCCGTTCGCTAGTTCCGAGTGCCACGGCAGGCGAGAGCGTCACGCCCTGATCACCCACCACGAACACAGGGAAGCGGGCGCGGCCCTCCACCTGGACAGACTCACGCAGGATCGGCGCGTCCAGCAGGATCGCCGTGACAGTGCCAGGCGCCAGGTAGATCAACGGGGACTCGCCAGCCTTGCCCGTGAGAACGACGGAGCGCCCTGCGGGCACGGCCTGTGCCGCAGCGGTGAAGCCCACCAGCAGAGAGGCGAGCGCAAGACTTGGGGCGAACGGTCGGAGCAAGACGGGGGAACCTCCCAGGTAGGCTCCCAGAGTAGCAGACGGGAGAGGCCCGCCGCGTTGGAGTCAGACGCGCTCCATTCGCCGGGCGCCCGCGTCCTTTCCGCGCGCCCTTCACGGGCCCAGCACACGCGCCACGCCTCCTAGCAACCCCGGCTCGAGAATGGCGCCGCGCTGGCTCCGGGAGCCCTCCGGATTAGCGCCCACCCGCGCGCCCTTTCGCGCTGCGCGCCGTGCCCTTTCGCGCGCCCTTTGGCGCCGTTCGTCGCTGCCCTTGGGCGCCATTCCGCGCGGCGTTTCGCGCGCCCTTCCGGCCTTGCTCGCGCACCCACCGCGGGCGCTCCACGGGCCTAGCAACACCCCTCCGATGCTCGCGCGCTCTACCAGCTCAGCAGGCGACCCTGGACGCGGGCGCCGCATTCGCTCCCGCGCGCCTTTGGCATTCGCTCCCGCGCGCCATTCTCGTAACTGATCGCCGGGCCCCGTCTGAGACGACCCGTGTCCAGCGCGCGTTACACGTGCCCAGCAGGGGAGCCTGGAGGCGCGCGGGGCTGCACCGGCCCAGTTCCCCATGTCTGACGCGCGCGCTGCACGGGGCGAGCAGGCGAGCCTCGACACGGGCCCAACTCCCTATGTCCGACGTGGCGGAGCACGCGAGGCCAGCAGGGGAGCCTGGAGGCGCGCGGGCTGCACCGGCCTAGCTTGCGTGTCCGACGTGGCGCGCGCTGCACGGGCTCAGCAGGCGAGCCTGGAGGCGCGTGGGCTGCACCGGCCTAAGCCCCTGGACATGGATATTGTCCACCCCAGCAATCAGGCCACGTCGGAGTGGAGGAGAGATGCCAGGCAAGAACCGAGACAGAGTGACAGGCGCTGTGAGCGATGTTGTAAAACCCAAGACGAACGCGGACGCCGCGCGCGCCCAGGAAATGCGCAAGGAGGGTAACTCTCTTGCCACGATCGCCAAGGCGCTGAAGGTGAGCGAGTCAAGAGTCCGCGAGTATCTGATGAAGTAGGGCCCAGCAGGCGAGCCTGGACGCGCGAGGGCTCCACTGGGCCCGCTGCACCTGTCCGACGTGCGCCAGCGCTCCATGGGCCTAGCAGGCGAGCCTGGACGCGCGAGGGCTCCACCGGGCCCGCTGCACCTGTCCGACGTGCGCCAGCGCTCACAGCCCGGCAGGCCCGCCTCGACGTGCCCACCGAGCCCGCTGCACCTGTCCGACGTGCGTGAGGGCTCCACGGGCCCGGCAGGCCCCTGGTGGGCCCGGGGTGGCGCCGGGCGTGGCGCCGGGCGTGGTGCCGGGGTGGCCCCGGCCGTGGCGCCGGAGAGAGTCCCGCAGAAGTCCCGTTGTCAGCCCCGCATCAGCGCCGCGCCCGCGACACGGCCACCGATTCCGCTGTGCCGCACGGCGGTTGATCCGCCCGCGCGCATTGGCCCTTGGTTGCCCGTCTGCATGCTTGCCGATCTGCTGTCACGTTTCGCTCGTGGCCTGGACACCCGCCGATGCCCTGTGTCACTTCTGCCCGGGTCATTGTGGGCTGTTCGGTAGGGTCGGGAAAGGGCGGGTTAGGTGATGGTCGGGATCGACTCCCAGGAGGGGCAACCCTCCATGTGCGGCGCATTTATGCGCCGTTGTTGGCTGCCGGGTGACAACGCCGGGAAATCCGGTGACAACGCCAGGAAAAACGCCAGGGCGCGCCGCTGGTCACTCCAGGCGGCGACGGTAGTCACGCCAGGGCGCGCCGCGCGTTCCGGCGCTTTCGCTGTCTCCCTTCTGCTTTGCCTGTGTGCAGGGCTAGCGAGCGCCAACGCTGCCCGCCGTCCTGGCCTGCTCCACGCACCGGAGCGCCCCCTGTCCGACGCGGGCGCGCCCCACGGGCTGATCACTTCCGCCGCGACCATGCCCGCAGTCCTCGCGCACTCCACCGCGCCGCGCTTGTCTGGTGTCCGTGCGTGCTTCAGCATGAAACGCGGAGATTGTCGGGATCCGCCTGGATCCGCCTGGATCCGCCTGGATCCGCCTGATCTTGCCCAATGTCCACGCGCGCCGGTTTTGGGCACCGTGGGCGGCATGAGTCACGCCACACAGAACGCCCCGCAGCGGACGCGATGGGCGCCCGCGCTTCCCGGGCGGGAAGCACGCGCCACCTGTCCAGCGGTGGCCAAACCTGCCCAGGAGTGCCCAACGCGGCCAGTCGCGTTGCTGGTGCTCGGGAGGATGCGAGACAATCTCTCCAGTGCAGTGAGGCACGATGGCGGCCCCCGGTACGTGGGGCGGCTCGACGTGGACAGCACCCGCAGCGCAGCGTTCCCCCTCCGCCCCCCGGATGCGCTCGGGTCGCCGCATGGCTTCCAGCTTCGCGGCTCCCCTCGTCTCACGGCATGGCGCCGCGCGTCCTGGAGACAGGCCCGCAGCGTCGGACACTCGGCAGTCGGGAGCGTTTCACCCATGCAGGGGCAACACGAGACACAGAACCATCAACGAAACAGAGCGACGCGATCCGCCGCGTCGATGCTGGCGGGGGATCAGCTATGAGCGCGCCCCCTCTGACCGCGAGCAACGCGCCCGCCTTTCTCACCGTGGAGGAAGCCGCCGAATTGCTGCGCGTGAACCGGAAGACTCTCTATGAGGCGATCCGGCTCGATCAGGTGCCCGGTGTTGCTCGCCTCGGTCGAATCCTCCGCATCCATCGGGACACGCTGCTAACATGGCGCCCCGGTAACAGCAGGCCTGCGCTCGGAGACAAGAAGCCATGAGCGTCAGACTGCGGCAGTGGAAGACCCAGGAGGGCAAGGTGCAAGAGGCGTGGTGGGTGGACGTCAAGTACCAGCACCCCAGCGGCAGGGTGGAGCGCATCCGCAAGGCTTCGCCCATCAACACCCGCCGTGGGGCTGAAGAGTACGAGCGCCAGATCCGCCATGCACTCCTGACCGGAACCTTCGGAAAGGAGAACGGCGCGGGTCGGGTTCTCACCCTCGGGGAGTTCGTCCCGCGCTTCCTGACGTACAGCGAGAACAACAATAAGCACTCAAGCGTCGTCACCAAGCGGCAGATCCTGGATGATCATCTGATCCCCGCGTTCGGCAACATGACCCTTGATGCCATCGGTCCAGCGGAGATCGAAGACTTCAAGGCGGCCATGCGTAAGAAGCCCTCGGGGGCGCGCGCACGGAAGGAAGCTCCCACGCGGGCGGCCCTCCTCAAGCGCAAGGGCTCCGGTGCGGTGAAGCTGCTCTCCCTCAAGTCGATCAACAACGTTCTGACGGTCCTGCACAAGTTGCTGGCACTGGCTCAAGAACAGGGCGTGCTCCAACACGTCCCGCGCGTCAAGTTGTTCAAGACGGACAAGCCCGCCTTTGACTTCCTCTCCTTCGAGGAAGCCGAGCGCATGAGCAATGCCGCTGAGCCGGAGTGGCGGACGTTGATCCTCGTGGCGCTCAAGACGGGGCTGCGGCTTGGCGAGTTGATCGGGCTCCAGTGGGCAGACCTGGACTTGCAGCGCGGCAAGCTCAACGTGCGCCGAACGATCTGGCGCGGCGTGGTGGGACTGCCCAAGGGTGGACGGGAAAGGACCGTGGACCTGCCCACGTCGGCGGTGGAAGCACTCAAGGCACACCGCCACCTGTGCGGCCCTTACGTGTTCTGCCAGACGGACGGTCGCCCGCTCACCGCTGGGATGACCAAGCACCCGCTCTTGCGAGCGCTGCGTAGGGCAGGAGTCAGCCGCCCGGAGGGTTCCATCGGCTGGCACGACCTGCGGCACACCTACGGCAGCCACCTCGCGATGCGGGGCGTTGCTCTCAAGGTCATCCAGGAGTTGATGGGCCACGCGACCATCGAGATGACCATGAGGTACGCGCACCTGTCGCCCGAGGCGCGCGAGAGCGCGGTGCAGGAACTGGATCGTCCCATCCCCCAGCCGCGCGCCGCTCTGGGCTAGAGACGCCAGAGGGGCACACTGAGGTCACATGAAGAAAACGAGGACAAAGAAAAACCCAGCAACCCGTTAAGATTGCTGGGCTTCTCGGGATGGAGGCGGCGGGAATCGAACCCGCCACCGCTGCGCAGAGGCGTTCACTGCGTCGGGTAGGCCCCTGCGTCAGAAGTTCTCCCGGGCCTGGGCCAGGGTGAGTTCCTCATGCGTGGGTGCTACCGGACCTGACTTCTCCACCAGCCAGGCGGGGGCGCCCTCTGGCAGGAAGAAATCCTCCTCGAAGGGTGCCAGCCCCAGGTGATGCAGGTACTGCTTAAGCATGTCGAAGGTGAACCGGTCCCTCACCCGGCGCGCCTGGTACTGCTCCACCTTCTCGAAGGAGAAGGGCTCGCCGAATTGCTCGAAGACCCAGCGGCCCCCATCATTGGACGCGCTCACAGCCCGCACGTAGTTGAGCCAGGTTGTCTGGTGCGGGCCGTACACCTCGAGCATCACGGCACCATAGCGGCCTTTGGCCTGACGGTAAGTGTCAGGCACGGCCACGACTCGCAGCCCACGGCAACCGAGCGTCCGCGCCATGTGCCGCATGACGCTCGCCGCATCGGTCCCGCCCCACCCGTTCTCGACGTACGCCGTCCAGGAACTGCGCGTCGGAATGAAAAGATCCCGCCGCGTCTCCGGACGGGTCAGCGGCAACAAGGCGGAGAGCGCCTGCTCCAAGCTGCCGTGAATCGGGCGCATCCCCACAGAGATGCCACGTGGCGTCATCAGCTCTGTGTGCCAGGCCGCGAAGGCGCGGGCGGCATACTCCGCGCGGGCCTCCAGAAAGCCCATCTCCGAGGTGACGGGCGCCCAACGGTCATCCAGCAGCAGGCCCTTCAGGTGCTCGGTCATTCGCTGTGCCTTGCCCCTCAGGGCACGATCAAGAGGATGATCTCCGCGTTCGGGTCATTGGACCTGAGGCGCGACTGATGGGCGGAGGCACGGCCTGACATAGGGGTGTCGTACTCCACATGGTAGCGGCGGCCGTTATAGTCGAACTGCATGTCCGGCCGATTGATTCCAACGCGCTGGCCGTCGCGCACCGTCACCTGCTGTTGGTTCACCCGGATGTTCTTGGCGCCCATGCTATCCAGGTATTGGATGTCCACCTGAAGCTGCGCGTTCTGGTTGGGACTGGGACCGATAGGACGGGTTGCGGGTTTCAGCTTGGGCACATTCGGGCTGACAGCGACATCCTGAGGCAGGCGTGGACCTGCTGTCACGGGCCGCGTTGGGTTGTTACCTGTCAGCGCCTGGACCAGGCCTGGCGATGGCGTCAATGCACCCGCTGCGGGAGCAGGCGCCAGCGACTCAGGGGCGGGGGCAGCGGGGCGCGGCCCGGGCTGTCGCGAGGCTGGAGCCTCCCCCCGGTGCATTTCCCCTCTCGCGAGGGGACGCGCCGCTGGCTCCGGGCCCACCCGCACCACTCGCGAGAAGATTCCCTGGAGGATCCGGGTCCCCGTCAGGTTCAGCAACAGCACCTCCAGCTCCCGCTGGGTCGTCTCACTCAGATGCTTGCGCACCTCGAGCATCGTCCGGGCAATGCGCGGGGTGGTGGCCGGAGAGAAAGTTGAAGCACAAGCCGCCACAGCCAGCCAAGAGAACCAGGCCCCTGCCGCGCTCCTCCTGGGAAGGCGGCTGGGCTGGGCAGGCGTGTGTCTGCTGGAGATGAAAGGCTTGTGCGCCGGCCCGGAGTGCGGCTCATGGGCTCCCCGTCAGCGTCCCTCACCTCCCGCTCTGCTCCCGCCCGCTACGTCCAAGAGGGCTCCTGTCCTTCCTATGCTCCACGTCGAGCCCCGCCACCGCGACGCCCACGGGCCGCAGGCCGCCCCCACCGCCGGCGCCGAAGCCCGCACCGTGAAGCGCGGGCCAGAGCAACCTACCTGCAGGAGTTTTCACAGCCCGTGCGGAACGTGCTGGAGTGGACAGTGCTCCTGGAGTCGCGTGCAGCCAGTCTTCCGTCTGCGATGTCACGTCGCGGCTGCTAGCGATACCCATTGAAGAACGACGGAGGACGAGTTCCGCCTGCGGGCTTTTCGAACTTGTCTCTGCATCTGCCGTGCAGGTGGCGGCGACCCCAGGAGCGCTGTGCCCCTCACAGAGCTGCGGCGTCATGCTCGCTGCCGTGAAGCTTCGAGGCTGGACGACGAGCGCCTCTCGTCCCAGTCGGCACCCAGGGCTCTCGGAAGGCTTGCACGAGTGCTCGTTCTCTTGAGTACAGGTAGAGTGGCCCCGTGAATCAAGCTCCTGATGATCCTTCCTTATTGGGCACGGTTCTACCGAGGCTGTTACTCGCTGTTCCGGAATCGTTCGAGAACTGGCCGGGACTGTCGAACGCACTGAGCGTGACTTACGGTGCACACTTCACGGTTCCGAGCCGCGCAGGTCTCAGGAGCTATTCGCTCGTTCTCGACATCCCGCAGTATTCGCTCCTACGGCTCTTGAAGGATGCGGAGCGGGGGCAGCTCGACGCAATGGTGGCGATGCTCGGTGCTCGGTTCGTCCAGGAGATTTGCCTGGGGAGTGAGTGTGTCTACAACCATGTCCCCACCGCGGTTCTGGAACCCCAGCCTCCCTACGAGGACGTCTCCACGGCTGAGTTGAAGACGCTTCTGCAGCGGCACAAGGTCCAGGTGCTCTTGCTGACGTCGACGGACACGGAACGGAAGGCGCTTCACCTGAGGATGGCTCCTCTCGCTGGACGGAAAGGACTGGTCGAAGGAGCCATTCACCGCGTCACCTACCGCCTCGGCCGGCTCGGCCGCTACCCGGTCGCCCATGTGGAGAGCACGGCGGGGAGCCAGGCTCGTCATGGGGCCGCGCTCACGATCCACGATGCCCTCAACGAATTGGAGCCCAAGGTCGTCCTATCCGTCGGGATCGCCTTCGGTCTCGACCCCAAGAAGCAGCGGCTCGGAGATGTGATCATCGCCGAATCCGTCACCCCCTACGAACTGCAGCGGGTGGACATGAAGGTGACTCACCGCGCGCAGCCCATCCTTTGTGGCTCGCTGCTGTCCGAGCGATTCCGGACGCGCAGGGCGGACTGGAGGTTCGCCCGCGGCGAAGAGTTCGTGAATGTCTTCCAAGGAGTGATGCTCTCGGGCGAGAAGCTTGTCGACAGCAAGGAGTTCCTTGGGCGCCTCATCGAGGCTTTTCCTCAAGCGGTCGCCGGGGAGATGGAGGGCGCTGGGCTCTACGCCGCGACAGCTCGCCAGAGCGTTGAGGTCCTCCTGGTCAAGGCGCTCTGTGACTGGGGCGACGGAAGCAAGACGGACAGGGTGCAGGCTTTTGCCGCCCAGGCCGCCGTCTCGCTTGTCGAGCACGTCCTGAACAAGAAGGACGTGCTGGCTCCTCTCATCGTGGATGACGTGGAACGTGAGCCGCGCGCGGAGCCCCCGCCCGCCAACGGACCGGCGGTGCAGCAGCCCCCCACCAGCATCATCACGGACCTACTCTCCATCTTCGAGTCAGGAGAGGAGCGACACTCCTGGAGCGAGGCTGACGATCTCGTCGCCTTCTACCTGTACAGATTCGGTGCGGCGTTGCTCCCGTTCGACCTGGACACCATCGCGGAGCGGCGGGGAATCAAGCCGGGCAGCATGAGGATGCGGATCAGCAACTTCAAGGCGCTCGCGGGAAAGGGCAAGCTGGGAAACATCGCGAAGCAATCCAAGGAAGTCTTCGAGCGATACAAAGACACCCCCGAGCCCGAGCTTCGGAACCTCGCATTCCCTGAACTGGTCCGATGAAGTCGCGGATGATCCGCGGACGGGAGTTCCCCCAAGCAGAGGAGGCGAGAGCGGGGCGTGAGGCAGCGGCGAGGAAGGAGCGGATGAAGGAGAGGACGCCGCGAGTGGATGGGGCAGAGTTGCTGAAGAGGACGTTCGACTTCGACGTGTTCGCCTGCGTGAGGTGTGGGGGCAGTCGGTGGGTGTTGGCGTACGTGAAGGCAGGCAGGGCAGTGCGAGCAATACTGGAGCACCTGGGCTTGCCCACGGCAGGTGAGAGCCTGGCCCCGGCGCAAGAGTCAATCCAGGCCGCGGGGTGTTGAGGCTGACGCCTCCCCAAAGCCAGAAGGCCCAGTCCCCTACCGTGCATCCCATGGGAGGGCGGCCTGGGCAGTCGTGTACCTCAAGGGGCTGCGCGGCCTGTCCACACGCTTGGCGCACGGCTCGGGCGGCCCCTGGCAGCGGTTCTCCTCGGCACCTGCGCTCCCACCCCCACCCGCAACATGGCCTCTATCCGCCTATACGCACCGAGCAGGCGACGGCTGGCGAATGCGACCGACAGCGCCGTTCCATTCGCGCTGGACAGACCGAGGGCTGCTCTCGGCCAGAATGCGTGCTCCGGGCCATGTTGATCACCGATTCCGGGCCAAGCCGAACACCGATTCCGGAGCAAGCCGATCACCTGTTCCGGAGCAAGCCGATCACCGATTCCGACCATGCCGATCACCCGCTTGGAGGGTGACCCAGGCCGGAACAGGGCTGTAGCAAGCTCAGGGTGAAGGTAGAGCCGGAGCGTTGACGACGCTGGACAGAGAGCCGAGCACACCGCCTCCCGAACAAGGAGGGGCTGTGGCGGCAGAGAGGCTGTCCATGCGGAAGCTGAGAGAGATACTGAGGCTGCACCTGGAACTGGGGATGAGCGCGCGGGCGATCGCGCGCAGTTGTTCGCTCTCGCCGAGCACGGTGAGCGGGTACCTGGGCCGGGTGAAGGTAGCGAAGCTGAGCTGGCCGCTGCCGGCGGAGTTGGACGAGGACGGGGCGCTCACGCGGCTACTGTTCTCCACGGAGGGGCACCCGACGCGCAACCGGCCGGAGCCGGACTGGGCGCGGGTGCACCTGGAGCTGCGCAAGAAGCACGTCACCAAGCAGCTGCTGTGGGAGGAGTACAAGACGGAGCAGCCGGGGGTGCTACCAGTACTCGCAGTTCTGCGAGCGGTACGCCCAGTGGGCGAGCACACTGAATGTGACGATGCGGCAGACGCACCGCGCAGGCGAGAAGCTGTTCCTGGACTTCAGCGGGGATGGAGTGGACCTGGTCGATCCGACCAGCGGGCAATGTACGAAGACCAAGCTGTTCCTGGCGGTGCTGGGAGCCAGCAACCTCACCTACGCCGAGCCGGTGCTGAGCGAGGACTTGCCGACGTGGGTGGGCTGCCACGTCCGGGCGCTGGAGTTCATGGGCGGAGTGGCCGAGGTGTGGGTGCCCGACAACTTGAAGAGCGGGGTGAAGAGCCCGGACCTGTACGAGCCGGACATCAACCCCAGTTACGCGGAGCTGGCGCGGCACTACGGCGCGGCGGTGGTACCGGCGCGGGTGCGCAAGCCCCGGGACAAGGCCAAGGTGGAGCAAGGCGTGCTGCTGGCAGAGCGGTGGATTCTGGCCGCCCTGCGCCACCGCACGTTCTTCTCGCTGGAGGAGCTGCGCCAGGCGGTGAAGCCACTGGTGGACAAGCTGAACCAGCGGCCGATGAAGAAGCTGAAGAAGTCGCGCTGGCAAGTCTTCGAGGAGCTGGAGCGCGCGGCGCTGCGGCCTCTGCCCGCTCGGCGCTACGAGTTCGCCCAGTGGGCGCGGCCTCGGGTGCACATCGACTACCACGTGGAGTTCGACGAGCACTTCTACAGCGTGCCCTACCAGCTGGTGGGCAAGCAGATGGACCTACGCGCCACCGCCACCGTCGTCGAGCTCTTCCTGAGCGGACGCCGCGTCACCTCGCACCCTCGCAGCACCGAGAAGGGCAAGCACACCACCCAGCCCGAGCACATGCCCAAGGCGCACCAAGCTCAGGCGGAGTGGACACCCACGCGGCTCATCGAGTGGGCCAAGAAGACGGGCCCTGCCACCGCCGCGCTGGTGGAGGAAATAATGCGGCGCCGGGTGCATGCCCAGCATGGCTTCCGCGCCTGCCTGGGAGTGCTGCACCTGAGCCGCAAGTACGAGACGGCCCGGATTGAAGCGGCGTGCGCGCGGGCGCTGGGGCTGCGGGCATGCAGCTACAAGAGCGTGGCCGCCATCCTGAAGAACAACCTGGACCGAGAGCCGACCCCGGAGCAGCCGCAACTGATGGCCCTGCCTGCGCACGGCAACGTCCGCGGCTCGGACTACTACCACTGAAGTGCTGACTGAGCACCGCTGGTGGCCTCACGGTGCTCAGGGGGCGGCCGTCGCGCAGCGTGCGCGCCGGCCGCCCGCGACGACAACGAGGCCGCACACCCGCAGCCCCTGAAGGCTGCCACGGAGACCCCCATGCTTGTAGAGCAGACCCTCGAGAAGCTCGAGGCGATGAAGCTGAACGGAATGGCCAAGGCCATGCGGCGCTGGCTGGAGCAGCCCCAGGAGAAGGAGCTGGCACCAGCGGATCTGCTTGGCCTGCTGGTGGACGCCGAGCACCTGCACCGGGACAACCGCCAACTGCAGCAGCGGCTCAAGAACGCCAAGCTCAAGCAGCAGGCCTGCATCGAGGACATCGACTACTCGCACGCCCGAGGCCTGTCCAAGACCGTAGTGCTGGACCTGGCCTCCTGCCGCTGGGTGCACAGCCACCAGAACGTCCTGATCACCGGGCCCACCGGCGTGGGCAAGAGTTACCTGGCCTGTGCGCTGGGGCAGAAGGCCTGCCGCGAGGGCTACTCCGTCCTCTACCGCCGCACCTCCCGGCTCTTCGACGAGCTGGCTCAGGCTCGCGCCGACGGCACCTACCCCCACCTGCTACCGGCTCGCCAAGGCTCAGGTCCTCATCCTCGACGACTTCGGTCTGGAGCCCCTGGGCGCCGCGCAGCGCAAGGAACTGCTCGAAGTGCTCGACGACCGCTACCAGCTCGGCTCCACCGTCCTCACCAGCCAACTGGAGCCCAAGGACTGGCATGCCATCATCGGCGACGCCACCTTGGCTGACGCCATCTGCGACAGGCTCGTCCACAACGCCCACCGCCTCAAGCTCGGCGGTGAGTCCATTCGAAAGGCCGAGAGTTTGACCACGGCCAAGAAGGCGGCGAAGTAGAGAACTCCAGCGTCGTCACGCAGGTGATCGGCTTGCCCGGAATCGGTGATCGGCTTGCCGGAATCGGTGATCGGCTTGCTCCGGAACGGGTGTCCGGCTTCGCCGGAATACGCACCCTGGGCATGCAAGGCCTCCAGGGCCCGCGCCAGCCCGGCCAGCACCCGCAGCACCTGGGCGGGGCCCGGCTGCTGCTTTTGCGCCCAGTCGTAGAGCGGCACGCCCTCCACCCACTGCATGGCAATGTACGGATGGAGCGAGCCGGCCGGGTGCCTCCACTCGCCACTGCCCACGAAGCGTGGAATGTGGGGGTGCGCCAGGCCGGACAGCAGCTTCACCTCGCGAGCGAAGCGCGGATCCGCCGGGTACAGGGCCAGCTTGAGGGCGATGGCAGGAGTGTGAGGCTCAGAGAGAGGCACGGCGCGGAAGACGGCCCCGTAGACACCACAGCCAGCCCAGCCCACCACGCGCCAGTGCCCCACCTCGATGCCCATCGGGAGCAGGGCAGGGTGCCCGGCGCTCGAGTGCCCTGTGTCCATCCTGTGCTCCTGTGGCGTGCTCAGCCCTGCCTCCTGTCGCCAGAGCGTACCAAAAATGGTCGATGATTCCTTCCGTGCACCCGGCGGCTCGCCTAAACAGGGAGCCATTCTTTCGGGCATCGATGGAGACAACGCGATGAGTGAGAACGATCCGAAGTCGGGTGCTTCCAACATCAAACGGCGCGACTTCCTGGCGGGTGCGCTTCTCTCCCCGCTGGTGCTGCCGAGGATCGCGCAGGCGGCAGTGGACCGCACTCGCACCGCGGCGCCGGCCGACACCCAGATCGCCCGCCTGGCGGTCTACCCGCCCCTGGGGATCAGCCGCGTGGGCAACAGCAAGGAGTACTTCCTGGCACCCGAAGTCCCAGGGATCTCTCCGGTGCCCGATGGCCGCTACAAAGACGGCTCGCAGAAGATCAAGAAGCAGGTCCAGCGCTTTCGCGTCTATGCCTTCAACAAGGCAGGCGAGGTCATTCGAGAGATCTCCGTGGCCGATGGCCATCGCATCGAGTGGACAGTCCACGTCGCCAACACCAAGGCGGCCTGGTATGGCTTCAACAATCCGCTCGACAACGGCGAGCGGGCCCCGGGTCTCCCAGGCCAGTTGCGCAACCAGTCCATCACGGACGATGCCAGGCGTGCCAGGATGCTGGTTATCAACCCGGGGGCGAAGAAGATCTCTGGAACCAATATCAATTCCAAGGGCAATACACCGGACTTCGACATGACCGGCTGCTTCTGGGAAAAGATGCCGGTCAAGTTGGGCCACCTCCAAACCGACGACGCGGGCCGCCTGCTGGTGTTCCCTGGCGATGGTGTCTCCGCATCGGCCTTGCCGAACAACCCCATCAGCAACTTCTCCGACAACGATGGCTGGCATGACGACTGGTGCGATGGTGTCGTGCAGGCGAAGGTGCATCTGAAGGGCGGCAGCACGATGGATGCGGAGAACGGCTGGGTGGCGTGCTGCGGCCCTGATTTCGCGCCGGACATCCCGCCCTTCATCTCGCTCTATGACGTCATGTGCGATGTCAACATCGAGGCCAACTGGTCAATGCCTCCCGCACTGCCGTTGTCGTTCACCAAGTACATCTACCCGTTCTTCCAGCGCATGGCCCTGATGGAATGGGTGGCCTCCGCCGCCAACCTGCAGCAGGGCTGGATCAAGACCGGTGATTTCTCCGACCCGGCCTATATCGTCAGGTTGGCCGACCCGAGCCCCGAGAACGAGGCGTGCCGGCAGGAGGTGTTCAAGAAGTTTCGCAACCCCCATTCGAAGGAGCTGCAGCAGTACGCGCTCCCCTACATGCTGGGCGATGGCATCAACTACAACAATTCGCCCCTCAGATGGTTCCACATCCCCAAGCAGCAGTACGCGCTTCTCCAGTGCTGGGCGGCCGGACAGTTCATCAACGATTTCAACTCCAACCCGGGTAACGACATCACCCGCCTGAATCAGGTCCCCCTCGCCGAACAGCCCGAGGCGCTGACCCGCGCCGCGCTGGAGCCCTGCTCGGGCGGCGCATTCCACCCCGGTGTGGAGCTGACCTGGCCGCTGCGTCACAAGGAACTGTACCGGGGGCCGTTCCGGATCGCGCTCGCGACCGGCCGAAGCCCCGATCTGATCCAGAACCTGGGCCTGCTCCTGACCCCCGAGAAGGCGTTTGGCGGACACTGTGGCACAGCATCGGCCATCGCCCCGCAGATGCCGGGTGACCTCACGCGCTGGATGGGGCTGCCCTGGCAGTGCGATGCCTTCAGCTGCCAGCAGGTAAACTTCGCCAACAGCGCCAACGACGACTCCTCCCTCGACATTGCCGACGACTTCCCCGTCGCCACCTGGTGGCCCGCGCTCTTGCCCATTGATGTCCTGCCGCAGGACTTCTATGCCTCGGTCCTCAGGACCGAGCTGTCTGCGGCCGAGCGGATCAAGTTCTTCCAGAACCGCGTCTCATGGTCGCGTGGAGTGGCAGGGATTGGCTACCACGCCAATGCGAGCTACACCGACGGGCTCAACCGGATGGTCTACTTGTGGGATCGCATGGGCTTCGTGGTGAAGAAGGTCGCCGCGCCCGATCCAAGCTGGCCCGAGGAGATACCCAAGGTCCTGTATGTCGAGGTGGATCGCGGCTCCATGGATCTGTCCGCCCTCTCGAAGGAGCCACCCAAGGATCCCTCTACCCCCACCCCAGCCCCCAAGAAGTCGGCGTGCCAATAATCGTGCCGACGAGGGTCGATATCGCGATCATCGGGGCGGGGATCGCCGGGGCCGCTGCGGCATTGACGCTCGCTGGCCGGGGCCGCTCGGTGATCATGGTGGCACCTGCCTCGAAAGAGAGCCCCCGGACGGGAGAGTCCTTGTCCCCAGCGGCCCATGGGCTGCTTCGGGACCTGGGGCTCACCGAGGCGTTCCAGGCCGGGCCGCATCGCCCGTCTCACGCCACCTATGCGGCCTGGGGGATGGCGCTGCTCGCCCAGCGCAACTCCATCATTCACACCGAGGGGCCGGGCCATGTCATCGACCGTCGAGCGTTCGAGCGGATGCTGGGCGAGGCCGTCTCTGCTCAGGGGATGGAGACGGTGCCGGACACGCTCGCCGACGCAACCCGCGCCGGGGACGGCTGGTCGCTGACGCTGTCCGGTGGAGCGCGGGTGGAGGCAGGGTTCGTATTGGATTGCAGCGGCCGGGCGGCGGTCTTCGCCCGGCGTGTCGCCCGGCGGCGGCGTGCGGACCGGTTGGTGGCGGCCTATGACTTCGTGACACAGCACGACGAGACGGTGGAGCCGACGCCCGCGACCCTCATCGAGGGGGTGGCGGGGGGCTGGTGGTACGCCACCCTGCTGCCGGATCGACGGCTGAGCCTCGCGTTCTTCACGGATCCCGACTTGATGCCGCGCGAGGTGACGCGTGAGGCGGGCGCGTGGCGGACCCTGGCGGCCGAGACACACTTCATCCAGCGCTGGCTGGACAGTGCGGGGTACGCCATCCGCGAGCCCGCGCGGCTCACCAGTGCGGGCACGGCGTGGCTCGATCCAGCCACCGGGCCGGGCTGGGCCGCGGCGGGCGATGCGGCGGCGGCCTTCGATCCGCTCTCCTCTCATGGGCTGACCTCCGCCTTGTGGGGGGGGAGGCAAGCAGCCCTGGCGGCCCTGGCCTCGCTCGGTGGCGATCCCGGCCCCCTGCGCCGCTACGCAGCGACGCTCGAGAGCGCGGTGCGGAACTTCGTCGTACAACGGCAAGCGGTCTACTCCCAGGAGCGTCGCTTTCGAGGGCAGCTCTTCTGGAAGCGCCGCGCGGCCCCTCCATGACAGGAGATGTGCACGATGAAGAGGACCCTCTGTCTCGCAACGGCCTGCCTGGCGGCACTGCTGTCCGCAGGCGCAGCCCAGGCCCATGACTTCTGGCTCGAGCCGGGCAGCTTCCGCGTGGCCAGGGGGGAGACCGTCGGGCTGTCGTTACACTACGGGGAGGAGTACGAGGCAACCGTCGCCCCGCGTGACAATTTCTTCATCGAGAAGTTCGTGGTGATGGGTCCCGAAGGGACGCAGCCTGTGCCTGGCGAGGACAAGCAGGAGCTGGCTGGCCGTGTGACACCCGCGAAGGATGGCCTCTACCTGGTCGCCTACCGCGGTAAGCGTCGGCCCATCAGGCTGGAGGCCGCGCAGTTCGAGGCCTACCTGAAGGCCGAGGGACTGGAGCACGTCTCGAGGCTTCGTGCCGAGCGGAACGAGACCGGCAGGGGCGTCTCCGAGGTCTACTCGCGCTGCGCCAAGACGCTGCTCGAGGCGGGGAGGGGCGCGACAGAGGGCCATGACCGCATTGCCGGGCTGCGCCTGGAGATCGTCCCGGAGACCAACCCTTACCTCGTGGCCGCGGGCTCGGAGCTGACGTTCCGTGTCCTGTTTGAGGGCAAGCCGCTGGAGAATGGCCTCGTCATCGCGCGTAGCCGCGCCGAGCCGAAGCAGTTCGTCGCCGCTCGCACCAACGCGGAGGGCCGCGTGCGGCTGAGGCTCCAGCATGCGGGCGCATGGCTCGTCAAATGCACCCACATGGTCGCGGCGCCGGAGGAGCTGAGCATGGACTGGGAGAGCCTCTGGGCCTCGCTCACCTTTGAGCTCGCGGCGCCCGCCGGGCCGGACGTTGGGAAACAGTAGCCTCACTCCTGGAGAAGCAACATGAAGAAGGTCTTGAGACGTTCCCTGCGCCGAAGCGGGCTTCGCGCACTCAGCTTGGCCCTTGTCTTGTTGGTGGGGGTGAGCGCCCTCGCCGCCGATCATAAAGATGGGTCCATCGTGACGAACCGTCCGTCGGCGGATGTCACGGACGTCTTCGTCTTCCCAAGGCTGGATCAGCAGAACAAGAAGAGGCTCTCGCTCATCCTGAGCTCTCGTCCATCCGCGGCGCCCAACGAGGTCTTTGATACGGCTTTGAACTACAGCCTCAGGTTCCGCCCCGTGACGGGCTTCACGAGCGCCCCGTTCAGGGCAAGCGTGTCGAACGAGGAGTTCAGGATCGACTGCAGGGCGAAGGGGCGTGAGCCGCAGACCATGAACTGCAAGTTCACGCGTTCGAGCGGAAAAGGGCCGCCCTCGCTTCTGCAGGAGATCAGCGTGAACACCCGGGATCTGAGCGGGGGTGGCAATCCTGACTTCAAGGTCTTCGCGGGGCCCAGGGCTGATCAGCTGTTTACCGACCGAGCACGGGTGAGGATGCCGGTCTGGCGCAACACGGAGCTGAGCAGTGGGACTGACTGGCCGGGCGTGAACACCTTCAACGGCAAGAACGTCCTCAGCATCGTCGTGGACCTGAGTGTCGACAGGTATTTGAGGGCCACCCACCAGACGACGGGTGCCAAAGGCGAAGCGCAGTATTTCGCGGCGGTCGGTGAAGTGGCGGAACTGGACCTCTCGAATCCTGGCGCTGGGGCTATGCGCCGGATTGATCGGATGGGAAGGGTGGAGATCACCGTGTTCATGGTGCGTGAAGACGAGGTGAGGGACCTCTGGAATGCGGAGGATGCCTTTGCGCTCGATCCCAAGAACGTCGAGAAGTACCGGGAGGCCTTGCGCAGAGGGCTGAAGCGGCTGGATGGGTTCGAGATGCTCGAGGAAGGCTCGCCGGAGACCTCCGTTCTCGATTGGCCCGTGCCCCATCCCTGGGTTGATCTCCTGATGGACGACTTTCTCATCTTCGATCTGGCTCAACCGACGAAACCCTCCAGCACGCAGGTGGGCTATCTCGGCATCGAGATCGCTCGTTTAACCAGGGTGGCCGGTGGGGGAGTCGGGGGACGGCTCCCCAATGAAGATGTCATCGAGAGGACGCTGACCGTGTTCATCAACGGCCTTGCGCGTCCGACGCCCCTTCGAGGCGTGGGCGTTCCGGCGCCGGCGCGGCTGACCGTGGACGAATTCCCCTTCGTGCCGCCGCCGTTCGAGTGAGGCCGCTCTTCTTCGGCGAGGATGGAGTTGCGAGCTACCGCCACCAACTCCATCCTTCCCATGCTTCGCCAGGTCGCCGGTCGAGCCGACAGCGGTGATGCGCTGGGTCCCCCAAGCAGAGGAGGCGAGAGCGGGGAGTGAGGCAGCGGCGAGGAAGGAGCGGATGAAGCAGAGGAGGCCGCGAGTGGATGGGGCAGGGTTGCTGAAGAGGACGTTCGAGTTCGACGTGTGGGCCTGCGCGAGGTGTGGAGGCAGGGGGCGGATGTAGGCGTACGTGAAGGCAGGCAGGGGAGTGCGAGCGATACTGGAGCAGTTGGGCTTGCCCACGGCAGGGGTGTGAGCCAAGCTCGTGAACCCGGCTTCTACTGATGCGTCGAACGGGCGAGCACGAGAGCGACACGGCATTTTTTTCTTTTTCAGGGCTGCTAAGTGCTTGAAATCCCTGGCCTTATGGCGAGCGCCGCAAGTTGAGGAGGAGAGGCTCGCGGCGCACTCCTCACCTTTCAAGGCTCCTTTGCGGTGTCGTCGAAGCGCACCATCTGTGCGATCGAAGGCTTGCCCTGACAGTCCACGTAGAACAGCATGTAATAGCCCGGCGGAGCGTTGGCGCTCTTCAGCTCCGGCGTCTGGAAGCGGAGCCGTTGGGGATCGCCGTCGCGCTCCGTGAATGGCAACTCGACGAACTTCTGGCCGTTCTCCCAGCCATGTGTCGCGGAAGGCAGCTTGATGAGTGAGAGCGAGGCCTTCCCCTCCATGCACATCGAGCCGTCCGTACACGCCTGTCCATCCCCGCAGGCCTGGTTGTTCTTGCAGACCCACTGCCGCGCGCAGCGAGGCGGCTGCTTGTCGAGCTCGAGGTCGTAGCCCCGGTTGCCCCGGAGCAGGAAGTAGGGCTTGCCGCCGATCTGCTTGCTGAACGTGTAGTCCACCTTCTGGGCAGGAGCCATCCGCGCGATGCGGACCTGAGGGGCGTCATTGCCGCTGAACATGTAGGGGGGAGAGAAGATCTCCGCCGTCCAGTTCTCGGTGGGCACGACCATCATCCCCTGCTGGCCCTTGGCCATCGGGCCGTCGTCGAAGAAATAGACGTCGGTCTCGACGAGGCTCAGGTCAGGTTTGGGTTGTGAGTCGGCCGGCTGGGGAGCCTGGCTGGTGGAGAGGTGGACCGTCGCGCGCGACGTGTTGCCGCCGGACACGAAAATGCGTCCGTCCGGGAGGAGCATCGCCACGTTGTGATAGAGCCTGGGCTCCACCGCGTCCGCCATCCGCGTCCTTTCATAGCCGAGGAGGACCTTCTCCGGCTCTCCGGCGCCCCGCCCTTTTCGGAACCTGGGCGTCAACAGCAGCGGGTAGTGGACGGGCCCGTAGAAGTCATAGTTCCCGCCGTTGATCATCAGCACCTGCCGCGTCGGAAGGATGATGGCGTAGTGCATCGTGCGGTCGTCTTGCGGCTCGTCCCCGAGGAAGTCCTTGTCGATAGGCATCCACTTTCCATCGGGTGCCGCCGAGGAGATCTGGAACGACTCGAGCTGCCGGCTGCCGCGTCCCCCCGCGAAGTGGTTGTGCTTGACCGAGTTGATGGGCAGCAGCGTCCCTGCGGAGGTCGGCTGACCGCCCAGGATGTGCATCTCGCCGTTGTTGGGGTCAAGGAATGACGTGCCGTAGGACGTGACGTCATGGGCCCGCTCAGGCCCAGCGGCGAACGACATCGTGGGGGCGTCCGGCGTGCCTCCGATGGTCCCCCAGTACGTGTGTTTCGTGCGGCGCATGAACGCGGTGTCACAGGTGCGCAAGCTCACCCAGTCGCCTTCCCCGGTGAAGAAGATGCGACCGTCCGGCATCAGGTAGTTCACCGGATAGAGCTTGAAGGCGTCGAACTTGTTCTCCTGCTGGCAGCGATCACCGCAAGCTTCTGATTGGCCGCGTTTATTGACGCCGGGGGTCGGCTTGAAGTCGGGGTTGATCTCCACCGTGAAGGGGCTGTTCTGGGTCTTGCTGACGTCCACGGACCTCCAGGCCGCCTGGGGCTGCGCAGGGTTGAAGCGGGAGGGATCGAAGAACTCGACGAAGGAGTTGATCTCGAACATGTACATCCGTTCCTTGTCGGACTTCTTCTCCTGCCACTTCTTCAGGTCGAGATCGACGAAGCCGCTGAAGAGCGCCAGCCGGCCATCCAGGAGCGGGACGAGCGTCGGGTACCAGCGCCCCCGCTCCATGAAGCCCGCGAAGGTCCACGGATCGTTCTTCGGCTGAGGCAGTTGCCGCCAGTCGACCTTCGGCCAGGAGATCTCCACTTCCTTGCGCCAGTCGAAGATATAAGTCGAGCGATTCCCCGTGCGGAACGGCGAGTAATACTGCGTGCCCCCGGTGAACAGGACGTTGCCATCCGGCAGGTGCTGATGGCCCGTGCAGAACAGATCGTTGGGTGCGAAGTGATCCTTGCTCTGGGGATCATCCACTGGCACGGGGTGAGGGATGCGATAGAACGTGTTGTTGGCCGGATCATAGATGGCGGCGTTGTTGACGACCTCGTAGTACGCCGCGAGCTTGCTCTTGTTGAAGGGGTCGTCGTACGCGAAGCAGCCGCTCGGGGGCTCGGGGTTTGCGTACTTCGGGTAGTACTGGATGGGGTCCTTTTCACTCCAGAAGTTGCGCCAACTGCTCCCGCTGACCAGGAGGATCTTCCCGGAGGGGAGCATGACGGAGTGCATCGTCTGCATCCCGAGGATGTTGCCGATGGCGGCCCCATCCTGCCTGGGGATGACCGTCTCCCAGGCACCGACGAGCTGCTGGGGAGGGCTGTGCGCGTACTGCCGGAACTGTCCTTTATGGAGACGGCATTCCAGCGCGGGGTCCTCCAACTCCGTCTGAGTCCCAGAGGCCACCAAGACCGCCTGATGCTCGGCAGGGCTTGAAGGAGCCAGTGGCGCCCGCGCGCATCCGGCCAGGGCGGCGAGCGTGACGGCGGCAAGTCGATGAAGCACGCGAGAACGATGCAAGGGATTCTCCTGAAAGGATGAGCGTCTCCAATCATCAGACTTGAAGCAATATGTTCGCGTGGACATGGCCAAGGGCCCCTGTTTGTGTCAGGCGCTCCCCCAAGCAGGTGTCGAGACTTGAGAGCGGCGGGTTACTCTGCGTGGATGCGGGGCGATCGAACCCGCACACAGCCGTGAGCCTCCTACTGGGAGGCCATGCACGTGGCGGCGCGCAGCTGCACGGTGGCGAGGATGCTCTGCAGCGCTTGGGTGAGCGCCTCCCCGCTGTCGGTCGAGTAGTAGAGCCAGCCAGTCACCGCCGCCGTGTTCTTCAAGAGGTTGCTGTTGATGCCGAAGCCCACCGCGTACATCGTCAGGCTCTGCTGGCCCGCGGTGTTGAACTGCCCCACCACGGCGGGCGAGGACATCTGCAGATCCTGGGTGTAGAGCAGCCTCGCCACGACGCATACGCATAGGCGGAATAGAGGGCAAGTTGAGGGTGAGACTGTCCCAGTTCCGTGGACACCCGAGATGTGGTGAAGGAGCCCGGGAATGTCCGAGAACGAAGAGAAGCTGAAGATGGGCTTGCCCCGGTTTAGTGGACACGGGAGTTATGCTGCCAACCTATCAGGTAGTGCGGCCCGTTCATAGTCCCTCGGGCTCAGGTAGCCGAGGCTCGAGTGTCGGCGCTTGCGGTTGTAGAAGACCTCGATGTACTCGAAGAGTTCGGAACGAGCTTGGTGCCGGGTGGCGAAGTCGGTGGGGTAGACGAGTTCCTGCTTCAGGCTGCTGAAGAAGCTCTCCACCACGGCGTTGTCCCAGCAGTTGCCCTTGCGGGACATGCTGCATTGGATACCCCGGGAGGCCAGAGCTTGCCGGTACTCGGCGCTGGCGTACTGGCTGCCGCGGTCGGAATGGTGGATAAGCCCCTGGGGCGGCTGTCGCCCTTCCAAGGCCATCTCCAGCGCTCCAAGCACCAGCTTCGTGTCGATGTGCTCGCTCATGGACCAGCCCACCACCATGCGTGAGAACAAGTCGAGCACCACGGCCAGGTACAACCAGCCTTCGCCTGTCCACACGTAGGTGATGTCCGTGGCCCAGGTGCTGTTGGGCTTGTCGGGGGAAAAGTCGCGCTGCAGCACGTTGGGGGCCACCGGGTTGGAATGGTTGGAGTCGGTGGTGCGCACCGAGCGGCGCTTCTTGCGGGCCGCCAGCTTCTGCTTCTTCATCAGTCGGGCCACCCGCTTTCGGCTCACCTTGCGTCCCCGTGCTCGCATCTCCGCATGCACCCGAGGGCTGCCGTAGGTACCACGGCTCTCCTGGTGCACCTTGGCCACCTCCTCGGCCAGCTGCTTCTCCTGCTGCTGGCGCGCAGACTCCGGACGCTGCTTCCACGCGTAGAAGCCCGAGCGCGACACCTCCAGCTGCTCGCACATGAACTCGATGGGGAAGTGGGCCTTCTGCGCGTCGATGAACTCGAACCTCACTTCGAGTCCTTCGCGAAGAAGGCCGCTGCTTTTTTTAGGAAGTCACGCTCCATCAGCAGTTGCCGGTTCTCTCGCCTCAGCTTCAGCAACTCCTCCCGCTCGGCCTGGCTCAGCGCTCCAGCAGTGCCCTTGCCCTCCGCCTCCTCTGCCTGCTTCACCCAGAGCCTCAGGGCTGACTCGGTCAGATCCAGGTCCTTGGCTACCTGGGGCAGCGACTTCGTCCCCTCTCTCACCAGCCGGACTGCCTCCGCCCTGAACTCGGGCGTGAAACTCCGCCTCTTCCTTCGTCCCATGGGACACATCCTCTCGTGTTTCGACTCATCAGGGGTGTCCACAAAATCGGGGCAGGCTCAGCCCTGAGCACCTCGGAAGGGCAGCCGCTCCAGGAGTACCTGCAGCGCCTGTCCAGCGACTACCTGGGGCGCCTGTTGAGAGAACTGCTCCTCAAGGACATGGCCACCTGGGGAGAGCGCCACATCTTCGGCAATGTGGAGCGGCGCAACTGGCGGGCCGACTCGGGAATCCCCTTCCTGTCCCTGACGCAGCTGTACGTCGAGCCGAACGCCTGGACCACCAGTGCCAGCTCTGAGGACGGGGAGCCGGTGATCAAGCTCATCGAATCCCTGCTGAAGGAGCCGAAGAAACATGTCGTCGTCGTCAAGGCGGACTTTGGAATGGGCAAGTCCCTTACCGCTCGAAGTCTGGCGCAGCGCTGGGCTCAGCAGTTCCTGACGGGGAGGGAGACTTCCTCCGAGCACATCCTGCCCGTCTTCATCCGCTGCGCCGAGGACCTGCCCAGTGACGACTTCGATCTTGAGAAGGCTGTGCGCAGGGCATGGAAGCGGCAGGCAGGCGATCTGGACGTGGGACTGAAGACGAGTGACACGTCATTGGCTCTTCCCGAGAAGGACCAGCGGACGGTCTTCCTGATCGATGGACTGGATGAGGTCATCCTCGATGAGCGGCGCTTGAAGGTTTTCTTCGAGCACATTCGTGATCAAGCCACCCCCAACCATCGCTTCATTCTCCTCTCGCGTCCCGGCGCACTTCCCTCTGAGCAGGACCTGAAGAACATCCCCGTGGTCGAGATTCTGCCCTGGCGTGAGGAGCAGATCGACAAGTGGCTCAGGAACTGGCGTCAGGCCCATGAAGGACAAGGGCTGAGTTTCCAGGAAGTGAAGGCTCGCGGGCTGGACAGTCTTGCGGGCACGCCTATCCTCCTGTTCATGATCGCCCAGACGTGGAGCCGCCATACCCAGGGAGAGGGCACGAGCCAGGCTGCGCTGTACGAGGAATTCTTCTGGCAGATCGCCAAGGGGAAGCACGACGACGCGCGAGAGCACCATCAAAACATCGCCGAGTCGTCCGAGAAGCTGCTCAAGCAGCTGACGAAGCAGAAACTGCTCGATGAGTCCGCCAGCGAGCCCGATGCCATGCTCTGGCTGATGGGCCGGGTGGCATGGGAAGCCACGAAGCGCCAGCAGCGCAGCAAGTACTTCGATCAGGAAGCTCTCGAGGAGCTGACCGAGCGCGAGATCGAAAACCTCATCGAAGATGAGCTGGGACTCCGGTCGGCTCCGGATACCCTCAAGGCGATCCAGGGGGGGCTGCTGCTGAGCATGCAGGCCCACTTGAGAGCAGGGAGGGCCAGCCGACTCCTGTTTGGCCACAAGACCTTTCGGGAGTACCTGGCAGCCCGCTACTGGGCGGACCGCTTGAAGGCGCTCGCTCAGGCGAGAGAGAAGGAGTGGAAGAAGATCGAGGAGCCGCTCCTCGACGGACGACTGCTCAGTCGTGAGGACCGGACCTTCGAGTTCCTGATGGAGATGTTGAACGGCGAGCCTCTGACTCAGCACCCGAATGCACCCTTTGGGCTGGCCAAGGAATATCAGCGGGAACTGCTGGCGTGGGCTCAAGACCGCTTCGAGTCAGAGGAACACCGATACCCTGCGCGCCGTCCCGAGGCGCTGCGAGAGGACCGGATGCCTTGGCTGCGGGAGGGCGCGCTGGCCATTGGGAGTTGCCTCCACGGAAGTCCTGGCATGCAGGTCAAGGACAGCCTCACGGTTCGCGCGATGCTCGCGTGGTTCTGGCTGATGCGAGTCGGTCCCATCCTCATTGCGCCCAAGGCCCGGTGGGAGGGCTCCGTACTGTCGGAACTGAGCTTGCGAGGAGCCAACTTCCGGGAGGCGGACTTGCGGGGAGTTCTATTCACGGGCGCCAATCTCATGCGCCGTCGTGTCGGCAGTGCTGAACCGTGCGATTTTACCAAGGCTCAGCTCGATCGAGCCCGCCTGTTCGGAGCGATGTGCACAGGGAGCCTTTTCGTGGGCGCCTCCCTCAAGAATGCTCTCCTTGACAGGGGAGATTTCGAGTTCGCACAGTTTTCATCTGCTTGCCTTCGTAACGCTTCTTTGGAGAGAGCCAACCTTAGAAGAGCCGTTCTCCACGAGGCAGATTTGACCGACGCCGTGCTGACGTTCGCTAAGCTGGACGGCGCTGATCTCAGGGATGCAAAACTCAGATCCGCAAACCTGTTGAACGCTTCACTTAAAGGCGCTGTGCTGGACGGCGCTTCGCTGGAGGGCGCTTTGCTCCACGGTGCAAATCTCTCGGAGGCCTTGCTCCATGGCGCCAACCTGAAAGGCGCGATCTACGACAAGAGCACGCAGTGGCCCTATGGATTCAACCTCACGGACACGGGGGCGATCTTGGCGGATGAACCTGATACGGACGTGCTTGCTGTACTCTCGTAGATGACCCTGCTTGAAGGCGGGGCGTGGGCTCGGATAAGCACCCCAGCCATGCGAGCCCGGGGGAGGTCCAGCCAGAGGCAGTGCCAGTGAGGGGGAAGCGGCGGGAGTTCCTCCGGAAGGTGGCGCGCGAGGCGCTGCGCCGGCTGCGCGCGGCGCGGGGGCTGGATGGCGGCCCGGTGGTGCCACCACTGAAGGTGGACGCCTCTCGCCGGGCCGGAGCACCCACGGTCTACTACCTGAGCCCGGACTTCGACGAGGCGATCGGAGGCATCCGCACGCTCTATCGCCACGTGGATCTGCTCAATGCGGCCGGAGTCTCCGCCGCCATCCTGCACACGCGCGAGGGGTTCCGCTGCACCTGGTTTCCCCATGACACCCGCATCGCCTACGCCGCCCAGGTCACGCTGAAGGCCTCGGACGTGCTGGTGCTCCCCGAGGTGTACGGCGCCAGCCTGCGCAGCCTCCCCCGGGGCCTCCGCCAAGTCATCTTCAACCAGAACGCGTACCTCACCTTCTCCCGGGCGACGCTGGAGTCCTCGGGGGGAGCGTGCGCCCTACCAGGACAACCCGGACCTCGAGGCCGTGCTCGTCATGTCCGAGGACAACGCCGAGTACCTGCGCTTCGGCTTCCCGCACCTGCGCATCGCGCGGGTACACCAGGGGCTGGACCCCACGGTGTTCCACCCTCCAGCACAGCCCGCCGGGCGCCGCATCGCGCTGATGACCCGGAACTACGCCCGCGACACGGTGCAGGTGGTGCAACTGCTCCGGGCGCGCGGCAGCCTTGCGGGGTGGGAACTGGTCATCATCAAGAACCGCACTCCACAGCAGACGGCGGACCTGATGCGCCAGAGCGCCATCTTCCTGGCCCCGAGCAACCAGGAGGGCTTCGGACGCATAGGCGGAATAGAGGGCAAGTTGAGGGCGAGGACAGGAGAGGAGGGGCCGAGGAGGGCCGGGGACAGGAGCCGACTGAGCAGTGAACCCGGTGGTGAGGGGAGGCCGCGCAGCCCCTCGAGGTACACGCCAGCCCAGGCCGCCGTTGCAAGGGGGGCGCGGTGGGTTGGGGGGCTTGGGCCTGTTGGCTGAGTTGAGTACCGCAACACCCCGCCCGCTGGGTTGGCCCCTGCGCCGGGGCCCGCTTCGCAGGCCGCGAGGGCAATCCCCGGTGCTCCAGAATGGAGCGTACCCCACAGGGAGCCATCAGATACGCCAGCACCTGGCGCCAGCCTCCAGATCTGCCGCACACGAACATGTGGAGCGCGAAGCTCTTGCGCAGCAGCCCTGCCCAATCCAGTCGGGGCGTTGGCTCCTTCTTCGTTTCCGCCTTCGCCGCTGCCTCGGGCGGTGCGCTCGCCTCTTGTTCTTTCGGCTCGGCCTCCGCAATGGGGAGCAGAAATGGCCGGAGCTTCGCAGCACCCGATGGCTCACCACCCTCAGCAACCGCTCCACCTCCCCTTGCGTGGGTCTCACGCTCGCCCTCTGCAACGCCGCATTCAGGCAGCCGCCTGATCAGGATGGGAGCCAGTCCCGGCTGAGCCCGTTTGGCAGAACCCGCTTGCGATTTCACCCGCGGTCCGTGCCAGACTGGCCGGATGAACCGCGTCCTCCTGCTCGCCGGACTGTTGAGCCTCGTTGCGTGCAAGGGCTCCATCGAGCCAGACCCCAACGACGGAGGCCCCAACAACCCAGAGGATCCTGGTGGGCCCGGGGAGCCCGGTGGGCCCGGGGGGAACGTGGGCGCCGCGTGCGTGGTGCAGTCGGTGCTCGCCAATCGCTGCGCCAGCTGTCACGGCGCGCTGCCGACCCAGGGGGCGACGATGCCGCTGCGCACCCTGCACGACATGCGGGTGAGCTCGGCGATGGATGGGAAGCTCAGCAACGCCCAGCGCGCGCTCATCCGCATGCGCGATGACGCGTCTCCGATGCCGCCAGCCCCGCATGAGCGCGCGAGCGCGGCCGAGCGCACCGCGCTCGAGACCTGGATCCAGGAGGGGATGCCCCTCTGCAGTGGCACGGGCGGGCCGCCCGTGACCGCAGTGCCCGAGCCCAACCTGCTCGATCAGTCCGCGCTCTTCACCTGCACCGAAGGCGTGCGCTCGGATGCGCCGACGCGCATCCGCCGCATGAACCGGCGCGAGTTCACCCGCAACGTCGGTGGCTCGGTCGAGCGCAGCTGGACCGGGTTCAGCTTCTACGACAACCCGCTCGATCCCAGCGCCATCGAGCAGTACAGCTCCTGGGCCACGGACGAGACGCTGGACGAGGCCACGGTGGAGCTCTTCCTGCCGGTGGTCAGCGAGGCTGCCGCGCCGTGGACGATGAACTACCCGGACGGCAACCGGATGGAGCGTGTCTTCACCAACAGCCGCTTCAGCTGCATGTTCAACGACGCGAACCCGAGCGACACCTGCAAGCGCTTCCACCTCGGCCAGATGCTCGAGTTCGGCGTCTTCTTCCGCCCGCCCACCGAGGATGAGCTCACCCACCTCACCGCCTTCGCGACCGCGGTCATCGCGCAGGAACCGAGCTACTCCCCACGAAACCGCGCGGACTCCATCACGCGGATCTCCAACGCTGCGTGGATGATGACCGGCGCCATGTTCCGCCGCGAGATGGGCGGCGATCCGGCCGACGGTCGCGTGGGATTGACCAGCCTCGAGTTGGGCTCGCAGCTGGCCTACGCGCTGGCAGGGCGCGCGCCCTCGGCCACGCCGAGCTTCGTGTGGCCGTACTACTCCGCGCCCCTCGAGGGGCATCTGGCGGACGTGGCCATTGCCGCGAAGGATGGCTCGCTCACGCAGGATGCGACGACCACCGCCCTGATCAAGAAGCACCTGGGCGGCGTCGACGCCAACCAGAACGGGACACCGCGCTTCGATCTGGTGCAGGACTACAACGAGGAGCAGCGCTCCAAGCGCGGGCAGTACTGGCTGGGTGACGGCGTCGCGGGCTTCTTCCGCGAGTGGCTCGGCTACGGGCACGTGTCCGCGGTGTTCAAGGAGTCCCCGGCGGCGACCTCGCGTTTCGAACTCGAGGGGCTCGGCTACATCAGCTCGGTCTCGTATGACAACCTGCTCACCAACTTCCATCCGCTGGAGCCGACCTTCATCCAGCAGTTCGACGATCTGATCGCGCGGGTGGTGGTAGAGGATCAGGACGTGCTGGCGAACCTGCTCACCACGCGCACCTTCTACGTGCCCTCCATGCAGAACGCGGCATACGACTCGCATAAGGGCCTCTCGCACCCCTACAACGTCAGCGAGATCCTCCCGGCGACCGTCGCGGGCCGCTGGAAGACGCTGCCTGCCACGGAGCGCGCGGGGGTGCTGACCCACCCGGTGTGGCTGGCCGCGCACGGCGGCAACTTCGAGGACGATCCGTCCATCGTCCACCGCGGCAAGTGGGTGCGCGAGAACCTCCTGTGTGGCTTCGTCCCGCCGCTCAGCAGCGTGCAGGTGGCAGCCCAGGTCGGCGCTCACGCCGCCGACAAGAACGCGCGCCGCCGCCTGCAGGAGGCGACCGCCGGATCGCAGTGTCAGGGCTGTCACCGGCTGATGGAACCGCTCGGCCTGCCCTTCGAGATCTACAACCACGCGGGCTTCCTGCGCGCGCGGGATCACTCGCCCAGCGGAGGCTGGACCGCGCCGGACGGAAGCTCGACGCTCACGTCGATGCCGGACCCCGCGCTGGACGGTCCGGTGCGCGACGCGGTGGAGTTGAGCCAGCGCCTGGCGACCTCGCGGCACGTGAAGCGCTGCTTCGTGCGACAGGCCTTCCGCTACTTCATGGGACGCCCGGAGAACCTGAGCGACGCCTGCACGCTGACGCAGATGGAGCAGGCCTATGATCAGAACAACGGCTCGTTCTCCAAGATGCTGACCACGCTGATGACAAGCGACACCTGGAAGACGCGGCGTGTGCCGCAGGCTGGAGAGTGACTGCCATGTTCTCGCGACGAACCGTCCTGAAGGGCATGGCCGCCGGCCTCTTCGCGCCCTACTTCCACGACGTCTACGCCCAGTCGTCAGCGTTGCCGGCGCGCCTGGTGCTGGTCCTCGAGTGCAATGGCGTCTACCCCCGCGCGCTCCTGAGCACGGGCACCCGCGCGGCGCTGGGGGGACGCGCCAACACCTCCGACCGCCTCTTCTGGGACGCGTACAAGGACACGCCGCTGGTGCGTGAGGGGGACAATCTCGCCAGCGCGATCAGTCTCGGGCCGCTGGCGGCGTCTTCCGGCAACATCGACCTGGTGAACCGCTCCGCCGTGCTGCTGGGGCTCTCGAACCTCATCGCGGGCGGCGGGCACTCCAGCGGGACGGGCGGGCTGAGCTGCGCGGTGAACGGCGCGGGCGGGACCTTCGACGCGGTGATCGCACCTCGCCTGCGCCGGGGGGCACCGTTCGACGTGCTGCGCCTGGGCACCAGCTCCGCGCGCGTGTCGATCGTGTACGAAACCTGCGCGCTCGGACCCCGCAAGCCCGCGGGCATCATCGTCAACCCGTCGCTCGCGTTCGACAGCACCTTCGGCTCGCTGCTCGGCGGCTCGACGAATGGGCGCGATCGCAAGATGCTCTTCGACTTCGCGCTGGCCGACTCGCGCAAGGCGCTGGCGGAGTTCAGGGGCAACTCCAACGAGCGGCTGAAACTGGAGCGCTACCTCTCCTCGCTCGAGTCGCTGCGCACGCGGGAGGATCAGCTCGCGGGCATGGCGGACCGCGTGCGGCCCTACCTGCCGCTGGCGCCGAAGGACAACCCGCTCCTCACCGGCGCGGGCTCACCGCCCGACTCGCTGAAGTGGTTCGAGGCGCAGTTCCAGATCGCCACGGCGGCCCTCCTGGGCGGGCTGACGAACACGGTCGTGCTGGCGACGGGCACCTCGGGCTTCGACGTGGCCTACGGCCCGGACGTGAGCGACATCCCGCGACACAGCTTGCAGCACGGCCTGGATGCGGGGCAGAACTGGGATCGCGTCGCCGAGGTCACCCGCCGCCACGTGCAGTTGGTGGCGAACCTGGCGAGGACGCTGGCCGCCACGCCCGAGGTCGGCGCGAGCGGCTCGATGCTGGATCACACGGCGATCGTCTTCATGTCCGACAACGGCGAGCAGCACCACTCCACCTCGCGTGAGTGGCCGAAGCTCGTGGTGGGCGGCAACGCGCTGGGTCTGAAGACCGACGGGCGCACGGTCGTGTACCCGAAGTACGACGCGGCCCGGAACCGGCAGGTCTCCAACCTCTTCAACACGCTCGGCCACGCGTTCGGAGACGCGGACTTCAACACCTTCGGGCAGGAGGGCAGCACGCGCATCGCGCCGGGACCGCTGGGCGAGCTGTATGGCTGAGCCGCGAGAGCGGGCCGCGGAACCTGTCAATGTGAACGAGACAGGGCATGCATCGGCGGAATAGAGGGCAAGTTGAGTGCGAGGACTGGAGAGGAGGGGCCGAGGAGGGCCGGGGACAGGAGCCGACTGACTGGATGAAAGAGAGGGCTCCGAACCGTCCCCTCCGGCCGCCTGCGCCGGTACTCCCACGGAACTTCGCCAAGCCCACTCTGCCGCTGACGCTGGTACCGTTGCCGCATGAACCTCTGTCGGCTGTTACCCCTCCTGTTCCTCGCCTGCGCCTCGCCCGCAGGCTCCGAGTACCACAGGGGCACAACGACGGCCCGACCTCCACCAGCACCTGTTCGTCCCGGTGTTGGGGCCCCGGTTGTTGGGCAGCCTGGCGCCGCCACCGTTCCCTTTCCTCGTTCGCCCAACACGCGGGTGCTGCCGCCCAGCAACGAGCCGGGCCTGTGGAGCGCTGACACTCCAAGGGCGAGCGGGGCTACCGAGGGAGCGCCAGTGCTCTACGGCATAGAGATGCCTGCACCGGACGAGATGGACGCGGCTGCCCGCTTCCATGCCGCGATGTGCGCTCGCTCCCTGGAGGATGCGACGCAGCAGGCCGGGAAGGTGAGCCTTGTAGCGGGGCTGTCACGTCAGCAGAAGACCTGCCTCGCGCTACAGTTACAGGTGCTCTGCCTCGTCACGGTGCGCAGTGAACTCCCAAGGGCTCAGCGCGAGGCATTGAACGGCCTCGTCGACGCTACCTCGCGCGCCGAGACAGAAGCGTGTATGGGGGTGGCGTACGGCAAGGGTGCGCTGAAGAAGGCGTTTGACGGCATCGCGCCGCAATGGTCGTTTGCGCCCAACACGCAGAGGTGGTGGAGGTCCCAATGAAGGAGGAGGTGAATCCGGAGGACGTAAGCCTGATGGGGATATGGGCTTGGTGGTGGATCAGGTCGCGGAAGCCGGGCACCCGTATCGAGATTCCTCCCATGCCCCCGCTGGAGGAGTGGCCGAAGGAAATCCTCGAGACACTCAAGCGCATCAGCGGGAAGACCATCGTGAAGAAGTAGCACGCCGGGGCCCAGGCCAAGGCGCAAGCGGGCAAGAGAGATGACGTAATCCGCTCCGGCCCGACTGGTATGAACCCTATCCATGTACCTATATTTTCCGCACGGGTGATCGCGCAGTTGATGGACCAGATGGTCTGGTGCCGCCCGGCTCTGTGTAGCTGCAGGAACTGAGGCATCCCCTCATCTTGCGGGCAAGCAGGCAAGCGGCACCCCGGCCGTTTGATGCGATAAGTAGGGTGTAATCCGTACTACTCGGCCGGTGACATCCTCCGCCATTACCCAGCCGCGCTCTGGGGTGGCCCTCGCGCAGGGGCCAGGTGCGCACTCGCCGTGGGCAACCCCAACTGCTCCAGAATCGCTCTCACCCCTCCTGCTCCCTTCACGTACGCCACTACCCTTAAGCCTGCCTCCACACCTCAAGCACGCGAACACATCCAGGGCGAACGTCCCGCGCAGCAGCCCGGCCCAATCCGAACGGGGTGTGCGCTCCTTCCTCGGCTCCTCCACCGTCGCGGCAAAGGCGGGGCTCTCCTCCTCCAGCCTCGGCTCCGCCCCTGCTTGAGGGAGCGGGCTATCAGCGATGCACGCTCGGCCGCTCGGCAAACGAACTCGGCGCGATCCTTGGGGCATTTTGACAAAAAATGCGCTTATTGTCATAACGTCTCCATGTCGTGAGCGGGTGGTCGCCACCGCTCGCCGCTCAGGAGAACGTCATGAAGGTCTTTGGCAGCAAAGCCCGCGGCACTCGCCTCGAGCGCATCCAGTCGTCCCCCCGCTATGTGAACGGCACCTTCCAGAACACCCCGGTCCCGGGGCCGGGGGAGGAGGGAGCGGCGATGCTCCCGATGCTCGCGGAGTACCTGTTCGGGGGCGATCGACGAGTCCCGTCGGCGCCGCTTCCCATGGTCAATCCGCTGGACGGGTGGCGGCGCCCGCCGGACACCGGGCTGAGGGCGACTTGGCTCGGACACTCGACGGTGCTGCTCGAGATTGACGGGACGCGCGTGCTCACGGACCCGGTCTGGGGGCAGCGCGTCTCGCCGCTGTCCTTCGCAGGCCCGAAGCGGTTCCACCCCGCTCCGGTGGAGATTGAGCAACTGCCCGCGCTCGACGCCATCCTCGTCTCTCACGACCACTACGACCATCTCGACTACCCGAGCATTCAGCGCCTGCTCTCGACCGGCGCCCCGTTCGTCACCTCTCTGGGCGTCGGCGCCCATCTGGAGGCGTGGGGCGTGCCGACGGAGCGGATCTTCGAGTTGGACTGGTGGGAGTCCGTTCAGCTCGGCGACCTCTCCATCACGGCGGCGCCCTCGCGGCACTTCTCGGGACGGGGCCTGGTCTCACGCAATCGAACCCTGTGGTCGTCTCTCGTCGTCCGAGGACCTCGGCACTCCGTCTTCTTCAGCGGCGACACGGGGCTCACCCCGGAGTACGCGGAGATTCGCGAGCGGCTCGGCGCCTTCGACCTCGTGATGCTCGAGGTCGGCGCATGGCACCCGGGTTTCAGCCACATTCACCTGGGAGCCGAAAACGCGCTCCGCGCGCACGCGCTGTTGGGTGGAGGCGCGCTGCTCCCCGTCCACTGGGGCACTTTCAATCTCGCGATTCATTCCTGGGACGAGCCCGCCGAGACGCTCGTCAAGGCTGCGTCGGCGGGCGCGCCCCTCGTGATGCCGAGGCTCGGTCAGCCCATCGAACCGGCCAGGGTGGAGTCCGTCGACGCATGGTGGCGCGAGGTGGAGCAGACGGCCATCGCCGCGCCCGTCCCGACCGCGGCCTTCACCCAGGCGATCGACTGACTCCAGCGCTCGCGCTCTCCCTGAACACCGTTCAGCAGTGCCCCGCCCGCGTTTCCCCAACCAGACGTCACGAGGTCCACGTGCCAAGTCCATTGAAAGACGACGAAGCAGCAGCGCGGCGCGAAAAGATTGTGGCCGCCGCGCAGTGGTGCTTCCTCAACTTCGGCTTTTCGAAGACCGCCTTCGAAGACATCGCGAAGCGCTCCAAGCTCTCTCGGACGCTTTTGTACAAAGTCTTCAAGGACAAAGAGGACATCTTCAAGGCGGTCTTTGAGGACTGGCTCGTTTCGCGGCACCCAGCGGCGAAAGCGGCAGCCGCTGGGCCCGGCACCTCTCTCGAGCGGTTGCTCGAGGTCTGCCGCCTGATCGCACTCGATCCATGGGCCGAGATGGTCAGCGCGCCGATGGGCCGAGAATTCTTCGAGGCGTGTGACCGCATTGATCCGAAGCTCGACGCTCGGCATCGGAAGGTCGCGCACGAGTGCGTCGCGACCATTCTGCGCGACGACGCGAGCGCCGAGGTCTTTCTCCTCGCCCTCGACGGCCTGCTCGCGGACGCCCCAACACCGAAAACCCTCGAGAAGCGGACGCGCCTGCTGGCAGCCCGTTTCGTCGCGGCCATCAAGGAAACGGAGAAACAACAGTGAAACTCATCGTCTTCGGAGCGACCGGCATGGTGGGCACCGGCGCCCTCCGCGAAGCCCTGGTGTCGCCCAACGTCGAGGCGGTGCTCAGCATCAGCCGGAGCGCGACAGGGGTCGTGCATCCGAAGCTGCGCGAGTTCCTCGTCCAGGACCTGTTCGACATCGCGCCGCTCGAGCCCCAGCTCATTGGCTACGACGCGTGCATCTGGGCGATCGGAATCAGCGCGGTCGGCCTCGATGAGGCGGCCTACGCCCGGGTGACCGAGGAGCTGACGCTCGCTTGGGCGCGGACGCTCCTGCGGCTCAACCCCGGCCTGTCGTTCTGCTACTGCTCCGCCGGCGGCGCGGGCGGTCCCGGGATGTGGGCGCGCGTTCGCCAACGCGTCGAGGGCGCCCTGCTCGCGATGCCGTTCCGGCACGCGGGCGCGGTCCGCCCCGGCTTCATCAGGCCGGGCCCCGGCATCCGGAGCAAGACGTGGGGCTATCAGCTCGGCGTCATATTGTTGAAGCCGCTGTTCCTGATGACGCCGCTGCTGGTGCGCGCGATGCCGTTCCTCTTCACCACGTCAGAGCGGCTGGGCCGCGCCATGCTCGGCGTTGTCGAGGGACGAGCGGACCGGTTCATCCTGGAGTCCGCCGACATCAACCGGGTCGGCGCATGACCCCGGCGCCTCGCTCGCTCCGAAGCGCACGCATCGCCGCCGTCCTAGTGGTGCTGCTCATGCTCGCCAGCGCCTACCACTTCGGGCTTCTGGCTCGGGTTGATGAGCCGAAGGCCCTCGCCGACGCGCTCGTCGCGATGGGGCCGCTGGGCTACCTCGTCTTCGTCCTCGCGTACGCCGTGCTGCAGCCCTTCGGGGTCCCGGGGACGGTCTTCATCGTCGCGGCGCCGCTCATCTGGCCGTGGCCCACGGCGTTCGCGCTGTCGATGGTCGGAACGATGGCCGCGAGCGTGGTGGGGTTCGCCTTCGCCCGCTTTGTGGCGAGGGACTGGGTCGCGTCGCGCATCCCCTCTCGGCTCCGCAAGTACGAGGCGTCCCTGGAGCGAAGCGCCTTCCGGATGGTCGTCCTCCTCCGGCTCATGCTCTGGATGCCGCAGCCTCTGCACTGGTTCTTCGGGGTGTCGCGGGTCGGCTTCTGGACCCACTTCTGGGGCTCGATAATCGGCTACGCGCCGCCGCTGCTTGTCGTGAGCTACCTCGGCGCCGAGCTCTTCGACGCCTCCGGGAACCTCCAGCCAGGCGCGTGGCCCATCATGGCGGGCCTGCTCGCGGCGTCTATCTCCATCGCCCTGTTGGCCCACCTCGCGGAGCGGCGCCGCAGCTCATCGCGAGCGCGCGACAGCGCCAGCGACCCAACCAGCAGTTCACGCTTCACCAACCCGCAGAGGAGCAACCCATGAGCAAAGACCTCGTAGGCAAAGTCATCCTCGTCACCGGCGCGACCGACGGCATCGGCAAGGCCGCCGCGACCGAGTTCGCGAAGCGCGGCGCCAGCCTCACCATCGTCGGCCGCAATAGGGAGAAGACCGCGCAGGTCCTCGCCGAGCTCAAGCAGGTGAGCGGGAACGAGGACATCGACATGCTCCTCTGCGACCTATCCCGCATGGCGGACGTGAAGCGGGCCGCGAAGGAGTTCCGGTCGAAGCGCGACCGACTGGACGTCCTCGTGAACAACGCGGGCGCGACCTTCAAGAAGCCCACGATGGGCCCTGACGGGGTTGAGCTGACGTTCGCGCTCAATCACCTTGCGTACTTCCAGATGACGTCGGAACTGCTCGACCTCATTCGGGCGACGCCGGGCGCTCGCGTCGTCTCGACCTCGAGCGGGATGCAAGCCCGCGGCAATCTCGACCTCCAGCGGACGCCGACCTCGGTGGAAGGCTGGGGGCCAAGCGCCTACGCGGCGTCGAAGCTCGCGAACGTCGTCTTCACGAAGGAGCTCCAGCGGCGGCTGTCCGGAACCACCGCAACGGCGAACTGCTTCGAGCCCGGCGCCGTCCGCACGCAGTTCGGTGGTTTCGGTTCAGACCAGGGCTTCCTCCTGAACATCGTCTACACCCTGGCGAAGCCGTTCTCGAGCACGCCCGAGCAGGGCGCCGACTCGCTCATCTGGCTGGCCACATCGCCGGAGGCGGCCTCCCTCAAAGGAGAGTACGTCTCTAAGCGCCGTCCGGTGACGCCCAACAAGCAGGCGCTGGACGAGAAGCTGGCCGCCGACCTCTGGACGCTGAGCGAGAAGTTGTGCGCGCAGGCGACCGCGCGCCCGGCGTGACCTTCAAACGAAACGATACCGGCCCCGTGGGCAGCAGCCGCCTCGGGCCGAAAGCGGAGAAACAGATGCGCAAGAACACCGAAGAAAGGCCTGCCATCCAGGCCCCGCTGAAGGCGACCGACCAGCGGCGTCCCGGGCCGAGTCGTCGTGAGGTCCTCGTCGGCGCGGGCGGCATCGCTGGCGCCGCCATCCTGGCGAACATGACGGGCTGCGCGACGTCCACGCGCTCTCCGTCACCACAAGGCGTCGAGACGTCAGCGGATGCGCGAGCCGTCCGCAGCCTTGGGCCGCTTAAGGTTTCGGCCCTGGGGTTGGGGTGCATGAACCTCACCGGCACCTATGGTCCTCGGCTCGAGCGGGCGCAGGCCGTCGCGCTCATCCGCGCGGCGTACGACCGTGGCGTCACCCTCTTCGATACGGCGGAGCTCTACGGGCCGTTCTTCAGCGAAGAGGTCGTGGGCGAAGCGCTTGCGGACCTTCGGCAGCGCGTCACGATTGCGACGAAGTTCGGATACGAAATTGACCCGGTCACGAGGCAGGTCTGCGGCCTCAACAGTCGCCCCGCACAGATAAGGCGCAGCGCAGAGGGGTCGCTTCGGCGGCTCCGAGCGGAGACAATCGAGCTGTTCTATCAACATCGGGTGGACCCGGCTGTTCCGATCGAGGACGTCGCCGGCGCGGTGCAGGACCTTATTCGAGAAGGGAAGGTCCGGCACTTCGGGCTGTCGGAGGCGGGTGCCGCGACCATCCGGCGCGCGCATGCCGTTCAGCCCGTGGCCGTCGTCACGAACGAGTACTCGGTCTGGACGCGAGATCCCGAGCACGAGGTGCTGCCTGTCTGCGAGGAGCTCGGCATTGGCTTCTCGCCCTGGAGCCCGCTCGGCCCGGGGTTCTTGACTGGGACGGTCACGGAAGCCACGCCGCTGGACGCGAGCACCGATATCCGCGCCCGCTACAACTTCCCCCGCTTCACGGTCGAGGCGCGCCGAGCCAATCGACCCATCGTGGAGCTGCTCCGCCGAATCGGTGACCGCCACCAGGCGAGCCCCGGTCAGGTTTCGCTCGCGTGGCTTCTCGCGAAGAAGCCCTGGGTCGTCCCAATCCCAGGGACAACGAGCTTGAAACACCTCGACGAGAACCTTGGCGCCACGCGCGTCCGGCTGGACGCGGAGGACGTCAGGGAACTCGACGCTGCCGCCGCCCGCCTCGGGGTCGTGGGCGCCCGCTTCCCTCCAGAGGTGCTCTCCCTCAGTGACACCGGCGCGGTTCTCGGGACGAGCTCTTTGGGTGGCCACGGCAAATCGCCCCTGCCAGAGCCCGCGCGTTAGTCCGTCAACCGGTCCCCAGACGAGAGCACCGCGACGCGACGCCCTGTCGCGACGACGACTCCAATTTTCACCGCCGCACCATCCGCCGCACCGAAAGGAACAGACATGCATTCACCTCTCAAAGGCAAAGTCGTGCTCATCACCGGCGGAAGCAAAGGCACGGGGCTTGGCATCGCGCGGGCGTTCGTGAAGGAGGGCATCGCCGTCGCTGGAAACGATCGTTGAGGAACGTGGGATTCCGCTCGGAGCAGAGGAAGGACAGGAGCCCTCTTGGGCCCCTGTTGGGCTGCATGTGCCCCAGTGTGACCCACCAGCGCGGAATTGAACGGGACGAGACGGGACGAGGCGGGACAGAGCAGGGGAACGATCTGATGTGAGATCAAGGCGTTAGCCGGTAACAGCGCGACCTGCTTGGGGTTTTGCTTCCGCTCTGATGCGGGGTCGATTCCCGCCGCCTCAAAGCGGAGCAACCCGCCGCTTTGAGCTGAAGATCGGCAAGGCGCACAGCCTCTTCGCCTACGACCGCGAGGTGCCGACGCCCAGGGATGTGGCGGGCAAGCTGTCAATGGGCGTGGGCGGCCTCAACGCCTGCGTTCTCTCGCACGTCTGGCGCTGAGCCTCACCTTCTCTCTTCAGGAGGGGGCAGGGGTGAGAGTGCATGGCCACCCTCTGTACCTCAATCCCTGCGGTATCAGTAGATTCCCACCCAGGGAGCGGAAACCTCATGCGCGGCTTCAAGGAGTGGTGCCTGTTCTTGGCGTGCTGCCTGCTGGCGGCCTGTGTAGCCACCCGGCCCATCGAGGGCACCGACGAGGGCTGCGAGGTGGCTTCGGAAGCAGCCTCGTTCGAGCAGCTCTGTTCCGAAGACGGCACCCTGGGGGTGTTGTGCGATGAGAGCCAGTGTGGCGCGTACCGCTGCCGTGAGGTCGTGGAGCGCCTGACGGCGGGGCAGAGGGTGCTCGCCCGCCATCTACGGCCCCCATTGCCCACCAGCCCGGGACAAGGGGGAACGAGTACCAGGCTTCCCCCGCTGCCCAGTCCGGGGCCGGGAATCGAGCGCTACCGGGGCAGTGCCCAGGAAGTGTCCGGTGATACCCGGCCGGTGTTCATCATCCACTGGGGACCTCAACCCAAGTCCGAGCTGCTGCCCAGCCAGAAACAACTGCTGGCCGAAGCCGAGGCCTACCGCAAGAAGCCCCACGAGGGGCACCATATCTACCCGCAGGCCTTCAGGCAGTGGTTCACCGAGAAGGGCATCGATATTGATGCGTACATCCTTCCGCTGGAGGTGCCAGAGCACCGGCGCATCCACCGAGGCGCGAATGGTGGCCCGTGGAATGCGGCGTGGGACAAGTTCATCAACGAAAATCCCGGGGCCCCAAAAGAGGAGATACACCGGCATGCAGGACAGCTCATCTACGAGTTCGGCCTGTTCGGCGTCATCCTCCCGTACAAGCTTTGGACCCTGCACCCACCGCCATTCCGGAACCCCTGAGACTCCATGCGCTTCTACTGGCTGCGTCGTGTCGAGCATCCCCGCTATTCGGGTGGCTATGACGACGAGCACAAATGGGGCTTGCCTGGCATTCACTGTCCCTTGTGCCAGGCCATCTGGTCCACGGCAGGGCTTGCCTTCCCCTCCGTGGATTTGTCGCATGTCCCGGAGCAGGAGAAGTACTCCGCCCGATTGGAAGAGGACTACTCGGAGTTCGAGCGGCTCCGCGAGCAAGTACGCCCCCTGGCGCCCTCTGGCGTCCAGCTCCAGCCGGGAATCAAGTTCGGTCCTCTCGTAGGTGCTGCTCGGGGAGAGTTCGGTCCGCTTTGCCTTCAGATTTCCTGGATGCTGCTCATCAGGCCCGAGCCGCTGGCGCGCCTGACAATCGAGGGACTCCAGGGCTTGAAGGGCTGCCGCACGGAGATGCGCTTCCGCGGGAAGAACCCGCCAGCGCTCCTGGAGTTGGAACTGCTGCCACGCGGACGCCTTCATCCGGACTGTCTGCCTGCGGATCGTCTTCCCCCCTGCACGAAATGCGGGCGGTTCGGGGTGAAGCGGCCGGACGAGCCCATCCTGGACACGGCCACCCTGCCCAGCCACCTGGACCTGTTCAGAATGGAAGACCTCGTGACGATGATCATCGCCACCGAGCGCTTCGTGGAGGCCGTGCGCCGCCTGGGCTACGAGCAGGACATCCTCTTCCGCGAATTGCCCTTGCGCTGAGCGCTTGAAGGAAGGGTGGCCCGGGTTTCGTGGTAACGAAGAGCCCGTGGAGACGTGGGTCACCTTCTTCGAGCCGCGGCCGGCCCCGCACGAGCGGGACGAGGCCTTCCCGAGCCCCTGGGACGAGCATGGTCCGCAGGGGCTGGCGCGTCGGGCCGCGGAGGAGATGCAGGCGCACCTTCGGAAGGGCTTCATTGCCCCCGGCCTCCCCACCGCCACGCTCGAGGGCCCCGAGGGCGGCAAGATGTTCGGCGTCCTGGTCGTGCAGGCGCCGGACGGACGCATCGGCTACCTGCGCTCCTTCTCCGGCATGCTCGGCGGACGGTGGGAGGTGGAGGGCTTCGTCCCGCCACTCTTCGACCGCGAGGCGCGTGCTCAGGTGGAGCCTCCGGGCGAGCTGACAGTGAAGGGGCTGATCGCCCGCTCGGAGGCATTCCAATCCTCGGCGGAGCTTCGTGAGAGCCGCGCCGCGCATGCGGCACTGGAGGCTCGCCACACCGAACAACGCGCGGAGCTACGGGCTCGCCATGAAGCGAACCGGCGCGCTCGGCACGCCCGACGGGAGGCCCTCGCGTCCGCGCCTGCGCTCACGGAAGCCGGCAGGCGCGAGGCGCTCCATGCGCTCGATCAGGAGAGCCGAGGAGACAAGGCGGAGCGGCGCCGAATGGAGGCGGCCCAAGAGCAGGAACTGCATGCGGTGGAGCAGGGGAGGGCACGGCTCGAGCGGCGTCTGCAAGCCCTCGATCGTCTGCGGCGGATCGTCTGCCGCGCGCTCATGCGGCGCATCCACGACACCTATGTCGTCCCCAATGCTCGGGGCGAGCGCCGTCCCCTGCGGGCCCTGTTCACGTCCGGAGCGCCGCCCTCGGGGACGGCGGACTGCGCGGGCCCGAAGCTGCTCGCCCATGCCTTCACCCACGGCCTGCGCCCGCTCGCGCTGGCCGAGTTCTGGTGGGGTGCTCCCCCGTCCTCGGGCGGCCGCGTCTCCGGCGCGTTCTATCCCGCCTGCAAGGACAAGTGCGGGCCCCTGCTGTCGTTCATGCTGGAGGGCCTGCGGGTCGCTCCCTCCAGGGCCTTCGCGCCGCCGAGCCTCGTGGACGACACGCTGCCCGTCCTCTTCGAGGATGCGTGGATGGTAGTCGTCGACAAGCCCTGTGGCCTGCTCTCCGTGCCCGGGCGCGACGCCTCGGTGACAGACTCGGTGCTCGCCCGGCTGCGCGCCCGGTATCCGCACGCCACGGGCCCGCTCCTGGTACACCGCCTCGACCTGGACACCTCGGGGCTGCTCGTCGCGGCGCTCGATCCGCGGACGCACGCCTCTCTGCAGCGGCAGTTCCTCCAGCGCGAGGTCCACAAGCGCTATGTGGCCTGGCTCGACGGTCCGGTGCGCGGAGAGCGGGGGACCATCGAGCTGCCGATGCGCGTGGACCTCCAGGACCGGCCCCGGCAGATCCACGACCCCGTACATGGGAAGGCCGCGGTCACGGAGTGGCAGGTCCTCGAGCGTCGCGGAGCCCGCACGCGCGTGGCCCTCTTTCCCCGCACCGGCAGAACGCACCAGCTCCGGGTCCACGCGGCACACCCCCTGGGCCTGGGCACGCCCATCGTCGGAGACCGCCTCTATGGGCACCCGGAGGGGCGCCTGCTCCTGCACGCGGAGGCGCTCTCCTTCAGCCACCCAGCCACGGGCCAGCGGCTCTCCTTCGAGCGCCCCGCGCCGTTCTGAGGCCCGTGAGCGCACGAAGCGCACGGAGTGCATCGTCTCCCACACGCTAACCGGGATAACGTGCTTTCCTGTCCATCAGGGGGAGTCATGCACAAGGAACGCTTCGAGATCCACATCCCCGACGAGACCCTCACCGACCTGCGCGATCGCCTCGCGCGGACGCGGTGGCCCGGGGATTTTGCCAATGAAGGTTGGGCCTATGGCACCGAGCAGGGCTACCTGTCCGAGCTGGTGCGCTACTGGCAGGTCCACTTCGACTGGAGGGTGCAGGAGCGCGCCATCAACGCCTTCTCCCACTTCCGCACCCAGCTGGAGGGCGTTCCCGTCCACTTCATCCACGAGAAGGGCAAGGGGCCCAACCCCCTGCCGCTCATCCTCACGCACGGCTGGCCCTGGACGTTCTGGGACCTGAACAAGGTCATCCGCCCGCTGACCAACCCGGCCGCGTTCGGCGGAGACCCCCGGGATGCGTTCGATGTCGTCGTCCCCTCGCTGCCGGGCTTCGGCTTCTCCACGCCCCTGACGAAGACGGGGTGGAACTACTGGAACACGGCGGACCTGTGGTCGCGGCTCATGCGCGAGGTGCTGGGCTACGAGCGCTATGGTGCCCATGGCGGTGACTGGGGCTCGGCGGTGACGACACAGCTCGGTCACAAGTACCCGGAGCAGCTCATCGGCATCCACCTCACCATGCTGCTTCCGCTCGCGGTGCTGACCGAGGGCTTCCCGTCGCCCTCCGAGTACACCGCCGAGGAGCAGGCGGGCCTCCAGCGCTTCCAGGCCTACCAGCGGGAGGGCAGCGGCTACTCGAACATCCAGATGACGCGCCCGCAGACGCTCACCTACGCCATGAACGACTCGCCGGTGGGCATGTGCTCCTGGATCCTGGAGAAGCGTCGGGACTGGAGCGACAGCGGCGGCAATGTGGAGAAGGTCTTCTCCAAGGACGAGCTGCTCACCACGATGACGCTCTACTGGGCCACGCAGAGCTTCGGGACGGCGGCGCGCTACTACTACGAGGCGGCGCACAATCCCTGGAAGCCCTCGCACTCGCGCACGCCGGTCGTCGAGGTGCCCACCGCCGTGGCGGCGCTGCCCAAGGAGATCATCCAGATGCCGAAGCGCTGGGCGGAGCGCTACTTCAACCTCCAGCGCTGGACGCCCTTCCCGGAGGGCGGACACTTCGCGCCCATGGAGCAGCCCGAGCGCCTCGTCGAGGACCTGCGGGCCTTCTTCCGTCCGCTGCGAGGCGAGGAGTCGCCACGATGAACCTCCTGCCCGGCATCGCGTCCCTGAAGCTCACGACGGATCGCCTCGAGACCCACTTGCTCGTGAGCGGCCCGCTCGACGGTGAGCCCGTGGTCTTCCTGCACGGCAACGTCTCGTCCTGTCGCTTCTACGAGGAGACCCTGGCCGCGATGCCCTCGCGCTACCGGTGCCTTGCGCCGGACTTCAGGAGCTACGGCGGTTCGGCTCGGGCGCCCATCGACGCGACCCGGGGCCTGCGGGACTTCTCCGACGACCTGCTCTCGCTCCTGCGCCACCCGAAGGCCCTGCCGTCGCCTCGGAAGGTCCACCTCCTCGGCTGGTCCGCGGGCGGTGGCGTGGCGATGCAGTTCGCCATCGACCACCCGGAGCTCGTGGCCTCGCTGGTCCTCATCGCTCCGGTGTCTCCCCACGGCTTCGGCGGAACCCGAGGCCTGGAAGGGACGCCCTGCTTCCCCGACTTCGCGGGCTCGGGCGGCGGATCGGCCAACCCGGAGTTCGTCAGGCGCCTCGCCGCGGGGGACGCCTCCCAAGAGAGCGACTTCTCGCCGCGCAAGGTGATGCGGCAGTTCTATTTCAAGCCTCCCTTTCGGTTGGACCGCGCGCGCGAGGATGTGCTCGTCGCGGAGATGCTCCAGATGGCGGTGGGGGAAGACGCCTATCCCGGAGGAGGAGTGCCCTCGCCGCACTGGCCGGGAGTGGCTCCGGGGCGCGGGGGGATGAACAACGCCCTCTCTCCTCGCCACTGCGACCTCACCGCGTTCTCGGAGCTCCCCACGCGTCCGCCTGTGCTCTGGATTCGCGGCGCGGACGATCAGATCGTCTCCGACGCGTCCCTCTTCGACTTCGGGATGCTCGGCAAGCTGGGGGCGGTGCCGGGCTGGCCGGGGGAGGCGGTGTACCCGCCTCAACCCATGGTCAGCCAGACGCGGGCGATGCTCGAGCGCTACCAGGCGCGGGGAGGCAAGGTCCGCGAAGAGGTCCTCCCCAGCGTCGGCCACTCGCCCCACCTCGAAGCGTCCGAGGCCTTCCGGGCGCTCCTCCTCGGCTTCCTGCCAGGGTAGGTCAGGCCTTCACGCCGACGCCCGCCGGATCGCCCGAGAGGTCGTGGTAGCAGATGACGTTGCTGGCGTAGAAGTGGCACACCACCGACTTGCGCGAGTGCTGGCGATCGCGCCGCGGCGAGCCGCCGTGGAGCAGGTTGTGGTGCCAGATGAGGACGTCGCCCTTCTTCGGCGTGAAGTAGGCGGGCTTCAGGCCCAGCTCGTCGATCTTCTTCTGGATGAAGGGCTCGTACTTGGCGGTGTACGGGTTGCGGCCCTTCTCCTTGAACTCCGTGGGCCCGATGCCCGCGTCCCTCGAGAGGAAGTAGGGCAGCCGGTGGCTCCCCGGGTAGTAGACCAGCGGCCCCGAGTCCGGGTGGATGTCCTCGAAGGCGACCCAGGCCGCGGACAGGAAGCCCAGCGGGTAGGTTGTCATGTGGATGGCGTCCGAGTGCGGCGGCTGCTCCGAGCCCCGGAACGAGGGGATCGTCTGGAAGGGGATGGCCTCGCGCCCCACCAGCAGGGAGATGCGCTGCTTCAAGCGCTCGTGGAAGAGCAGCTCCGCCATCTCCGGCACGTAGTTGTGGATGTTGAGCACGCGCCCCCACTCGGAGCGGTCCTCACCCGGCTTCTCCGGCTCCAGCGGAACGCGGCCCGACTTGATGTCGCGCAGGAACGCGTCCCAGAGACGATCCAGGAACGCGTCATCGAAGAGCTTCTCCACGACGACGTAGCCATCGCGCGCGAACTTGCGGCACAGCTCGGCCTCGTCGGCGGTGATGAGGCCCGCGCGCAGCTTGTCTTCGATGCGCTGAGCGGCGTCCGGCGCGTCGAGCCACATCTTCGGCCCGTCGTGGGGGAAGTTCTCCCGCCGGAATGACTGGAGCTGCCGGAGCTGGATGCCCCGGGCCGCGAGGATGTCGGTGACGGGGGTGGAGTCATCCTCCACCACGGGACCGGGGGCGCCGATCATGCTCCGGAGGCGCTCCTTGATGGCAGGAGGAATCCGCTCCCGGAGGGCACTGGGGACCATGCCCTTCACCAGCGGGAGGGCCTCTCCCAGGTTGCGCGGAACGGCATCCTTCACAGCAGGGGGAATGCGGTCGATGACGAAGCGCGGGACAACGCTCTTCAGCAGATTGAGTGCTGGGGGAAGCGGTTGTTTGGAGTTCATGTGCTTGGGAGCACGCTCTCCGGCCAGGCGTGCTGAGGCGGGACGTACAGGGAAGCTGGCCCGGGTGTTTGCCCGAGTACGGGGTGAAAGTCCATACACCGGGAGCCTCCATGGAAAAGGCTTGCCAGCTTCCCGCGTCCTTCGTTAGCTCTAGGGCAGGTGCCGAGGGGCGCCTGTACCCGAAAAAGACGACGTCACCCTCGCTTCACTCGGTAGCCCGACATGGTGTTCTCGATGAGTTCCTTCCACGGCCCACAATCGGGTGAGGGCCGGCAACGAGGGACTATTCATGGGAACAGCTCCTGGCGCCGCCACACCCCGCAGCCTCCGCGAATGCAAGGTCCGAGCGTCGTTCCTGCTCAAGGACCTGTTGTCCTCGGATCCGTCGCGCGCGACGCGGGCCGCTGAGCGGCTGCGCGTCTTGCCCGCCTTCGCGCGTCTGTCTCCTGGCGAGCTGCTCAGCCGTAAGGACTCGGTGCGCCGCAAGCACGCACTGGCTGTCATTGCCCAGGAGCAGGGGCATGCCTCCTGGGCGGAGCTCAAGCAGGTGCTGGGCGAGGAGGAGCGGCCCCGCTTCGACGCGGAGGCCTTCTTCGTCCCGGGGACGAGCGTCTTCCTCAACCGCTGGTTCTCCACCTACGCGCAGGCCCTCGCCTCGCTCCGGGAGGAAGGGGGCTACCTCTTCCCCTTCCGCGAGCAGTTCTTCATCGCCGAGCCTGGCTTCCTTGTCTCACTCGGGGTGGACCTCGCCGATCCCGACTGGGCACGGATGGGGTTCAACTGGGTGGAGCCGAGCGATCCGGCCGCCCGTGAACGGCTCGAACAGAAGCTCATCGCGCTCGGCTACGTGAGCTGAAGCGCGCGGTTTTCCCGCACTCCCCAACAGAGAAGGTCCCCATGTCCTCGAATGATCCTGGCGCGCGGCGCGGCAGCTCGACGCGCCGTGCGGAGCTGAAGCAGAACTACAAGGAGAAGCCTCCCCCGATGGGGGTGTTCGTCGTCCGCAACCGGGCCAACGGCAAGGTGATGGTGGGTTCGAGCCTCAACCTGCCGGGCGCACTCAACCGCGTCCGTTTCGAGCTGACGACTGGGATGCACCGCACCTACCCGGCGCTGCAGGAGGACTGGCAGCACCACGGCGCCGATGCGTTCTCCTTCGAGGTGCTCGACGTGCTGCCTCCCCCGGAGGAGCCGGGCGCGGACCTGAAGGAGGAGCTGCGGGTGCTGGAGTCGCTCTGGCTGGAGCGGCTCCGCCCCTACGGAGAGGCCGGCTACAACACCTTGCCGGACGAGGTCACGGCGCGTTGAGCGCCGCCATCCGCGTGCCCACCGTGAACAGGCGCTGGCGCAGGGCTGGGGGGTCGAGGACCACCACGCCCGCGCCCAGGCCCGTGAGCTGATCGGCGGCTACCTCCTCGCTCTCCATCTGGAGCTCCACCGTGCGCCAGCCCTCGGCGTCCGGTGGGCCCGCTTCGGCGAGCATCCGGTGAACGGCCTCATGCGGGAGGAGGCGGGGCAGGTGTCTCTGGGCCTCGGGCGAGAGACGGACGCGACAGGGATAGATGAGCAGCGACTTGTCGAACGCGGCGGAGGATTCGGCCCACCAGGTGGCGAGCTCGAAGCCGTCGGGGCGGAGGAACGTCTCGGCCAGGACTTCCGCCTGGCGGATCCGGCTGAGCCGGTACGTCTTGATGGCCTGTCGGTGCCGCGCCACGAGGTACCAGGTGCCCGCCTTGAGGACGAGGCCGAGCGGATCCACGCGCCGGCTGCCCGGCGGCTCCCCGTAGCGGAACTCCAGCCTTCGCGTCGCCCAGACCGCCTCGGCGGCGGCGGGCAGCGCCTTCAGCGGCTCGGGCCGGCTGAACCAGCCGGGCGCATCGAGCAGGAAGCGCTCGCGGATCCGCCCGGCCCGGCCGCGCAGCTCCGCTGGAAGGGTGGCATCCACCTTGGCCCTGGCGCTCACGGCGACCGTGGCCAGGCCCAGGTCCGTGACGGCCTGCGGAGCTCCGGACAGGAACAGGGCGCTCGCCTCATCGGCGGTCAGGCCATCGAGGCGCGTGCGCCAGCCCTCCATGAGACGGATTCCTCCCTGGGGGCCCGGCTCGGTCCACACCGGCACCCCAGCGGCCAGCAGCGCCGCCACATCGCGGTAGAGCGTACGGACCGAGACCTCCAGCTCGGTGGCGAGCTGCGCCGCCGTGGCATGGCCACGCCGCTGGAGGATGAGGAGGAGGGCAAGGAGCCGGCTGGACCGCATCGCCCTCCACCATGCCAGAAAGTCCCTGACAGGGGCTGTCAGGGATTCGCCGGGAGCCGGACAGTGGCGACGGCGCCGCCGCCCTCTCGGGAGGCGAGGTGGATGGTGCCGCCATGTCGGATGACGATCTCCCGACTCAGGTAGAGCCCCACGCCCAGCCCCTCCACGCGGCTGATGCTGATCAGGTTGCCTCGGCTGAAGCGACCGAAGAGCTCCTCGCTTCCCCCGGGCCCCAGTCCCACGCCGCGATCGCGCACCTCCAGCACCGCCGCGCCTTGCTCGCGCCGCAGCCGCACCTCCAGGGGACCGCCCTCGGGGCTGTAGCGGATGGCGTTGTCCATCAGGTTGTAGACGACCTGCTCCAGGCGCGTTCCGTCCCAGCAGCCCTCCACCGGCTCCAGCGCCAGCTCCAGCCGGTGCTCCGGGGCGGAGTTCGCGCGGGCCTCCGCCACCCGGCGCACCAGCGCGGACAGCTCCAGCGGCATCGGGGTGAGCGCCAGCTTGCCGCCGGCCAGCTCGGACACGTCCAGCATCTGGTTGATCTGCCGCGCCAGCCGATCCACCTGCCGGTCCAGCACCTCCATGCTCTCGGCGCGCACGCCATCCATGCGCAGCCGCTGCAGCCGGAGCTTGAGGGTGGCCAGGGGCGTCTTGAGCTCGTGGCTGGCGATGGAGAGGAAGGCGTCCTTCTCCTGGTTGGAGCGCTCCACCTCTTCCAGGTGTCGCACGAGCCGCTCGGCCATCTGGTCGAAGGCCGCGCCCAATTGCTCCAGCTCCATCGCGCCCGTGAGGTGGGGGCCGATGGAGGCGTGTACGTGGCGCTCACCCGAGGCCAATCGCCCCGCGGCCTGGGAGACGGCGGCCACGGGGCGGGACAGCAATCTCGCCAGCATCCGAGTGGCGGGGAAGGTGAGGACCAGCGCCAGCCCCAGCGTGGCCAGCAGCGCGCGGTAGGCGCTGACGACGCCCCGGTCCAGGTTGCTCAAGGGCTGCTCCACCACCATGCGCCAGCCCGGCTGGAGAAGGGGGGCCACGGCGATGTGGCGCCTGCCCTGCACCCGCTTCATCATGGCCGCCTTCGGCTCCAACTCGTAGGTGCCCGAGCCCCTTCCGGGGTGTGCTTCCAGGGCCACGCCCAGGGGCGTGCCCCGCAGCGATTCCACCTCCAGCGAGGGAGGAGCGGCGGTGTCGAAGGCCACCTGATCCGAGGGGTCCAGCAGCAACGCACGCTCCCCCGGCTCGAGCTGTTGCCGCGCCAGGGCTCGCATTCGGGCCAGGTCGAAGGCCAGCACCGTGTAACCCTCGAACGTGCCCCGGCGGAGCAGGGGAGAGACGGCCACCGCCACGGGCCCGCTCACCGCACCCCGGCCGGAGAAGAGGTTGCTCACCAGGGGTTGGTGCGTGCGGCGCACTTCTTGGAAGTACTCTCGATCGGAGAAGTTCCTGCCCGCGACGGGAAGTCCTTCCAGTCCCAAGGGGGGCCAGGAGGCCAGCACCTGGCCCTGGGCGTCCCCCACGGAGCCGGTGAACGCGGAGGGCGAGCGGCGCACCCAGTCCTTCACCAGCACCTCCATCTCTTCCGGGGAGGGCCGCGCGCCTTGCTGCTCCCAGCGCGCGCGGAGCACGTCCGCCAGCAGCTCGGTATCGGCGACCGTGGAGTTCAGCTCGGCCGACACCGTCTCGGACAGCAAGTGGGCGGTGAACATGCCCTGGGAGTCCATCCGCTGGCGCTCGGCGGCATAGCGCGCTCGGCCCTCGGAGACGCCCACCACCAGCAGCGGCAGCGCCAGCACGAGCACCAGCGCCGAGCCCACCGCCGAGGTGAGCGAGAAGGAGCGCAGCGACGCGGGCAGCAGTGGCCCGAGCCGGGCGCGCCCCGCCGGCGTCATCAGCGCCACCTGGGTCAGCAACGCGGGCAGCAGGCTGTTGAGGGCATATTTGAGGGCGATGCCGAGCGCGTTCTCCAGGGAGACGTCCAGGCCCAGCCAGTAGGTGAGGGCGACGGCGGGGATGCCCGCCAGCCAGAAGAGGGCATCGGCCTGCAGGGGCCAGTAGCGCCGGGTGAGCGCCCCCAGCACCGCCGCCTCCACCATGGTGGTGATCCAGCCCCAGGGATGGCCCCACAGCTCCAGGGTGAACGCCCCAGCGAGTCCAGCCGCCAGCGCCGCCGCCCAGGGCCCCAACAGCAGGGAGGCGGGGATGACGATGAAGAAGCCCAGCAAGATGTGCATGCCGGGCAGGACTTCCACCGGCAGCCGGTTGAGGCCGTAGCCCAACACGCCTACCGCTAGCGCTCCGGCGATCCGTGCGCGCCCGGTCATTGCCTGCGTCTCTAGCGTGGCGCGAGGGGCCCTCCAACCTCCTTTTCGGGAGAGTGTTGGCCGCCCTGCCTGGGCTGTTCGCAGACGGACGATGACGCGGAGGGCTAGGGGCGCCTAGATGGAGAAGTCCCCCACGAAGACGCGGGCCGAGCGCACGTCGGCGTGGACCGAGTCGCCCTCCACCACGCCGAGCTCCTCGAACTCGCCGCGAGGCACCTCGACGGCGACGGTGTCCCCGTTGGGCAGCTTGAGCAGCACCTTCACGTAGCCGCCCACGGACTTGAGCCGCTCCACCCGCACCGCCGCGTTGCCGTTGAGGCCGTTGCCCGCGGGCTTCTTCGCCAGCTTGATGTCGTGCGGCCGGACGAACGCCTGGACGGCCTGGCCCTCCCGCGCGCTCTGCGGCGCCGCGACGATGAGCGCGCCCATCTCGGCCCGGCCCTCGCGGACCTGGCCCTTGAGCATGCTGTTGCCGCCCACGAACGAGGCGACGAACGGCGTGGCCGGCCGGTCATAGATGTCCGCGGGTGCGCCCGCCTGGGCGACGCGCCCTTCGGACATGATGACGACGTGCTGGGAGATCTCCAGCGCCTCCTCCTGATCGTGCGTCACCAGCAGCGTGGTCACCCCCGTGAGGGTGTGGAGCTCGTGCAGCCACTCGCGCAGCTCCACGCGCACCCGCGTGTCCAGCGCGCCGAAGGGCTCGTCCAGCAGGAGCAGCCGGGGACGGATGGCCAGCGCCCGGGCGAACGCCACGCGCTGCCGCTGCCCGCCCGAGAGTTGCGCCGGGGTGCGCTGCCCCAGCTCCTCGAGCTGCACCAGGCGCAGCATCTCGTCGACGCGCGCCTCCACCTCGGCCTTAGACTGCCGGCGCACGCTCAGGCCGAAGGCGATGTTCTCCCGCACCGTCATGTGCCGGAAGAGGGCGTAGCTCTGGAACACCACGCCGATGCCACGCTGCTGCACCGGCAGCTCCGTGCAGTCGGTGCCATCGATGAGTACCCGCCCCGTGTCGGATGTCTCCAGCCCGGCGATGAGCCTCAGGATGGTGGACTTGCCGGCGCCCGAGGGGCCCAGCAGGGTGGTGATGGCGCCTGTGGGGGCCTCGAAGGAAACGTCCGCCACCGCGGGCGAGCCTCCGGCGGTGAAACGCTTGGTCAGCTTCTCGACGATGACGCTCATGATTCCTGCGCCCTCCACTCGACGTACTTCTTGATGGCCAGGGTGATGAGGGCCAGCACCGTCAGCAGTGAGGCGACGGCGAAGGCTCCGACGTAGTCGTATTCGTTGTAGAGGATCTCCGCGTGCAGCGGCAGCGTCGTGGTGACGCCGCGCACGTGCCCGGAGACCACCGACACGGCGCCGAACTCGCCCATCGCCCGCGCGTTGCAGAGGATGACGCCGTAGAGCACGCCCCACTTCACCTTGGGCAGGGTGATCTGCAGGAAGGTGCGCAGGCCGCTGGCGCCCAGCGTGAGAGCCGCCTGCTCCTCGTCGCTGCCTTGGGCCTGCATCACCGGCAGCACCTCACGGGCCACGAAAGGGAACGTGACGAAGAGCGTGGCCAGGACGATCCCCGGCACCGCGAAGATGATCTGCAAGTCCCGCTCGGCCAGCCACGGGCCCAGCCAGCCCTGGCGTCCGAAGAGCAGCACGAAGATGAGCCCCGCGATAACGGGCGAGACGCTGAAGGGCAGGTCGATGAGGGTGAGCAGCAGGCTCCGCCCCGGGAAGCGGAAGCGGGCGATGAGCCAGGCCGCCGCGAGGCCGAAGACGAGGTTGAGAGGTACGGCGATGGCGGCGGCGAGCAGCGTCAGGCGGATGGCGGCCCAGGCCTCGGGCTCCAGGAGCGCGTCGAGGTAGGGCCCCACGCCCTTGGCGAAGGCGTGGTTGAAGACGGCCACCAGCGGCACGACGAGGAACAGGCCCAGGAAGAGCAGGGCGGTGCCGATGAGCAGCCAGCGCACCAGCGGGGTGCTGGCGTGGGCGTGCTTGCGTCGGCGGAGCTGGAGCGAGGAGACGTGCATGGCGGCGTGCTATCCCGGCCGGGTTTCCAGCCGGCGATAGCTCCAGCGCTGGAGCAGGTTGATGGCGAGCAGCATCACGAACGAGGCGACGAGCATGACGATCGCGATGGCGGTGGCGCCCGCGTAGTCGTACTGCTCCAGCCGGGTGATGATGAGCAGCGGGGCGATCTCCGTGCGCATGGGCATGTTGCCGGAGATGAAGACGACCGAGCCGTACTCCCCGATGGCCCGCGCGAGCGCCAGGGCGAACCCGCTCAGCAGCGCGGGCAGGATGCTGGGGAAGATGACGCGGGTGAACGTCTGCCACGGGGTGGCACCCAGGGTGGCGGCGGCCTCCTCCACGTCCGCGTCGATGTCCTCCAGCACCGGTTGCACGGTGCGCACCACGAAGGGCAGTCCGATAAAGGTGAGCGCGACGGCCACGCCCAGGGAGCTGAAGGCCACCTTGATTCCAGCCGCCTCCAGATAGCGCCCATACCAGCCATTGCTGGAGTACAGGCTCGTCAGCGTGAGCCCCGCCACGGCGGTGGGCAGGGCGAAGGGCAGGTCCACCAGGGCGTCCACCAGGCCCTTGCCCGGGAAGCGGTAGCGCACCAGCACCCAGGCCACCAGGAGGCCGAAGACGGCATTGACCGACGCCGCCACGAAGGAGGCGCCGAAGGTGAGCCGGTACGCGGCGAGCGCGCGAGGCGCCGCCACCGTGGCCCAGAACTGCTCCCACGTCAGGGTGAACGTCTTGAGGAACAGCCCACAGAGCGGGATGAGGACGAGCAGGCCCAGGTAGAGCCAGGTCATCCCCAGCGACAGCCCGTAGCCCGGGAGGATGCGGCGTTGTGCGCGCCTGGCCATGGTGGGACTCCGGCTCACTTCGCGCTGGGCGTGTAGATGAGATCGAACACGCCGCTGTCATCGAAGTGCGTGCGCTGCGCCAGGCGCCAGCCGCCGAACACCTCATCGATGGTGAACAGGCGCACGGAGGGGAAGCGGCTCGCGTACTTCGCGGCCACGGCCGGAGAGCGCGGGCGGTAGTGGTGCTTGGCGGCGATCTCCTGGCCCGCCTCGCTGTAGAGGTACTGGAGATAGGCCTCGGCCACGGCGCGGCTACCCCGCTTGTCCACGTTCTTGTCCACCACGGTGACGGGCGGCTCGGCGAGGATGCTCTCGGACGGGACGATGATCTCGAAGCGGTCCTTTCCGACCTCCTCCGTCAGCAGGAACGCCTCGTTCTCCCAGGCGATGAGCACATCGCCCAGGCCGCGCTCGGCGAAGGTGGTGGTGGAGCCCCGGGCGCCCGAGTCCAGCACGGGCACGTTGCGGAACAGGCTCGTGACGAACTCGCGGGCCTTGCTCTCGTCACCGCCCGCCTTGTGCAGCGCGTAGCCCCAGGCCGCCAGGTAGTTCCAGCGTGCGCCGCCCGAGGTCTTCGGGTTGGGGGTGATGACCGAGATGCCGGGCTTGATGAGGTCCTCCCAGTCGCGGATGCCCTTGGGGTTGCCCTTGCGCACCACGAAGACGATGGTGGAGGTGTAGGGCGAGCTGTTGTTGGGCAGCCGCGCCTGCCAGTCCTTGGGGATGAGGCCTGCCTTGTCGTGGAGCATGTCCACGTCGTAGGCCAGCGCCAGCGTGACGATGTCCGCCTCCAGTCCGTCGATGACGGCGCGCGCCTGCTTGCCGGAGCCGCCGTGGGACTGCTTGAGGGTGAGCTTCGTGCCCTTCGTCGCCTCCCAGTGCTTCACGAAGGCGGCGTTGAACTCCTCGTAGAGCTCCCGGGTCGGGTCATAGGAGACGTTGAGCAGGGTGACGCTCTCGGTCGACGCGCCATCCGGCTTCGAGCAGCCTCCCAGGAGGGGGAGCAGGGTTGCTGTCAGCAGCAGGAGCGTGAAGCGCAGGGGGGACATGGGTTACCTCGAAGCGGAGGCAGCGGGGGAAGGGACGTGGCCGGCGCGCACGGTGAAGTCACCGAAGCCCTCGCCGGGGCGACGCTCGCGGGCGTAGGAGGCGAACAGCGGCTCGAGCGCCTCCAGGATGCCGGCCTCGTCGATGTTCTCGCGGTAGAGGCGGTTGAGGCGCTGGCCGCGCACGTCTCCGCCCAGGTGGAGGTTGTAGCGGCCAGGCGCCTTGCCCACGAGGGCGATCTCCGCCACGTACGGCCGGGCGCAGCCGTTCGGGCAGCCGGTGATGCGCAGGAAGATCTTCTCGTCCTGGAGCCTGTGCGCCTTCAGGCGCTCCTCCAGCAGCCCCACCACGCGGGGCAGGTAGCGCTCGGCATCGGCCATGGCCAGGCCGCACGTGGGCAGCGCCACGCAGGCCAGCGCGTTGAGGCGCAAGGGGCTGGCGGTGCGGAAGCCCGCGAGGCCGTGAGCCTCCACGAGGGCCTCGATCGCCGGCCGCGCTTCGGGAGTCACCCCGGCGATGATGAGGTTCTGGTTGGGCGTGAGCCGGAAGTCGCCCTGGTGGATGCGAGCGATCTCCCTCAGCCCCGTCAGCATCGTCGCGCCTGGCCGGTCCGCCACGCGGCCGCTCTCGATGCGCAGCGTCAGGTGCCACTTGCCGTCATGGCCCTGGCGCCAGCCGAACAGGTCCCCGTTGTGCTCGAACTGGAAGGGCCGCGCCGGCTGCAGTGAGAAGCCCAGCCGCTTCTCCAGCTCTGAGACGAACCAGGCGATGCCTCGGTCCTCGATGGTGTACTTCAGGCGCGCGTGCTTGCGGCTGGTGCGGTCCCCGTAGTCGCGCTGGACCTTCACCACGTTCTCCGCGACGGCCAGGAGCTGCTCGGGAGCAATGAAGCCGATGACGTCCGCCAGGCGCGGGAAGGTGGCGGCGTCTCCGTGCGTGGCGCCCATGCCTCCGCCCACCGTGACATTGAAGCCCGTCAGCTGGCCCTGCTCGAGGATGGCGATGAAGCCCAGGTCCTGCGAGAAGACGTCCACGTCATTGATCGGCGGCACCACGATGGCGGCCTTGAACTTCCGAGGCAGGTAGGTGGGCCCGTAGATGGGCTCCTCCTCGCCGCCGGACACCTTCTCCCCGTCCAACCACACCTCGTAGTAGGCGCGCGTCTTGGGCAGCAGGTGCTCGGACAGGCGCGCCGACCAGCGGTACACCTCCTCGTGGACCCGCGTCTCCACTGGGTTGGGGTTGCACATCACGTTGCGGTTCACGTCACCGCACGCCGCCAGCGTGTCGAGCAGCGCCGTGTTGATGCCGGCCATGGTGCTCTTGAGGTGGTTCTTGATGACCCCATGGAGCTGGAAGGCCTGGCGCGTGGTGAGCCGCAGCGTGCCGTTGGCGTACTTGCTCGCCAGCGCGTCCAGCGCGAGCCACTGGGTGGGAGTGGCCACGCCTCCCGGCAGGCGCGTGCGGATCATGAAGCTGTAGTCCGGCTCGAGCTTCTGCTGCCGGCGCTCCTCGCGCAGATCCCGATCGTCCTGCTGGTAGCTGCCGTGGAACTTGATGAGGCTCGTGTCGTCAGGGGCGATGCTCCCGGTCACCGGGTCCACGAGGCTCTCGGTCAGCGTGCCGCGCAGCAGGTGGCTCTTCGCCTTGATGCGCTCCACCTCGGTGAGAGTGGGGGACTTGGGCGTGCTCATGGTGCGTGCTCGTCTCAGTAGATGTCGCGCTGGTAGCGCTGCTGCTCGCGCAGCGTGTCGAGCCAGGCCGCCGCGTCCTCGCGGCTCCGGCCCCCGTGGGTGGAGATGATGTCGATGAGCGCCGCGTGGACGTCCGGCGCCATCTTCTGGGCCTCGCCGCACACGTAGAGGGAGGCGCCGCCCTCCAGCCACGCGTACACGTCACGCCCCGCCTCGCGCAGGCGGTCCTGCACGTAGATCTTCTTCTCCTGGTCCCGCGAGAAGGCGAGCGAGAGCCGGTTCAGGCTTCCCTGCTTGAGGGCCTCCTGCCACTCCGTCTGGTAGAGGAACTGCGTGCGGAAGTGCTGCTCGCCGAAGAAGAGCCAGTTGCGGCCCTTCGCCCCTGACTCCGCGCGCTCCTGCACGAAGGCCCGGAAGGGCGCCACGCCCGTACCAGGGCCGATCATGAGGATGTCGCGCTCGGACTCCCGGGGCAGGCGGAAGCGCTCGTTGTGCTCGACGAAGACGCGCACCTTGTCCGTGTCCCCGTTCCGGGTGGACAAGTAGCTCGAGGCAGCGCCCAGGTGGCGGGTACCGAAGGCCTGGTAGTCCACCACCGCCACGGTCAGGTGTGCCTCGGCGCCCACGCGCTTCTGGCTGGAGGCCAGCGAGTACATGCGCGGCGTGAGGCGGCGCAGCGCGCGCACCAGTTCCTCCGCGCTCCACGGCGCCGACCACTGGCGCAGCAGATCGATGACCTGGTGGCTCTTGAGCAGCGCACGGAACGCCTCGGAGCCCTCTGGCGTGAGCAGGCGCTGGAGTTCCGTGCTGCGAGCCAGCGCCGCGTGGCGCTCCAGGAACGGGCGGCTGAGCTTGGTCAGCTCCAGCTCCTCCGAGAGCCACAGGCGCAGCGGCAGGGTGCGCCCATCTCGGGAGACCTCGGCCTCGCCCTGGAGCTTCAGCTCGGCCAGGAACTCGGCGACCAGCTCAGGCGGGTTGTGGGGCCACACGCCCAGGGAGTCTCCCGGCTCGTAGCTCAGGCCGGAGTCCCCCAGGGACACCTCGATGTGGCGCACGTCCTTGAGCGCCCCACGTCCGGTGATGCGCTGGTTGGCGAGCAGCTCGGCCGCGTAGGGCGCCTCGCGGCTGAAGGTCGGAGCGGGAGGGGCGCTCCGAGGCAGCGTCACCACGTTGGTCGTGGCGCGGGCCTTGAGCGTCTCGGTCGCGTGGTTCACCGCCTGGTCGATCCAGCCCTTCGCCACCGGCTCGAAGTCCACGTCGCAGTCCGCCCGGTCGAGCAGCCGCGTGGCGCCGAGCTCCGCGAGGCGCGCATCGAGCACGCGGGAGACCTCGCAGTACTTGGGATAGCTCGAGTCACCCAGCCCCAGCACCGCGAAGCGCAGCTGCTCGAGCTTGGGAGCGCGCTTGCCCAGGATGAACTCGCAGAAGCCGCGCGCGTCATCCGGCGGATCCCCGTCGCCCTGGGTGCTGATGACCACGTAGAGCAGGCGCTCCTCGCGCAGCTCCTTCACCGGGTACTCCCCGGCGCGCAGGGTGCGCACCGTGAGCCCCGAGGACTCCGCATGGCGCTTGAGACGCTCGGCCAGCAGCCGGCTGTTCCCCGTCTGGGTGCCGTAGACGATGGTGAGCCGCGCATCCGGCACCGCCTGAGGCACCGGAGTGGGCGCGGAGGCCTGGAGCGGCGCCTGGGCGGCGACGCCCGCGAGGTAGCCGCTCAGCCAGTGCAAGGTGGTCGAGTCGAGGCCCTCCACCAGGCGGGACAGCAGGGCGCTGCGCTCCTCGCCCAGCAGGGCCTTCACGAAGGGCGAGGTCTGTGGCGACGGCGCCGTGTTCGAGGCAGGCAGGGACGTCATGACGTCTTCTCCTGCGCCGCCGCGATCTGACCGAGCCAGCCCTCCAGGTTCGCGGAGGCGTCGAGCTCGACCCAGCTGAGGTCTCCGTCGCGAAGCTGCGCGTGAAGGGCCCGCCGGGCCTGGAGCGAGGGCGCGTGGACGATGGCCAGCAGTCCCGCCTCCGCCAGCGCCAGCGCCACGTCGGTGTCACCCCGGACGACCGACACGTGCCGGCCCAGGTCGAACAGGCGGCGCTCCAGGGCGAACGCCTGCTGCTCGGCATTCGGAGCGTCCGGCAGGACGATGACGCCGCCGGTCTGGCCGAGCCGCTCGCGCCGCTCCTTCGTCGTGACGAGGGAGCCCGCCGAGGCCTGCTCCGCCTCCGAGCCCGCCGGCCCGAGGATCATCCCCGCCGCCACCGTGTCGTTGGTGAGCGCGTCGATGACGATGAAGGCGCCGGTGTTCCGGTTGGCCTGGTACGGGTCGCAGACCAGGGGCCGCTTGCACACCAGGCGCACCTTGCCGATGTCATTGAGGCCCAGGGCCTCCGCGGAAACCTCGGTCAGGTTCTCCAGGTCCTTGCGCCAGAGGATCTGCTCGACGTGGGCCGGCACCGTGCGCGTGGAGTGCTTCACCAGGTAGCGGCGCGTGTGGTCCAGGGGCTGCTCGCCGAACCACACCAGCATCGCCTCCAGCCGGTGCAGCACCTGCGGCAGGTGCTCGGGGTGGGCAATCACGTCACCCCGGCTGATGTCGACCTCGTCGGCCAGCAGCAGGGTGATGGAGGAGGGCGCGCTCTCCTCCGCGTGCGAGCCCGAGAAGGTGTCGATGGCCGCCACCCGGCTCCGGCGCAGGGAGGGCAGCACCACCACCTCGTCTCCCAGCTTCACGGTGCCCGAGGCGATCTGTCCCGCGAACCCCCGGTAGTCCAGGTGCGGGCGGAGCACGTACTGCACGGGGAAGCGGAAGGGCGCCTCGTCCAGCCGGCGCTGGTGGGGCAGGGACTCCAGCCACGACAGGAGCGTGCCGTTCTCGTTCCAGGGCGTGCGCGTGCTCGGGCGGGTGATGTTGTCGCCCGCGCGGGCGCTCACGGGGAAGAGCCGGACCTGGGTGAAGCCGAGCTCCTTCGTGAACGTGGTGAACTCGGCGCCGATGCGCTCGAAGACCTCGCGATCGAAGTCCACGATGTCCATCTTGTTCACCGCCACCGCCAGGTAGGGGATGCCCAGCAGCGAGGCGATGTACGCGTGGCGCCGCGTCTGCGGCAGCACGCCCAGGCGCGCGTCCACGAGGATGACCGCCGCGTCCGCCGTGGAGGCGCCGGTGGCCATGTTGCGCGTGTACTGGATGTGTCCCGGCGTGTCGGCGGCAATGACCTTGCGGCGCGGCGTGGAGAAGTAGCGGTACGCCACGTCGATGGTGATGCCCTGCTCACGCTCGGCCTTCAGGCCGTCGGTGAAGAGCGAGAAGTCGATCTCCTCCACCTCGGCGCCCGCCGCGGCCTTGAGCCCCTGGGCCAGCGCCTCCGTGGGTACGCCCTCGCGGGCCGCCGCCGCGCGTTTGGCGGTGGCGCGCCGGACCGCGGAGATCTGATCCTCGAACAGGCTGTCGCACTCGTAGAGCAGCCGGCCCAGCAGCGTGGACTTGCCGTCGTCCACCGAGCCCACCACCACCAGTCGCAGCAATTCCTTGTCCGCGTGCTCGCTGAGGAAACGCTGGATGTCGTTCGCGGGTTGCAGTGCGGTTTCCATCAGAAGTAGCCCTCGCGCTTCTTGGACTCCATCGAGCCCTCTTCGTCGTGGTCGATGAGCCGGCCCTGCCGCTCGGACTGGCGGGCATTCACCATCTCGTCGATGACCGCTTCGACCGTGGTGGCGGACGACTCGATGGCGCCGCTCAGCGGGTAGCACCCCAGCGTGCGGAACCGCACCCGCTTCATCACCGGGCGCTCCCCCGGCCGCAGCCGCATGCGCTCGTCATCCACCATCAGCCACGTGCCGTTGCGATCGATGACGGGGCGCTCGGCGGCGAAGTACAGCGGGACGACCGGGATGCGCTCCCGGAGGACGTAGTGCCACACGTCCAGCTCGGTCCAGTTGGAGAGCGGGAAGACGCGCATGCTCTCGCCCTTGTCCACGCGGCCGTTGTAGAGGTTCCACAGCTCGGGCCGCTGCCGGCGCGGCTCCCACTGCCCGTGTCTGTCTCGGAAGGAGAACACCCGCTCCTTGGCGCGGGACTTCTCCTCGTCGCGCCGCGCGCCGCCGAAGGCCGCGTCGAAGCCATGCTCCGCCAGCGCCTCCAGCAGCGCCTGCGTCTTCATGGCGTGGGTGTACTTCTGGCTGGTGTGGTCGAACGGGTTCATGCCCTCGGCGAGTGCCCGGCGGTTCTGGTGAACCAGGAGCCGGAAGCCATGCTGGGCGACGAACCGGTCGCGGAAGGCGTACATGTCCCGGAACTTCCACGTGGTGTCCACGTGCAGCAGCGGGAAGGGCAGGGGCGCCGGGTGGAAGGCCTTGCGCGCCAGGTGCAGCAGCACCTGCGAGTCCTTGCCGATGCTGTAGAGCATCACCGGGTTGGCGAACTCCGCCACTGTCTCGCGGAGGATCTGGATGCTCTCCGCCTCGAGCACCGCCAGGTGGGAGAGCTTCGGGGAGTTACTCATGAGCCGCCTCCGCGGTCAGGGGCAATGCCGGCTCCGCCACGGGGCGGGCGGCCAGCGAGCGCAGCTGCGAGCGCAGGGAGACGACCTCGCCCACCACGAGCAGCGCGGGCGAGGCCACCTCGGCCTCCTGGGCCCGCGTGGCGATGTCGGTGAGCGTGCCTTCAAGCACGCGCTGGTGTTCCCAGGTGCCAGCCTCCACGACGGCGGCGGGCGTGGTGGGCGAGCGCCCTGCGGAGAGCAGCGCGCGCGTCGTCTCCTCCAACCTGCCGCCCGCCATGAAGAGCACCAGGGTCTCCGCGCCGGCCAGGTGTACCCAGTTCGGAGCGCCCTCGGCGCGGTGCGCGGTGGCGAACGTCACCGAGCCCGCGAGGCCCCGGTGGGTGATGGGGATGGCCGCCGCCGCCGGCACCGCCGCCACGCTGGAGACGCCCGGCACCACCTCGTAGGGAATGTCCGCCGCCTCCAGCGCGAGGGCCTCCTCGCCGCCGCGACCGAAGACGAAGGGGTCCCCGCCCTTGAGGCGCACCACGGTGCGGCCCAGCCGGGCCTGGGTGATGAGCAGGGTGTGGATGTCCTCCTGCCGGACCGACTCTCCGCCGCCCTCCTTGCCCACATAGAGGATGCGGGCGTGGGGGCGCGCGTGCTCCAGCACCCCGGGGTGGACGAGGCGGTCATGCACCACCGTGTCCGCGCGCGCGAGCAGCTGGGCCGCCCGCAGCGTCAGCAGCCCCGGGTCTCCTGGACCCGCGCCCACCAGGTACACACAACCTCTACCGCGTCTGCTCATCGCGTCTCTCCCAACGTCTCGATCTCCGTGCGGAGCCGGGCCCACGCATCCCGGCGCTGGCCTCGGGCCAGCCGTCCGCCAAACTCGTCTTCCACCAGCAGGCGCAGCACCCGGCTCCGACCGGGAGTCCGGGGCAGCCGCTCGCGCAGCCATCCGCTCAAGCGCGCGAGCCGCACGTGGTGGCGCGACACCTGCTCCACGAGCTGCCGGCGCAGGGTGCGCGCCAGGGCCGGTGCCAGGCCCGCCGTGGAGACCGCCACGGTGATGGGGCCACGCCGTCCCACCGAGGGCAGGGTGAAGTCGCACAGGTCCGGCTCATCCGCGGCGTTCAGCCAGATGCCCAGCGCCCGGGTCTCCTCCGCCACCGCCAGGCTCACGCGCCGATCATCCGTGGCCACGAAGACCACGGCATGTCCGGCGACGTCACCGGGGACATAGGCGCGCTCCACCAGCTCCAGGCGCCCCTCGGTGGCCAGGTGCCGGAGCGTGTCGGTGGCGGCGGGGGCGATCACCCGCAGCCGCACGCCGGCCTCGAGGAGCTGGAGCGCCCGGCCCTCGGCGATGCTCCCAGCCCCGATGAGCAGCACGCGCTTGCCCTGCAGGCGCAAGCAGACGGGGTAGTCGATGGCGGTAACGGCGGAAGACATGACTCGGTGCGCTCGTGGCTCAGCCCCGGACGTGCAGGCCGCACTCACGGTTCTCGGCGGACTCCCACCACCAGCGGCCAGCGCGCTCGTCCTCGTAGGGCTTCACCGCGCGTGTGCAGGGCGCGCAGCCGATGGACGGGTAGCCGCGATCGTGGAGCGTGTTGTACGGCAGGCTGTTCTCCTGGATGTACGCCCACACGTCCTTGGAGCTCCAGGAGACCAGGGGGTTGAGCTTGAGCAGACCGCCGTGGTCCGCATCGAACTCCACGGCGGCCACCGAGGTGCGCGTGACGGACTGTTCCCGGCGCAGCCCCGTCACCCACGCCTGGCGGCCGGCCAACGCGCGGTTGAGCGGCTCCACCTTGCGGATGCCGCAACACTCCTTGCGCGCCTCGATGCTCTTGCGAAAGGAGAAGTAGCCCTTGCTCGACTCGAGCGCCTCCACGCGCTCGCGCTCCGGGAAGAACGTCTCCACGGTGAGCCCGTAGCGGTTGCGGAGCACCTCGATGAGCTCATACGTCTCCGAGGGCAGTCGGCCGGTATCGAGCGTGAACAGGCGCAGGCTGGGCGCGTGCTTGCTCGCCAGATCGATGAGGACCACGTCCTCGGCGCCGAAGCTCGAGGCGATGGCCGCCTGCGCTCCGAATCGCTGCTCGGCCCAGGCGAGGATCTGCTCGGCGGAGGCGTTCTTCAGCGACTCCGTAGCGGCCAGGAACTCCACCTGGGACGGGGTTTCAGGGATGGGGCGCGCCAGGGACATCCGGGACTCCAAAGGCAAAGCGAGGCCGCTCCCCTCGAGGGAGAGAGGACGGACCGTGCGGGAAGATTCGTCGGCGCTACGCCTCGGAGCGGAGCGGGCTGCTCCCCCGGTCACCGCAGCGGTGCGAGACGGCGGCGGTGGTCGGAGAGAGGAGCAGCATTGACGTCGTCCGTTATAACGGACGGGTATCTGTCCGTCAACGACAGCACGGTCCAGCCCGTTGGAGCGGCAGAAGGGCCGGGGGCCAGGGGAGGAGGCGTTGAGAGGTGAGGGGCTGTTAGCGTGTACCCATGGAAGTGTTTCTCCTGGGGGGCTCGGCGGTCGTCCCGTCGCTGCTGCTGTTTTGGTACATCCGCGCGCGGGACAAGAACCCCGAGCCCCATGGAATGTTGCTGAAGACATTCCTGCTGGGCGCGCTCATCTGCGCTCCGGTCATCCCCTTGGCGATCGGCCTGGAGTCGATGGGGCAGGGGCTGGCGGTGGGCATGTGGGGCGCGGCCCTGGTGCAGGCCTTTCTCGGCGCCGCCATCCCCGAGGAGCTCTTCAAGTACCTGGTGCTGCGCGGGTACGTGTGGCGCAAGCACCACTTCGATGAGCCGCTGGATGGCGTCGTCTACGGCGCCACGGCCTCGCTCGGCTTCGCCACGCTGGAGAACATCCTCTATGTGAACAAGTACGGCCTGGGCACCGCCGTGGTGCGCGCGATCAGCGCCGTGCCGGGCCATGCCTTCACGGGCGTGGTGATGGGCGCCTTCGTGGGCCGTGCGCGCTTCGCCCCGCCGGAGCAGCGCCTGCCGCTGCTGCTGACCGGGCTGGGCTCGGCCATCCTGCTGCACGGCGCCTACGACGCCTTCCTCTTCACCCACTCCAGCTATGCCTTCCTGGCCTTCGCGGTGCTGTTCCTGGAGATCCACTGGGGACGGCAGCTCTACAAAGCGCTCCAGGTCGAGCAGGTGGCGCTCCAGCCGGTGGCGGTGGCCGGGAGCGTACCCGTGGCGATGACGGTGGACGCCCCGCGCCGAAGCCGGCCCCTGCGGACCTTCGGCTCCTGGTGCAAGCTGGGCATGGGAGGCCTGGGCCTGTCGGCCTGTGGCCTCTGGTGGCTGGCCGTGGCCGCCGCGCTCTTCCTCGACACCTCGGGAACTCCCCTGAGCCAGGGCGAGAAGGCGGGGCTGGTGATCGTCTCGCTCGTCCCCACGGGATTCTTCCTGTGGCTCTTCCGCTCGGGACTGCGCGGTCCCTTCGAGGTGGCTTCATCCGTCATAACGGATGGCTGAGGCTTGTTCAGGAGCGGCATCCGTTATATTGGAGGCGCACATGGTGAAAGCCGGACGCTGTTGTTGCCTCACACCTTGTCAGCAGTGACTCGCCGCCTGGACACGAACTCCGTGTCGGAGCGGCTCGAAGTCCATGTTGCACACCCGCGGTAACCCCTCGAAAGCCTCTATGTCTTCGAACGTCTCCCTGCGCCTCTTTGGCGCCGTCCCTCTCTTTCTCGTGCTGTGGCTTGGAATCGGAACCTCCGCCTGGAGCCAGGAGGTGCCTGCCCCCGCGAGCGAGCCTGGCGCCGCGCCGGCCCCCGAGCCGGCACCGCCGCCTCCTCCTCCTCCAGCACCTCCGCCAGCGGAGGCCCCCGCCAACCCTCAGCCCATCATCACCGTCGAGCCCGGGCGCGGCATCGTGGTGAAGACGCCCGACAATCGCTACTCGTTCGGAGTCCGGGCGCGGCTCCAGTTCCGGGACACGTTCCAGCACTTCGAGGAGAGCAACACCAACGAGATCCAGATCCGGACGGTCCGCCTCATCCTCTCCGGCAACGTGCTGTCGCCGGACCTCCGCTACACCGTGCAGCTCGCCTTCGGCGGCAATGACTTCGACACGGGCAGCAGCTCGCCGATCTTCGACGCGTATGTGGACTACACCCGCTTCCGGGACCTGAACATCCGCGTCGGGCAGTTCTTCGTGCCCTTCGATCGCGCGCGCACCATCCGCGAGTTCGCGCTGCAGATGGTCGATCGGCAGATCGCCGTGCGCGAGCTGAACCTGGACCGCGACGTGGGCGTGATGCTCTCGTCCAACAACCTCTTCGGCTTGAAGGAGCTGCTCGGCTACCAGTTCTTCCTGGGCGGAGGCGACGGGCGCAACCGCTTCACGGCGTATGCCCCCGGAGTGCTCTCCACCCTGCGGCTCACCGTGCGTCCGTTCGGCGCCTTCGATGATGACCAGGAGGCGGACCTGACGCGCTCGGCGAAGCCCCGGTTGGCCCTGGGTGTGGCGGGCGCCTACAACTTCCAGACCTCGCGCCGCAACAGCACGCACGGCACGGCCTTCACCGCCGGGACGGCCACGTACACGCATCTCGCCGCGGACCTGGTCGTCAAATACCGGGGCTTCTCGCTGCTCGCCGAGGGCCTGTGGAGGGATGCGCGGGAGGATGTCCTGGAGCGCGTCATCAACGGCACCCTCACCCGCGAGCAGACCCGCTCGGGGCATGGCTACTTCGTGCAGGCGGGCATGATGGTGAACTCGCAGGTCGAGGTGACGGCGCGCTGGGACAAGCTCTTCGCGCGGGGAGCGACGGACCCGCAGCTGGTGCAGCTCGTGCAGACCCAGGGCAAGCAGCTCGGAGCCGGGTTCAACGTCTACCTGAATGGCCACGCCTTCAAGGTGCAGGCCGACTACTTCCACATCTTCGGCTCCGTGGACGGCTCGCGTCAGTTGGCCCGTGTGCAGCTCGACGCCAGCTTCTGACACTTCTGAGCACTTCGCTGGGGCTCCGTTGCACCCGGCCACGGGTTCCGCCTAAGCGGGAGCCGTGAGCACGACCCTGCCGGCACCGGGTGCGCCTCCGGTGGAGCCCGACATCTCCCGCCGCACAGCGGCGCTGGCCCTAGGGGCCCTGGGTGTCGTCTATGGGGACATCGGCACCAGCCCGCTGTACTCGCTGCGGGAGTGCTTCAGCGGGCCGCATGGCATTACCCCGACGCCCGCCAACGTCATGGGCGTGCTGTCGCTCATCTTCTGGGCGCTGTTCATCATCATCTCGGTGAAGTACCTGCTCTTCGTCCTGCGGGCGGACAACCGGGGAGAGGGGGGCATCCTGGCGCTGTTGGCGTTGGTGATGCAGCGGCCCAAGGGCAGCCAGGCGTCGCGTCCGGGACGACCGCTGCTGGTGATGTTGGGGCTGTTCGGCGCGGCGCTCCTGTACGGGGATGGCATCATCACGCCAGCCGTCTCGGTGCTGAGCGCCGTTGAGGGCCTGAGCGTGGCCACGCCCATCTTCAAGCCCTACATCGTTCCCATCACGCTGGTCATCCTGCTGGCGCTCTTCTTGGTGCAGCGGCATGGCACGGGCGGCATCGGCACCGTGTTTGGACCCGTCATGTGCCTGTGGTTCGTCACCCTGGCGGTGCTGGGGGGGAAGGAACTGGTACACAACCCGGCCGTGCTGGGCGCGCTGTCGCCGGTGCAGGGCGTGCGCTTCTTTCTGGAGAATGGGAAGCAGGGCTTCCTGGTGCTGGGGGCCGTCTTCCTGGTGGTGACGGGGGGCGAGGCGCTCTACGCGGACATGGGCCACTTCGGGCGCCGTCCCATCCGCTGGGCGTGGTTCTGCATGGTGCTGCCGGGGCTGATGCTCAACTACCTGGGCCAGGGAGCGCTGCTGCTGCGTGCGCCGGAGGCCGCGCATAATCCCTTCTATCTGTTGGCCCCGAGCTGGGCGCTCTACCCGCTGGTGGTGCTGGCCACGGTGGCCACGGTGATCGCCTCGCAGGCGCTCATCTCGGGGGCCTTCTCGCTCACCCGCCAGGCCATGCAGCTGGGCTACTGCCCGCGCATGGAGGTGGTGCATACCTCGGCGGAGGAGATGGGGCAGATCTACCTGCCGACCCTCAACCGGATGTTGTTGATCGGTGTCTTCATCGTGGTGCTGGGCTTCCGCAGCTCCACCGCGCTGGCCGCGGCGTACGGCATCGCGGTGACCGCCACCATGGCCATCACCACGGTGCTGGCGTATGTGGTGGCGCGCGAGCGCTGGGGGGCGAGCCGGGCGGTGGCCCTGCCCGTGGCGGGGGTGTTCCTGGCGGTGGATCTGGCCTTCTTCGGCTCCAACGCGGTGAAGATCGTCCACGGGGGGTGGTTCCCGCTGCTGCTGGCGGTGGTCATCTTCACGCTGCTGACGACGTGGAAGCGCGGGAGGGAGATCCTCGGGGGCAAGATGCGCGTCGGCAGCATGGACCTGGGGGACCTGCTGAAGAGCCTCGACGGTGTCCACGCACCGATGCGAGTGCCGGGCACGGCGGTGTTCATGACGGGCAGTCCGTTGGGGACACCGCCCGCGCTGCTGCACAACCTCAAGCACAACAAGGTGCTGCACGAGCAGGTGGTGCTGCTGACGATTCTCTCGGAGGACGTGCCGCACGTGCCACCGGAGGAGCAGTTGGAGGTGGAGACGCTGGAGCAGGGCTTCGTACGGGTGATTGCCCGCTACGGCTTCATGGACAACCCCAGCGTCCCGAACATCCTCCAGCGATGCCGGGAGAGGGGGTTGCAGTTCCAGCTGATGCGTACCTCGTTCTTCCTGGGGCGGGAGACGTTGATTCCGTCGAAGAAGCCGGGGATGGCGATGTGGCGCGAGGCGCTGTTCTCGTGGATGAGCCGCAACGCGCGCAGCGCCACGGCGTTCTTCCGGATTCCGCCCAACCGCGTGGTGGAACTGGGCGCGCAGGTGGAGCTGTAGCGGCTACTTCTCGGCCTCGAGCTTCAGCGCCGCGTTGCGTGTCTCCAGCAGGCGCTTCATGTGGCGCGCCAGGAAGAGGCGATCCGCGAGCCAGCCCAGCGGCCCCAGGGGCGCGCGGTGTTCCCACTCGTCCACCATGCGCGTGCCGCCCTCCGTGGGCTCGAAGATGTGCCGGTGCTCGAAGGCGGAGAACGGACCTCGCACCTGGACATCGGTGAAGCGGTGGGGACGTTCCAGGGAGGTGATGCGGCTGCGCAGTCGCCAGACCCAGCCCAGGTGCCGGGCCTGCCACTCCACCTCTTCGCCCAGCTCGATGAGGCCTCCCTGTCGCCCACCGACGATCTTCTCGCCGGTGTCGGCCAGGGAGTGCTGGTGGAAGTCCAGGTCCCGGGAGAGGTCGAAGACCCGCTCCGGCGGTGCGGCGATGAAGGTCTCCAGACGGAAGCGGGCCATGGACGTTAGGTAGGAGAGGGAACCATATCCTCTCCCGTGCCGGCGCTGTACGGGCTGTGGTGCTCTTTCGTCTACGAGGGAAGTGACAGTTTCTGGCGGGCGTGGTGTTTGCGGGCCCATGTCTTTGCCGCGCCACCTGCCATGGCTCCCGCTCGTCCTGCTCCTGCTGCCCTTCGCGGCGGGGGCCCAGGGCGTTCCCTCGGAGGCCAGCGCGCCCCGCGCCGTGGAGGTCGAGGTTCAGGCGGGCGATGGAGGCACTTCGATCTCCTCCGAGGATGCCCGGCGTCTGGGCCTCGTCACCGATGGGGGAGAGGCCCCGCTCGTTCCTCCCGTGTTGCTGGCGGACTCCCCTGCCGCTTGGCCGGAAGGACTGGAGGGCACGCCCGGCGAGGTGACGCTGGAATTGCTCGTGGATGAGCAGGGCGCGGTGGCCGAGGTGAAGGTGGTTCAGGCTCCCTCCGAGCCACGCCTCGCCGAGGCCGCACAGAAGGCCGCGCCCGGCCTGCGCTTCCAGCCGGCCACGCTGGGCGGCGTGGCCGTGTCGGTGCGCCTGCCCTTCGTCTACCGCTTCGAGCCGCCTCCGCCACCAGCCCCGGTGCGGGTCCGCCTCTCGGGAGAGGTGCGGGCCCGAGGTACCCGGCGTCCGTTGGCGGATGCAGCCCTCTTCATCGATGGCGAAGCCACGCCGGCGGCCACTACCGATGCCCAGGGACGCTTCACGCTGGAAGTTCCCCCGGGCGCCCACCGCATCGAGGTGCGTTCGCCCGGCCATCTTCCCGCCACCTTCGAGGAGACGCTCGCGCCGGGACAGACGCTGCAGGTGGTCTACCGGCTGCAGCCCGGCGTGGTGAACCCATACGAGACGGTGGTGCGCGACGACAAGCCGCGCACCGAGGTGACGCGTTTCTCCCTGCATGAGCAGGAGATCCGCGAGGTGCCTGGCACCCAGGGAGACCCCTTCCGCGTCGTCATGCTGATGCCGGGCGTGGGCAGCCTCGCCTCGGGCGTCAGCTACCCGGTGGTGCGTGGCAGCCAGCCGGCCGCCACGGGCTTCTTCCTCGATGGGGTGCGCATCCCCATGCTGTACCACCTGCTCCTCGGACCAGCGGTGGTGCATCCGGACTTCATCGATACCGTGGACTTCTACCCGGGCACGCCCTCGGTACAGTACGGGCGGCTACTGGGCGGCGTGGTGGAGGGCCGCCTGAGCCGGCCTCGCGAGGACCGGCTGCACGCCACCGTCTACGCGGACTTCATCAACGCGGGCGGCTTCGTCGAGTACCCCTTTGCCTCCACCGGCACCAGCATCAGCGTGGCGGGACGGATCAGCTACACGGCGCTGCTCATCTCCACCATGGCCAACGTGCTGAATCTGGCGGAGGACGCCAACCGCACGCGAGCGGGCTTCTGGGACTACCAGGCCCGCATCGAGCAGAAGGTGGGCAAGGGCCGGCTGCGCCTGTTCGCGCTGGGCAGCTCGGACGATGTGGGCCTGTCTCCGGACGAGAAGGTCCTGGACTCGGCGGGAGGCGGAGTCTTCCAGCGCTTCCACCGGGTGGACCTGCGCGGCACGTACCCGGTGGAGGGAGGCGAGCTGGAAGCGGGCATCACCGTGGGACTGGATGGGGCGGGCCTCATCGGAGATGAGACGCGGGTCATCCAGGAGCAACAGCAGGTGGTACGGGTGGGCGAGTACCGGATGGATCAGGCCCTGGTATCGGCTCGGGCTGGCTGGCGGCAGCAGCTCGGCCAGCGCCTGGAACTGCGGATGGGCGGGGACGTGGAACACCGGCGGGCAGCGGTGGTGCTGCGAGGCACCGGCGTGCCCCCCGGCACCCGCCCGGGTGACCCGAGCGATCCGCTCAAGAGTCCCTCCACGCTGACCACCTTCAGCGGGGCCTTCGCCGAGCTGACGTGGAACCCGAGCGAGCGCTGGACGCTGGTGCCGGGGGTGCGCGTGGATGCCTACCACCTGGTGCCCGGGCTCACCTTCACCGGGGTAGAGCCGCGCCTGACCGTGCGCCACGCACTCTCGGAGACGCTGACGCTCAAGGGTGGGGCGGGCCTGTTCCATCAGCCTCCCACGGTGCTGTTGCACCTGCCCGTGCTGGACAGCGCGGGCCTCCGCTATGGACTCCAGGAGGGCGTGCAGATGGATGTGGGCGCGGAGTGGCGACCCTTCGATGGGCTGGAGCTGAGTGCGGACGCCTTCTACAACCCGCTGTCGCGCACGGTGGAGTTCGACCTGGCCGAGGTGGCGGAGAACCGCCGCCGCGCGAGCGTGTCGAGCGAGGACCCGAGCGAGAGCGGCTATGCCTACGGCTTCGAGCTGATGGCGCGCCACCCGCTGGGGCGGCAGTGGTTCGGCTGGGTGTCCTACAGCTTCTTGCAGAGCAAGCGGCGGGTGCGCTTCGACCGCTACGACGACAACAACCGCGTGCTCTCCTCGGGCGAGGCCACGCTGCCCTTCGCCTTCGAGCAGGCTCACGTCCTCAACACGGCCCTCAGCTACAAGTTTGGCAACAACTACACCGTGGGCGCGGTGGTGCATTTCAACACCGGTCGCCCGGAGTCCGGAGAGATCACCTCGCACACCCAGCGTGTGGCGACGGATCCTCAAGGCAACGTCACCTGGGTACGCGCGGATGGGGACCGGCTGGGGCGGCTGCCGCCCTTCTTCCGCGTGGATCTGCGCGCCGCGAAGTCCTGGGCGAAGGATGACTACACGCTGGACCTCTCCCTGGACATCCTCAACGTCTCCGTTCAGTCCGAGGTGTATGGCTACACCTACGGCTTCGACGAGGGGGGCGGGCTGCCGGAGCGCCGGGCGATCAAGATTCCCCTCGTCCTGCCCATGCTGGGCTTGAAAGGAACCTACTGACATGGCGCCGCGACGCGGTCTCATCCTGATGCTGGCGCTGGCCATGGGCGGGTGCGAGCGTTACCCCGAGGATCCCATCTTCGCGTACGGCGAGGTGCAGCGCGCCGATGGCTTGCCTCTGTCCGGCGTGACCCTGCCGGTGGAGCGGACGGTGGAGCCGCTCAACCCGAGGCGGAACCGGCCCCCACCTCCGTTTCAGCCCTATACGGAGGTGACGCCCGGCGCGGACGGCCACTTCACGGTCGAGGTGCTGTCGGGCGACAGCGGCTACTTCATCCAGGGCACGGAGCAGTTCAAGGCCCGCTTTCGCATGTCCACTCCGATGGAGGAGGGGCGCGCCGCCTTCTTGAGCTTCGAGCCAAGCGATGACGTGGAGCTGCCCGTGCTGCGGACCTGGGCCGCGGGGCTCTCGCGGGTGGAGAGCCCGGACGGTGCGGCGCTGGCGTTCTCCGTGATGCCTGCCGCTCCCCAGCTCCCGCCTTCGGGACGGGTGCTCGAGCTCTACAACCCGGATGGGACGGTCACCGATCTGCTCTCACCCGAGCCCGTTCCCATCGTCCAGCTCCTCAGTGGAGGGCAGTTGATCTGGCAGAGGAAGGGAGCCGCTTCGCCCTGGGCGCCGACACCGTGGATGCTGGAGGACTTCACGGCTCCCGAGATGCAGGTTCGCGCGGTGAGCGCGGGCATCTGGAACTTCGAGCCCCTGGGGGGCTTTTCCGGGGGCCTGGAGTTCCGGGTGGAGTGGCGCAGCGAGCGGCTGCCCTGGACGGCGGGGGCCCTTCGGCCGCTGAGTCGCGGAGCCGCCTGTTGGCCCCCCACCGAAGGTGCCTGTCCGTGGACGGATGGGCAGCTGACCTCCACGCTGTTGCGCAGGGAAGACGCCGAGGAGTCCGTCGAGGAGGTGGGCGTGACACTGGAGGCCCCCGCGCGCGTGTCGCGGGTCGTCATTCGCGGGCTGGGCATTCCCCCGACTTCCGACTTCGAGTCGGTGGATCTCGTGGTGATCGAAGGCAGCGAGGATGGCGAGCAGTGGATGCGTCTGGGGAGCGCGGCGCCGTTCCTGGACGAGGGGGCCGATGCGCGCTCCTTCGTCTTTCCGATCGAGCAATGGGCCGTGGACAGCCCCTTCGACGCCCCGCTGCGCACGGACGAGCGCTTCCTGTTTCTCGATGTGCCGCTGGTGGATGCGCCCCCGGTGCGTCACGTCCGGGTCGCTGTTCGCCCGGCCAGTGGGCGCCTGGTGGCGTTGGAGTCCCTGGCCGAGCTGTCCCTCTATTAGCCAGTTGTTGACCGCCGCGCGATGCCGGGGCCGCGAAGGCCCCACGCCACCTCGACCTGGATCAGATAGGTCCGGTCGGTCGAGGACGAGAACTCGAACGAGGGAGCATTCGCGCCGGGGGTGAACCACACCCGACCGCCAAAGTTGCCCTTGCCGCGGTCCTGCGGGGCGTCGGGATCGAGCTTGAACGCGATGGTGCCAAGCTCTTTCTGGTGAAAGCCGATCCGGTCGCCGGCCTTCACGGCGATGGGGCCAGTGAAGAACGTGTTGACCGAGTACGGGCGCGGGGTCACGTAGTCGGTCTTGGCTTGGAGCTCGTAGCTATTGCCATAGGGTCGGTACACCACCAGCGCCACCGGCTGGTCGGTGAGCGCGACGAAGGTCCACGACCGCAGCATGGCGTCGAATCCGATCACCAGGCTGGTATCGAGAAAGTAGACGTCCTGCCAGGTGTCTGCGACGTAGCTGGGGAGTGCGTCGGACGGCGGGAACTCATTGCCGACGGTGTAGGGCTCGAACAGGTGTTCGATCTCCACGCCGGTGATCGGTCCGTTCGGCGACGACGCGAACGCGACTGCGCTCTGACCGCCGCCGTTCTCGCCTTGCGGCTCGTACAGGAACGTGTCGCCGCCGTAGAGCGCGAGCCGGTTGAGTTGCGGCGTGGCGAGCGGCCCCATCGCGATGTGGAACGCCGAGTGGATGTCGCCCCCCTGCCCGCTGCCGTCGACGGTGAACGGCCCATAGAACGGGTGGGTGTAGGTGCCCTTGTAGTCGTCGGCGATGCGGGCGCCGTGCGACGGGCGCGAGGGGAGCGGCTCGTGTACCTTGTAGATCCCGTCCTGCATCATGGCCGCGGCCGTTTGGAGGATCGCGTCGAAGTCGACGCTGTCCGAGAACGCGTCTTCCATGAAGGCGCGGCAGATCGCCTCGGGCACACCGATCGGCTGGCCGTTGGTGAGCACGACGATGCCGGTCTGGCACTGCGGCAGGAGCATCACGGCGGTCGCCGCGCCCAGCTCGAACGCGCCCGAGTGACTCCAGCGAACAGGCCGAGGCGGCTGGCCGTCGCTGCCGTCGGAGCCGAGATCGACGTTCCATCCGAAGCCATAGCCCGTGGACGACGGAAGGTAGGGCTGGTGGGTCAGCGCGAGTTGGGCGCGGAACGCCCCATCGAAGTGTCCGTCGTTGATGAGCCCGAGCTGGAGCCTCAGCCACTGCGCCAGGTCGCGCGTGGTCGAGCACACGCCACCGGCCGGCGACTGGGCATCGGCATTGCGCACCGGGGAGGTGGCTTGCCAGCTCGGATTTGCGGGCAAGGGCGGAGTGCCGGCCAGCGGCGCGGGCGTGCGCTGGTGCGGGACCGCGGCCGTTCCGGCGCGCAGCGCGGCCTCGAACGCGCTGAACCGCGAGCTGGTCGAGGTCATCCCCAACGCTTGGTAGAGCACGCGCTCTGCCAGGACCGGCCAGTCGCAGCCTCCAGCGCGGGCCACGGCGAGCGCGGCGGCGGTGAATCCAAAGTTGGTGTACGCGTAGCTGCTGACGAAGCGTCCACTTGGGGCTATGTGCCCGGGCGACAGCGGAAGGAGGCTCAGCCTGCGCAGGATCTCCTCGTGGCCGTAGCCCATGTCCTCGAGCAGATCGCCGGCGTGATCGGGCAGGCCGCTACGGTGGGCGAACAGCGCTCCGACGGTCACCGCCTGATTGGCCAGAGAGAAACCGGGCAGTTCGCGGGCGATGGCCGCGTCCCAGCCCCACGTAGCGCCATGGCTGAGCTGCCAGGCCGCGATGGTGGTGGCGATTGGCTTGGACAGTGACGCGAGCTGGAACACCGTGTCGCTATTGATCAGCGTCGAGCCGCCAGCGGTGGTGCTGCCGGTCTGCGCGAAGGCGATGGTTTCGTCTGACACGATCGCGATGGCGATGCCGGGTACGCCGGTCAGAGCTTGTGCGCGGCGGGCGTGACCGGCCACGTTCTTCAGGGCGCGATTGATGTCGAAGGTGAGGGTCATGGACGTGCGAGCCTCCGTCACGGGCTTGGGAGACGCTGGTGTATGCGCGACGCGTTTCACTCAGCGTGCGTCTTAGCATCGGCCCAGCCTCCATGCCGACCTATCGAAACTCGGTCGACTCCGTGCGTGGAGGCGGCGGGAATCGAACCCGCCGCTCGGAACTTCTGTCGAGCGCGATCCAACTTGGTCGAGCGCGGTTTCCGTAAAGACTTCCCAGCACGGCACTCCCAAAGAGGGCTTGGGCCATCAGCCGAGAGGGATGGGCCAGCGTGTCTGGAAAGTGAAGAGGAGGACATGCCCGACCCGGACGGCGAGCAGAGGTTGAGCAGGGCCGTCCGGTTACTGCTGGAGGCAGCCCAGCGCGTCTCGTCGGCACGAGGGATGGGCCCCGGGGCTGCCTCGTGCAACCAGCAGCTCACGCTTGGACAGGCCCTCCCCAAGTAACGACAAGGCAAGGCGAGGGCAGCGTTATCGCGACGGTCTGGCCCTCCTCCGCGACAACCCCAAGAAGGCGCTACTGCGGAGCATCCTTGGGGGGAGCTGCTCCCTTGCAATCAATCGTTATCATCAGGAGCTGCTTCTGTAGGACAAATACCACTCCAGGGTTGAAGACGGATTGCGTCCCAGTGACATCAAGAAGCGTACCCACCGCTTCTGGCCCTGCCCTGACGAAATACCCTGGCTGGGGAGTTTGTGCCCTCTCGAGGCACGGCTTTATCGCCTTGGCGTCGTTGCACGAAGTGAGTGACTGCGCCAAAGGTGTACCTGAAGGGTTCTCCTTCATCTGCAAGCACGGCTTTGTGGCCCCGGGGCTACAGGGCTTGAGTTCCTGTTCCATCCCCATGCGAATCACCATGGGCCCGTAGTAGCGAGTCGTCACTCCAGTCATGCTCTGACTGCTGAATTCCAGGAAGCACTGGGACTCCCAACGGGCCGCTGCAGCCACGGCCAGCGCAGGATCTATCTGGAGATTCTCGCCCGGCTTCACCTCTGGCTTCATCCTTTCGGAGCCGCGCCCACATCTTCGTTCGGGGTCGTGCGCACAACTCATGAGGAGCACGACACTCCCGATCAGGTGCAAGGAACGTAGCACTTGCATCCTCCCTTTGAATTGAATCAGGCAAGGCCTATTCGCCAGTGAGCGGTAAGGATCGACAAGAGATGGCGACCCTGCAAGAGCCCACCCGCAGCCCTGGGGTAGGGAAGCAGCGTCCCCCCGGCGACATCCACTCCGCCATGACTTGGATTCTCCAAGAGCCGTGGGCATCGTCGCTCGGGGAACCTCGGATATCCAAGGAACTGCATGGCCGAAATCGCTGCACGAAGAGCAGGCCGCAAGTCCATTCTTTGGACGCAGCTGTTTCTGGCGGGAGTCTGTGGGCTGATCACCTGCGGACGACAGGTAGCGGACGTGAAGCCCGAGGTGAGCGGCAGCAACTTCTGGCCGGTTCCCGTGGCAAGCACCCGAGCGCACCTCGCTCCCTTCGGCGATGGCGCGCATGCCTGGGTCCTGGACCAGGGCGCTGTCTCCATGATCGATCACAGAGGAAACCGCCTTTTCCCTGGCAGCCTCTGGCCCCAAAAGGGCATCCACGCTTCGGAACTGGTCCGAACGAACGTTCCTGGCAGAGCCTGGGTCATCGGACACACGGCGGATCCGAGCGAAACGCAGGCCCCAGGTCAGGTGTACCTGATCGATGCCACGCAAGATCCTCCCAGAAGGCATGTCGTGCTCGAAGCACATCCACTCCAGCGCATCAGCGAGCAGCCCCCCGCAGCGCTCTACAACGTGTATTGGAACTCAGCCCTTCCACAGGATTGGAGGCCTCACGCGTACCTCTGGGTCCTCTTCCATCGGGCCGGTCGGTCCTTCCTTGCGACAGTCGATGCATCGGGGAGCCTCTCTCCACCCGTTCTGCTCGACATCGACACATGGGGGAGCCCGAACGACTTGGATGCGTTGCGTGTCATTCCTGTCAACGGTGGACAACAGGCCTGGCTCAAGACGAAGGACCGGCTCTTCTTCGTGGATGCCCAAGCCGCCAAACCTCTCGGGAAACCGCTTCTGAGGGCGGAAAAGATTCATTGGGTGCTCCCCAGCCCCCAAGGTACGAGCGCCTGGGTGGTGATGGACGCGCCTGCCCAGACAGGAACGGTCGGCACACGGCAGCTTTATCGGGTCCAAGCAGATTCCTCCTCGGGCCTGCCCCCCATTCTCCTTTTGAAGGGTGAAGAGATCCGACAGGTCGTCCCCAGCGCGGATGGCACTCGCATCTGGGTTGCCGCGGCAGCGTGGAGCAACACGGCGGACTCGGGAGGAGTCTACCTCCTGGACATCGAGGGACGCTCGCTACTCCCCGGCGGGGCACTGCTTCGCGGAGAAGAGGTGCTCTCGGTCGTCACGCGCTCGGGCCTCGTCTGGCTGATGACGCAGTCGGGCAAGGCTCGCTTCCTGGACGAGAATGGAACGGTACTCGGCAGCAAGGACCAGGCGCTCCCCTGGGCCCAGGCCCCTCCCAAGGCCTTCCATGGCATCTTCCCGTTTCTCCTGGGCTCCGATGACATCTTGCTGTGGGAGACCCAGGCCTTCCATGTCCGGGGGGTTCATGGCTCTATTGAAGTGACCCCCCTCCTCAAGGGTCTGGAGCTCTTATCAGCGGATGCAGAGCCCACGGGTGATGGGGCCTGGCTCCAGTCGGCCCAGGACAACAATCTCTACTTCATCTCCCTGCGAAAAGAGCGGTACCTCGAAGAGCACCTGGTGCTGAAGTCAGCGAATGCCGCCTACGTCTTTCCAGCGGGAGATGGTCTGCATGGCTGGATTCAGGGCATTCCCACCAGCTTCGCCTATGTTCCCCTCTCGGAAGTAGGAGCGGCGTTGAAGCTGGAGGGAGGCTCCCTCGAGGTCAAGAACGGGCGGGACGTCACCCTCCAAGGGCGGCTCAACATCCGCGCACCCCTTCGACAGAATGAAGCCTCCAGCATCGAGCTGAGATGGCCGGGCCGTGACCACGCCACCCAGGCCGCTGGAGTTCTGGAGTTCTCCCTCTGGGATGAGCGCACTCCCCACAGGCTCGTCGCTTCCGGCACCCGGCGGTTCAGCCAGGGGGCCCCTCCTCCCCAGCTCCAATGGAACCTGGATGACTTGTTCGTTCAGGACGGCCTCTACCGGATCGTCTTCCGGTATTACGACCAGACGGGGATCGACACGACCCTGGTGCTCCACCACATCCCCTTCCGCACTCCCCTCATCGAACAGGTCTGGTTCCGCACGGGTATCGCCTGCGTGATGGCGACGATGCTCTTGGGGATCCCCCTGGTCCTCCTGCCTCGCACGCGGTCCGCCCGGAGCTGGCTTCCCTTCATCGGATGGACCCTCCATGTCCTGGCGGGCAGCGGACTGGCGTTCTCCGACGTGGCCCACCGCCTGAAGATCCACTTCCCCACCTTCGTCGGGGTGCTCTTCGTGGAGGTGCTCCTCGGACTGCTCCTGGGAGCGTTCTCTCCTCCTGTCTTCCGCTTGCTTGCCGGGATCAAACCCTTTCAATGGCTCACGCCCCTGGCACTCGCCGTGCCAGGAATGCGTCGGCGGCTCTTCGCCAACTATGTCGCGCATGGTTGGCGCAAGCTCATGTCCCAGCGTCGCCAGGCCAACAACGAGCGTTACGTCTCCCTCCCCGCGGACCTGCGCGAAGGAGGAGTCCACCCCGGTCAGCCTGACTCACCCGAGGCACCGCGTCCCCCGGGCCCTGTGACTTCCCCCGAGACACACATCCGCGACTTTCTCACCGTGTCCGAGTGGCACCCGCAGGCCAGCGTCCTCATCGAGTCCCCTGGAGGCAGAGGCAAGAGCGCATTGCTGAGAGAGTCCATACGACAGCTCCTCCTTCGCTTCGAGCAGGATCCTTCAGGCCCCCTGCCCGTGTTCTGTGACGCGCGGAGTGGCACGCTGCTCGAAGCAGTGCAGCGGGCCCTGGAGGCCGATCCACTCCTCTGCGAACTCCAGGAAGCCATGCTGCAGCGAGGGGACTATGTCTTGGTGGTGGATGGACTCACGGAGTCCTTGCTGAGCTCTGAAGCGATCCAGAGCTTCCTCGATGGAAAGTATGGACGAACCGTGAGACTGCTGTGTACCAGCCGCCCGCATGATGGGTTCCGGCACGCCATCGAGAGTTCCTCTCGCTGGTTGCACGTTCAGCCCAGGCGCCTGGATGAAGAGACGTTGGGCTGGTTCATCGACGCTTACCGCCCCGAGGGAGCGCCCGAGCTGCGCGCGGAACTCCTGGCCGCGTGCCGGGGACCGGACGGAACCTACCTGCCCATCCTCGTCCGGCTCGCACTCATGTTCGGCCACGGTCCCGCCAGTAATGTCTCCGAACTCTATGAGGCCGCCTTCCGCGGCCTGCTCCGAAGGCAGGATTCGAGCCTCCACGACGCCGAGGACAGTGAGCTGCTGGCCTGGAGCAGCGCACTCTGCCTGAGGACGTATTGGGCCAATGGGGTCCGCGCGTTGCGCTACCGCAATGCCCCAGAGCGGCCCCAGCTCGAGAAGCTCTTGAAGGCGGGAGTGCTGATCCCCGACGAGCCCTCCCTCGAACGGAGCCAGACGCCCCTGCAAGTGCGGTTCTTCCACGACTCGATGCAGAGCTATCTCACGGCCTGTGGTCTCTTCGCCCAGGAGCACGCCAGGCCCACGTGGGAGGTCCTCTGGCGAGCCGCCGCGGATCCCCTCTTCACCAGCGCCCAGTCCGAGCTCCTCGCGGGGGCCGGGTCCGAGCTGTTCCAGATGTGCCTGGAAGTGTTTGGCCCCGAGGAACGCCTGCGCAGGGAACTCCAGCGGCAACTCCTGGAGTGGAGCCGTCTCTACGATGACTCGCTCACGAAGAGAGACATCATCCAGGCAGTGCCCACGCCCTTGCAGCGGCCGTTTCATCAGCGCCTACAGGACAGCTCCGCCCTCGCACCGCGGGACGTGCTGGGCACTGCCACCGCCGTCTGCGCCCAGGCCGGGCTGCCCATGCTTGGCGTGCTCTACATGCGCATCGCCACGTTGGTCTGGCCCTTCCGAGAGTCGAAGCCACGGGTGGACGAAGGGGGAGTACCTCCGGAGTCCCCGGAAGCGCCGCATTGATGTGCCCACATCAAGACACCGGAGCGCTCCTGGGGGGCGGTAACCGATTGCACACTTCGGTCTCATCCCGATTGTGCGTCCTTCCTTGGGAAGCCCACTATGCGACCGCCTGCTTCAGGGGGGACTATTTATGATGAGCGCGCGTCCAAGCCGCGGCACGCGGGGACTTCTCTTCCATGCGTTCCTGTCTGCCGTTGCGGCTGGAGCCCTGGGCTGTGCATCCGCCAGCGTGTTCGCCCACCATTCTCCGATGCATCCGTCCAGCGCGGAGCCAGTGACTTTCAAGGCAGTCGCGACCGGGGACATCGACAGGGTCATTCTCTCCTACGAGCGCTTCACACTCTCGGAGTCCGCTACCGGAGACCTTGTCCAGGTTCTGGATGGTCCACCCGTGGAAGTGAAGACGTGCCAGGCTTCGGGCGTCAAGTCGTTGGAGTGCATGCACACCATGACTTCGGCGTTCCCCGACAACTCGCTCATCACCTTCACCGCCAAGGTGATCGACACGGGAGGGGGCTCCGAGATGGAGGCCTATTCGTTCGCTGCGGGCGAGTACCCCCTGCGGACAGCTCCCATCCCTATCCGTCTCAAGGGAGGCACGGCGGAAAAACTCGATGTGATCTTCATCCGGGACACGGACATCGCCGAAGCTTCCTTCAGAAGCGAACTGGAGAACCTCATCCAGGGAACTTATTTCAGATACAGCGAAATCAAGACCTGGCGTGGCCTCTACAATTTCTATTACTCGAAGTGGGATGGGGACTACGAGGCGGATTGCCTTTTCACGGCGCCGGGTAACTTCGCCGAGCTGGATGTGTTCGGGGATGCCCTCGTCCTCCTGCATCAGGCCGAGCTGCGTGACTGCCGTGCTGGCAAGTGGATGTCCTCGGAGATTCAATATGACAAGAGCATCCTCCACGAATCGGGACATGTCCTGTTCAACCTCCAGGACGAGTACTGCTGCGATTCCTTCTACTCTCTCCAGAGCTGCAACCAAAACCTCTGGAGCAGCCTGGCCGACTGCCAGGCCGAGGCCTCGAAACTCAAGTATCCGGCGGCGAGTTGCACTCAGCTCTCTTCAGACCAAGGAACACTCGCGCTCTGGCGCATCGATCCCGCGACGAGCGCTCAGGGATGCATCATGGGCCCCTCTCAGCACTCAGACGGCTCGACGTTCGGCAAGGCCTGCGCCCGGCGCATCCACTTCCGCTATGAGCAATGCACCCAGGGCGAGTGCTTCCCATCCCCCGAGTGTCCCTGAAGCGCGGAGGGCCCCATCATGAGAGGAGTGAAGCCCATGTGTTCGAAATCCTTGCAGCCCGTCTTCACCGCGGGACTCGCCCTCCTGTGCGCGGCGTGCGCCACCGCGCGTCTCCCCCAGGAGCAGCCATCTGCCGCGCTGGCGGCCAATCGCACCAGCAACCCCCTGCGGGTCGAGGCGCAAAAGCAGACGCTGCTGGCCGTCAAGGTGGTGATCACGGCGAGTGGCGTTCAGCCCGTGAACTCCACCATCGTGCGAGCACCGCTTCCGTCCAACAGCGCGATCCAGGATCTGAGCGTCAGGACCAAGGCGAACCAGACCGTCTTGTTCGACTACACCATCGCGGATCCCCGGCTTGCGGAGGTGGAGGGACGCCAACCTCTGATCCTGCCGAGTGCTCAAGCCATCCTCTATGCACCTCTCTCGGAGCAGGTGACGACCCTCGAGGTCATCGCCCTACCAGGCCGCCCGAACGTGTCCAAGGGCGGAGCCTTTCCGATCGAGGAACTCGCCAGACGAGCGTGTCGGGAGCGCAGGGTCCTCGAGGAGTGCCAGGCGCTCTTGAATGAACGATAGAGGCCTTGAGTCTCCTGAATCTCCTTACGGAGTGAGCAGCATGGACCGCGGCACAAGTCGGCGGGACGACACGCCATCTCCCAAGGTGTCAGACAGGTTGGAGCCCCAGCCTCTGAGCGTGCCGTCCGAGCGCAGCACCCATGAGCTGCCCGAGCCGGTGGCCAGGACGGCCTGGGCGTTATCCACGCCCTGCACCTGTGCCGGAGTCTTGCGCTGGGTGGTGACAGCACAACCTGGGAGACCAGGCCGCCGTGAAGGGGCCTGGGACCCAGGGTGCGCCCCCGGTGCTCAGGGACGACGTGAGGTGCGGAGTGGGGCAGTGCCCTTTCGTGGCTCGGTGTGTTGCCACGATGCCCCTTGCTCAGGTGGCTCCTTGCGGTAGAGAGAATGCCCATGAGCAAGAGTCGGTGTACCCACTGCAACGCGCCCTTGGCCGAAGGCACTACCTTCTGTGCCTACTGTGACCTGGGCCCGGGAGGGGTCGCGCGTCCTCCTCCGCCTGCGCCCTCCGCGGTGACGGAGGCCGCCAGCAGTGGGGTGACTTTCCTCATCGGCCTCGTGCTGTTCCTCTTCCGCCAGCTCGTGCGCCTGGTCGTGTGGCTCGTGCCGCCTTGGTCCCGGAAGACGAAGATCGCCCTGGGTGTCGTGGGGCTGGTGTTCGTCGGATTCGTGGCAGTCGTGCTGGTGCTCAACGCGACGGTGTACTCCATCCATATGGATGCACCGCGGTACAGCGCCAACCCGCTTCCTCCCAGGCAGCGTCCGATCGAGTCCTTCAATGTGGCGCAGGTGGTCCTGGACATGCGCGACACTCCCGACCGGACCCTCGACCAACGCAAGCAGGCGTGGCGGGAGAAGTATGAGGGCCGCTGGGTGTCCTGGAAGGGCACCGTGGATACGGTGTACCCCAATATCGGGCACCTCAAGTTGCTGACCGTGGACGACCCGCGCATCCAGCTGGAGGTGAAGTTCGACCCCATTCACGCTCCCCAACTGGAGAAGCTCCAGGAGGGGCAGGAGGCCCGCGTGAGCGGCATGCTGTGGGGTTACGACTTCACGCTGAACATGCCCCAGCTCTCGGAGGGCGCGCTGGTGGGTGAGCGCGCACCGGGACACGTCATGGACGTGCCCTGACGTCACCCACCCCGCGGTGGACCTGGAATCAGAGCCCCGCCACCTTCGAGGAGCTGGACACCGTGTAGGTGAAGGAGAGCTCCTGCTGGGAGCGCGGCGAGGCGTGTACCTCGAAGCGGACGATGCCGTCCTGGCTCACCTTCGCTGGCGCGGGCTTCGTCTTGTCCTTGAGCAGCTCGATCTCCACCGCCTCCACCTCGGAGACGGGCATCCGCTCCTCGATGGCGATCTGCTCGGCGCGGTTGCCGGTGTTGGACACGAAGAGCTTCACGAAGTGCGTGCGCGTACGCCGACCGGTGAGCCGGTTGGTGTCGAGCTTGTCGTCCACCTGTCGGGCGATGCGCAGGGTGTCCTCGCTGCCGAAGCCCAGCTTCACCCGCTCGCCCAAGCCCGCGAAGGACAGCTGCGCCCGTCCCACGTAGCCGCTCGTGCGCACCAGATCCACCGGGCCCGCCAGCAGCACCGAGGCTCCCTTGTTCTCGAAGCGCGCCACGCGGTGAACCAGTGGCGAGTGCTCCGGCGTGCCCACCAGCTCCGAGGTGGCCGGCGCGGTGAACTGGAACAGCGGCACGCGGTGCGGCGCGCCGTCCGAGGGCAGGGTGACGCGGTGGAGCGCCTTGAGCGTCAGCGGCTCGCCGCCATCATCCAACCCCGGCATGTCCTGGGTCGGCTGCGCGCCGCCCTCGCCCGTGGTCTGGATGGTCTCCTCGCGGATGGACACCTCCACTACCTGCTTCTCGTGCTGCGTCTTGTCGCGCAGATACAGCCGGTCCTCCACCAGTCGCGGCGGCGAAGCGCCCAGGGTGGGGCGCGCCGTCGAGAAGGCCATCTCCACGTCCTTCCAGTCCTCCTCGGTGCGCTGCCACACCACGGCCTCGCACTCGAGCGTCACGGCTTCGCCGCCCTCCGTCGGCCGCAAGGTGGCCCGGTATGCCGGGCGCCACACCGCGCAGGGCACCAGGTACGCCACGCCCACCGTCACCGCTCCGCCCGTGGGGTGGTTCAGCTCCATCTCCGCCGAGGTGATCAGCTTCGTCTCGGGTTGCTCTCCCTGGGCGAACGCGCTCTGGGCTTCCTCCAACTGCCGCTGTGCCCGGGCCTCGCGTTTGCGCGCCTGGCGCAGTGCCTCCTCCGTGGAGGCGATCTCCGCCCGCACCGCCGCCAGGTTCTGGCGCCACGTGTCCAGCTCCGCCTTGCCAGCGCCTGTTCGCTCCGAGATGGAGCGGAGCACGTCCTGCTGGGCGGCGGTCGCCACGTTCAGCCGTGCCTCCAGGCGCAGCACATCGCCCTCGGCCAGGCGCGCGGCCTGTTCGAGCGACTCGACGCGGCGGCCGAGCTCCGTGCGGTGCTCGCGCAGTCCCTCCTTGGGCTGCTCCTTCCAGACGCGGCTCACCCGCGCGCCGACGAGCGCGCCTCCGGAGAGGGAGATCTGCAGTGAGCGATCCACCGCGAGCGGCGAGAGGCCCTCCACGCGCAGGCGCTGCGGGCCGGCGGGCAGGGTGACTTCGCCTCGGCGCTCCACGAGCGCGCGGTCCTCGAGGACGGTGACCTTGATGACGGGCAGGGTGACGGTGGTGCTCACTTACGTCCTCCGGTTGCCACCCTGGAGCATCTTGCTCGAGGGGATCTTGACGAGCCACGTCGCATCCAACGCCTGCTTCTCTCCCGCCTGCAGCGTTACCCGCCACGCCCGCTCGCCCTCCACCGGTGAGTCTCCGGGCAGCGGCGTGGGCGCGCGCCAGGCGGGCTTCACCTCGGCCTCCTCCACCTTGATGTCCTTCTCGGAGACGGGGACCACGGGCACGCGCTCGCGGATCTCCACCGTCACCGGGCGGCCCAGCCGGTTGGCCACCTCCAGGGAGACGCGGTGCGTGAGCACGGTGGCGCCGCCGAACACGCCGCCCGAGGCCTCATCGAAGCGCGTGTTGCGCGACACCTTGATGGACTCCTCGACGCCCAGTCCCAGCCGCTGGGTGGCGCCGGGGGCAAGCGTGGGCAGGGGCGAGGTCATCAGGAACTCGTCTCCCAGCGTCACATCCACGGGACCGGCGAGCAGCGCGTGGGGCGTGCGGTTCTCCACCTTCACCGTGCGGAAGACCTGCGACTCCATGGACGGCACGCAGAGGTACTCGGCCGTAAGCCCCACCGGCGCGGAGAACACCGACACGGTGTGCCACGCACCATCCGAGGGCACGTCCATCCGCGTCTCCACGTCATAGCGGTAGTCGAAGTACGGGGTGGACTGGCGCGGAGGCACCGCCCAGGTGGGCGGGGAGACATGGTGGACGGCGTCCATGGACTGCTGGCTCACGGCGAGCAGGGTGACGATGTCGACCTGGACGTGAACCGCCGTCAGCGCGACCAGCTCCAGCGAGGAGTAGACGGGGCGGGGCTGGAGCTTGCCGCGGCTGCCCGGTTGGTGGGCGGGGAGCAGCTCCAGCCGGTCGTAGTCGAGCAGGTTGCCCGCGGGCTCGAGTCCAGCGGGTGCCGAGGGCTCCAGCTCGGAGGGCGCCGCTCCGCCGAAGGCGGCTCCATCCAGCAGCTCCTCGGACTCGTCCATCCCCAGGTCTTTGCTGGGCCTGTTACGGGGCGCCGCCTTCTTGGCGCGTTCCAGCCCACCTCCGCCCCGAGAGCGCATGGGCATGGCGGCCGTCGGCGCGGGAGGAGGGGGCGCGCCCGGCGCGAAGAAGCCACCCGAGGACTTGGGCGCGGGTATCGCCTGCATGGACGGAGCCATGGCGTCCTCGTCCATCTCCGGTTCCTCGGACTGGGGGGCCATCTCCGGCACTGCCTCGCGGTACCCGGGCTTGGCGGGAGCGGCGATGCTCCCGGTCGGCATCTCCAGCCGTGGCACTCCGCCGGTGATGCTGCGCCGCTGTTCCCTGGGCGCTGGAATGGAAGGGCTAGGGGGAGGAGGGGGCGGGGGAGGGGAGGCTCTGGCCGCGGCGTCATAGCCGCTGAAGAGCTCATCCAACCCAGGAGGCGGCTCGCGCCAGCCCGAGCGGGCCGGGGGCGGCTGGCGCCGGCCGATGCGCAGGGCCTTCAGCTCGGGCACGTCCGCGCGCCGGTGCAGCTCGGCGGTGGACAGGGCCAGCTTCACGTTCGTCCAGTCCTCGCCGGTGCGCTGCAGCACGGAGGCGCGCATCCGCAGCGTCCCGCCGTCCAGCGAGCGCGGCATCCGCAGCTCGTACCCAGGAACCCAACGGGCTCCGCGCACCGCGTACTCCAGCGCCAGGCGCGTCTCCCCGGCGGCACTGTCCGCCTCGGAGAGGGTGATGATGGCGGCCCGGTACAGGACCGCGCGCTGGCCGCGGATGGACGACGAGCCCTCATTCAGCCGTCGCCGGCGCAGCTCCACCTCGGCGATCGCGTCCCGCTGCTGCCGCTCCAGGTCGAGCTTCCGGGAGTAGAGCGCGGCCAGCTCCTCGTCCACGAAGCTGGCCAGGGTGAGGAGTGTGGAGGGGGAGGCCTGACGCGGCTCCTCTCCCAGCTTGGGCTTGGGGTAGGAGGGCCCGAGGCGCTGGGTGGCCTCGATGTTCTGCTGGATGCGCTGGAGCTCGGCGCTGAGGCGCATCAGGGAGTCCTGGGCCTCCTCGAGCGCGCGGTACTCGGCGGGGACATCCGGCTCGGGAGGCAGCTGGATGTCGAAGCTGGGCCGGATGTCGCGGACCGCGAGCCCCGAGGGCCCTTGGAGCACGGAGGCTCGGAGCGAGCCGGTGTTGAGCCCTAGCGGCAGGCCATTGATGCGCAGCTGCGTGGGCAGCCGGCCGTCGGCGGCGGACACCGTGGCGACACGGGTGCAAAGCGCGCCGTCGGCGTGGACCGTGACCGCATCCAGGACGGACGGGACAACGAGCATGAAGGCCCCCTCCAGTGAGAGGCACACAGGCTAGCGAGCCCTCGCCCAGATCGCGAGGGCTCACTGACGTATGCTCCGGCCCAAGAGGTGCTGGTGAGTCCGATGATCTGCCCTGCCTGCGCTGCGTTCCGTCCCCAGGACGTCGGAGCCGAGTGCCCCACCTGTGGGGTCGCGCTCGTCTCCCCCTCCGAGCCGCACCTGGAAGAGCTGGTCCGCACCCGGCTGCGCCACCGGATCGACGATTGGCGCGAGCGGGAAGTCATTGACGCGCGCACGGCGGTGAAGCTGCGCGCCTCGTTAGAGACACCCCCGGCAGAGAGCCCGGCACCACCGCCGAGGGGCTCGGCCCCGGACGTGGAGAAGTGGGCGGATGAGGTCGCCGGCTCGCTCCAACGTCTCGCGTCCTGGAGGCCGGGCTGGGGCGCGGCGTTCTTCCAGGCCATGGAAGAGGCGGCGAAGGCGGAGCGAGAGGCTGCTGCCCGGCAGGGAGCGCGAGGCCCGCATCCGGGGGGAGACTCCGGAGCGGAGGGTCTGGGCCTGGCGATGAACTCGGGGGGAGCGCTGTTCTCCTCGGCGGGAGCGGGGGCGCTCGGCGCGGGCCTGGAGGCCATGGTGGCCCTCGACGCCTCCGGCGACGCTCGTGGGCGTGAGGGCTCGCTCAAGCTGCATGAGTATGTGTGGTGGTTCCTGGGCGCCCTGCTGGTGCTCGGAGGCTCCCTCATGGGGGTGCGCGAGGCGTGGCGGGCGCTGGGCGGTGTGCCCCGCCAGCTCATCGTCACGGGCGCGCTCTTCGTCTACCACGCGGGGTTCATCGGGCTGGGGGTGTTCCTGGGCCGGCGCTCGCTCTCGGCGGGGCGGGTGTTGGCGGGCATCGGCCTGGCCCTGCTGCCCGTGGTGTTCGTCGCGCTCGCCGCGCTGACGGCCATGGCGCCCGGGGTGGGAGTGGCCGGAGCGTTCCTGGTCAGCGGACTGGGCCTGCTCACCTTGCGAGCGGCTGGGAGGCTGTTGCACGGCGCTTCGGTGGGCTCGCTCGCGGTGGCGTTGTTCCCCTCGCTGCTAGCGGGGCTGCCGCTGATGTGGCTGGGGGAAGAGCCCTGGCCGCGTGTCTTCTGCGCCTTCGCGGGAGTGGTAGCGGTGGCGGCCTCGCTGTGGCGGTCGGAGAAGGCGGGGCAGGGGATGGCGCCGCTGGTCAGCGTGGGCGTGGCGCTCTATGGCGCGCTGGCCCTGGCCCTCTTCGCCATCACGAGCGCGCCCGAGGGCTTCGATTCGCTGGAGCCGGGAAGTCCCACCTTCGCGGGCATGGTGCTGTGGGCAGTGGCGCTCGCGGCGGTGGTCGCGGGGGCGGCCACGCGAGAGGCCATCCGCGAGGCGTATCCGCGTGCCGCGCCCGTGCTGGAGGTGCTGGCGCACGCGGTGCTGGCGGGCGGTGTGCTGGCGGGAGCGGCTTCCGCGTTTGCCCTCGTGCCGGGGGATGACCCTTGGGTGGACCTGGTTTCCGCACTCACTCCGGCAGCGGCCGCGCTGGCGTTCTTCCTGCTCGAGCCCCGGCGGCGCGCGCTGGTGCATCTGGGCGTGTTGGCGGTGACGCTGACGGGCTTCTTGCTCGCGCGCGCGCAGATGCCGGGAGAAGTGGCCTGGTGGTGCGTCGGCTCCGCGGCGGTGGCGTCCGGGTTGATGCTCGTGGCGCGGCAATGCGAGCGCGGAAGTTTGCGACTGTGGCTGCTGGGCTGGGGCGTTGTCCTGTCCCTGGCGTCGATGCCCCTGGTCTCGGTGGCGACGTGGATCTCGGGACAGGGGAGCGCGTGGCCGAAGTTCGTCACGGGCACGCTGGTGGCGGTGGCGGCCCACCTCGCCGCGGGCCATCGGTGGAGGAGCCTGCACTACCTAGGTGGAGTGGCGGTGCCTTTCGCGATGCTCGCGGCCCTCATCGAGTTCCCCCTTTACGGCGGAGACTGGGCGACGGTGGCCGTCTTCACGCTGGGAGCGGCACTCTATGGGGGCGCCGCGCTGCTCCACGGGGGCTGGGCTCGCCGCTCCGGGGGGACGCTGGATCTCTCGCCGCTGGATGACCTCTCCCTGGTGGGGGCCTCGCTCGCGGTCGTGCTCCTGACGGGGCTGACGCCGGTGGCGCCCGAGGCGCTCGGTGTCTCCGGAGTCCTGGGAGAAGGCCTGCTCTCTTGCGCGCCGACCGTGCTCGCCTCGGCGCTGTTGCTGCTCAGGGCCAGGCGGGACCGGAGCCGGCTGGTGTCGTTCCTGGCGGCCTTGGGAGGCGTGGCCGCGGCCATGCAGTTCTGCCGCTTCGCCTGGGATGCCTCCGACGTCCGAATGCTGCTCGTTGCCCCGGCGCTGGTGCTGGGGCTGGCGGTCATCTCCGCAGGGAGAGGGAGAGGCCTGCTCGATGCCTCGGGAGCGGCAGAGGCTCTTCGAGGAAGGAAGATGTTCGGGGGCCTTCCGCTGCCGTTCCCGGAGACAGGGCGTCCGCTCTTTACGGATGGGTTTGCCAGCGCGGCGCTCCTGGTGGCGCTCTACGCCACGCTGCCGCTCATCGCCTGGATCTCCAACCCCGTCGCCACCGAGCGCTCCACGGTCCTGCTCGCCAGCGGCCTGCTCGTGGGCAGCGCGTTGCTGACCTTCTTCTCGCGCGGCTTCGTCGCGTGGCGCCTGCGGGGCTCGGTGGTGGCGCTGGCCGCCAGTGGGGGACTCATCGTCCTGACCTCCCAGCTCAACCGCGCGGGGCGTCCCCTGCCGCCCGACGTCACCGCCTGGCGCCTGCCGCTCATCGGCGTGGCGCTCTGGGGGCTGGCGCTGGTGGCGCGGCGCTTCGGGCCATGGCTGGCGCGCAAGCTGGAGAACGAGCCGCAGGGGCGCCTCTATCACTTCGTGCCGCATGCCGGCGTGGCGGCGCTGATCCTGGTCCTCATGAAAGGCCCCTTCCAGTTGGTGGGGCTCGACGAACCTTCCCGCGCGCTGGGGTTGGTGCCACCGCTCATGCCATTGGGGGCTGCGCTGCTCTCGCTGCTGCTGGCGGCCTCCTTCCGTCGAGTCGGGCTCGTACACCTGGGACTGTTGATCGGACTCCAGGGTGCCGGGCTCTGGGCCGCGCAGCAGGCGCTGCTCGGGCCCGAGCTGGTCGCGATGCCGCTTCCAGACGGCCCATGGGTGCGAGCCGAGGCCGTGGCGACGTGGCCGGGGCTGTGGTGGGAGCAGCCCGAGGCGTGGCTGCCTCCGGGGGCGACGCGCTTCCTCCTGTGGCAGCGGGCGTTCGCCGGAATCGCCGCCGCGGGGCTCGTGTATGCCGCCGCGGCGCTCCTCCAGGTGCGGGCAGGGGCGAGACTGGGCTTCCTCCGGCGCCTGCTGTCTCAGGTACAGGAAGAGCTGCGAGAGGTTCATGCCCAGAGTCTCGATACCTTCCGCGATGCGCTGCCGCGGGCTCTGCGTCGCTGGGCGACCCTGGCGGCGGTGCTGGTCTTCGCCGCGTCGTTCTTCCTGCCGGGAGTCCCGTCGGCCGCGCTCGTCCTGGGAACGGGCGTCGTGCTCTTCCTGAGCGGCGCGCGCTCTCAGGGGAGGATCATCTTCGGCGCGGGAGTCCTGTTGCTCGTCCACGCCGTGGCGCACCTGGCGCCCGTGGTCGCGGCCTGGCCCGGTCCGCTCCTGGCCGCCGTGGCGCTGGCGATGGTCCTCCTGGCACCCTGGGTGGCCCGGAGGCGCGGGCTGAACGCGGATCGGGTTCGACTCAGCGCCCATCTGGCCGCGACGCTCTATGCGCTGGCCGGCACGGTGTATGCCCTGGCCGCTGGAGGAAGGACCGAAAGGGACTTCGCGGTGCCTCGGCTCCTCGAGGAAGCGCTGACCCGGTTGGATGGGCGTTGGATGCTCTCGCCCGCGTTCCCCGTGACGGTGGCGCTCGTGGCCGCGCTCCTGCTCGTGGGCGCGTTCCAGTGGCGGGGGGCGCTGGCCTCGGTGGACGCGCTGGCCGGCACGGTGCTCGCGGGCTTCGCCGCCGTCTGCGGCCTGTCCGTGGTGATGGTGGCGCGGGAGGGCTGGCAGCGGCCTTCCTATGAAGAGCTGGTCACGGCGTATGGCGCGGCCCTGGCGATGGGGGCCGCGGTGAGCGCCACGCTCGTGCATGCCGCGGGGCAGTGGCTCCGCGAGCGGCGCCTGGACGTGACGTTGGGCCTGCGCTGGGGACGGGATGTGTGGCTGCTGGGGTGTGGCGGGCTGCTCACCCTCGTGGCGCTGCTGCTCCAGAGCCCGGAGGCGGACACGCTGCCCCAGGCCCTGGCGGCGCTGGGGCTGACGGTGCTGGTCTGTCTGCACTGTGCCTGGAGTGAGCACACGGGTCGGCACGTGTACTTCGTCCAGGTGGCCGTGGTGGGCGTCTACGCGCTGGTGCGCGCCCTGTTCGCCACGGACCTGCGCCCCGAGCACGACGCGCTCTTCGCGCTGGTGCTGGGCTTCGCGCTGGTGGGCGTCACGGTGCTGGCGCGGCGGGCGGGCATTCCCCCGGTGGCGAACGCGACGCGGAGGTTCGCCGCCCTGCTGCCCCTGCTGGTGTGGGCGGTGCTGCCCTCGGAGGCGACGGGAGAGGCGGCGCTGCTGGCGGGCGGCTCGGGCCTGCTCTACGCGGCGATCGGCGCGGTGGAGCACAGCCGGTGGTTCGGCTCGCTGGCGGCGGCGGCCTGCAACCTGGCGCTGCTGATCGCCGCGCTGTCCTACGGGCTGGACGGGCTCGAGGTGTACCTGGCGCCGCTCGGGCTGTTGCTGTTGATGCTCGCGCAGCTCTTCTCCCACGGCCTGCCCCAGGCGGCGCGCAACGCGGTGCGCCTGCTCGGAGGCTTCCTGCTGTACGTGCCGGCGGCGGCCAAGCTTTCACTCCAGGTGGGGCTGGCGGCGGATGGGACGTATGCCCTCATCTTCGGAGGCGCGTGCCTGTTGGGCGTGGCGGTGGGAATGGCGCTGCACATCCGCGCCTACCTGGCGCTGGGCACGTTGTTCCTCACACTGGATGTGGTGGCCAACCTGGTGCATGCGGGGTTGAGGGACCACCGCGTGGGCTTCGTGGTGATGACGCTCACGGGGCTGGCCATCGTCGGTGGCCGGGTGCTGGCGACGTTGCGGCGCCAACAGTTGGAGGCGCTGATGCGCAGCGTGCGCGTCCAGCTGCGCGGCTGGGACTGAGGCGGCAGCGGAACATGCTGCGCGGTGAATCCCACTCGCGTTAGCTTGCGGGCCGTCGTCTTCTAGGACGGAGCTGCCATGACGGACCCGAAGCAATCCTTACCGGACGCGCCCGCGACTCAGGCGGTCGATGCGAACGAGGCACTCGGTGGAAGCACCCGGCGCGAGTTCCTCGTCACGGCCACGGTAGGCAGTGCCTTGCTGGCGGAGGCCTGCCGTCATGCGCCTCCGGTAGAGGATATTCCTCCGGGAGCGCCCCCACCCTCGGAGCTCGAGGTGACGCTCAAGGTCAACGGTCAGGCGCAGACGGTGAAGGTGGACCCGCGCACCAGCCTGCTGGATGCGCTGCGCGAGCGCATGGGGCTCACCGGCACCAAGAAGGGCTGTGACCACGGCCAGTGCGGTGCCTGCACGGTGATGGTGGATGGCCGGCGCGAGCTGAGCTGTCTGACGCTCGCCGTCATGCAGCAGGGCGCGGAGGTGCTGACGGTGGAGGGGCTGGCGAAGGGAGACACGCTGCACCCGCTGCAGCAGGCCTTCCTCGAGAAGGACGCCTTCCAGTGCGGCTACTGCACCCCCGGCCAGCTCATGAGCGCGGTGGGCCTCATGTCCGAGCCCTGCGGGGCGGCGGACGCGGACGTGCGCGAGGCGATGAGCGGCAACCTCTGCCGCTGCAGCGCCTACCCCAACATCATCGCCGCCATCCAGCAGGTGCGGCGGACCCCGAAACTGTAAGCCCAGGGCACGAACATGAATCCCTTCCACTATGTGCAGGCGCAGGAGGTCGACTCCAGCGTCGACCGCGTCAGCCGCGCGCCGGATGCGAGCTTCCTGGCGGGCGGTACGGGCTTGTTGGACCTGATGAAGCTGGGGGTGCAAACCCCCGCCCAGTTGGTGGACGTGCGCAAGCTGCCCCTGGCGAAGATCGAGCAGCTCCCCGACGGTGGGGTGCGGCTGGGCGCCATGGCGCGCAACAGCGAGGTGGCCCACCACCCGCTCATCCTCGAGCGCTATCCGATGCTCTCCCAGGCCTTGCTGGCGGGCGCCTCGGGGCAGATTCGCAACATGGCCACGGTGGGCGGCAACCTGCTGCAGCGCACCCGCTGTCCGTACTTCCGTGACACGGCCACCGCCTGCAACAAGCGCGAGCCCGGCACGGGCTGCTCCGCGCTCGAGGGCATCAACCGTGGACACGCGGTGCTGGGCGGGAGCGAGGCCTGCATCGCCACCCACCCCTCGGACATGTGCGTGCCGCTGGCGGCCCTGGGCGCCACCGTGCGCGTCAAGGGTCCCAAGGGTGAGCGCTCCATCCCCTTCGCGGACTTCCACCTGCTGCCGGGCAAGACGCCGCAGCGGGAGTCGGCGCTGGAGCACGGCGAGCTGGTGCTCTCGGTGGACATTCCGGCCCTGCCGGCCGCGCGCCGCTCGCTCTACATGAAGGCGCGGGACCGGGCCTCGTACGCCTTCGCCCTGGCCTCGGTGGCGGCGGTGCTGGAGGTGGAAGGCGGCCGCATCCGTCAGGCGCGACTGGCGCTCGGCGGCGTGGCCACCAAGCCCTGGCGCGCCCTGGAGGCGGAGAAGCAGCTCTCCGGGCAGGCCCCCACGCCCGAGGTGTTCCTGGCGGCGGCGAAGGCGGCGCTCCAGGGGGCTCAACCCCGTGAGCACAATGGCTTCAAGGTGGAGCTGGCGCAGCGGCTGATCGTCCGTGCCCTGGCGCGGCTGGGAGGTCAATCATGAGCAGCAAGGTCATCGGCAAGCCCGTAGACCGGGTGGACGGCAAGCTGAAGGTCACCGGCAAGGCCCTCTACGCCGCCGAGCACAACCCGCCCGGCATGGTGCATGCCGTCATCGTCCAGAGCACGGTGCCGCGCGGCAGCGTGCTGCGCATGCAGACCTCCGAGGCCGAGAAGTCCCCGGGCGTGCTCGCGGTGCTCACCCCGAAGAACATGCCCAAGCTGGCCGGGCTGGAGCAGTACGCCGGCGTCTCCGTGCTGCCCCGGCTCACGGCGATGCAGGACAGCGAGGTGCTCTTCAACGGCCAGCCCATCGCCCTGGTGGTGGCCGACACCTTCGAGCGCGCCACGCACGCCGCCTCGTTGGTTCGCACCTTCTATATGGACAAGCCCGCGACGCTGGACATGGAGGCGGCGCTAGGGCGCGCGGAGGCAGCCGTGGGGGTCTTCGGCGGCCCGCCTCCCGGGCACACCCGCGGAGACGCGGCGGCGGCGCTCTCCTCGGCCCCCGTGCGTGTGGAGGCCACCTACCGCACGCCCACCGAGCACCACAACCCCATGGAGCCGCACGCCTGCATCGCCTCCTGGGACGAGGCCGGGAGCCTCACCCTGTACGATACGAACCAGGGCGTCTACTTCATGCGCCAGTTCCTCTCGGTGGCCCTGGGGTTGCCGCCGGACAAGCTGCGCGTCATCTCGCCCTACGTGGGCGGAGGGTTCGGGTGCAAGGCGCTGCCCTGGTCCCACGTCATCCTGAGCATCATGGCCGCCAAGGCCGTGGGCAAGCCGGTGAAGCTGGTGCTCACCCGCCGGCAGATGTTCTCCCTGGTGGGCTTCCGGCCGCGGACTCTCCAGAAGGTGGAGCTGGCGGCCAACGCCCAGGGCAAGCTCACCGCTATCCGCCACACGGGCTACTCGGAGACCTCGGAGAAGGACGGCTTCACCGAGACCTTCACCAACGTCACCAACATGCTGTACGCGTGCCCGAACGTGACGACGTCGCAGCAGCTGGTGCGGCTGAACACGGGCACGCCCACCTTCATGCGCGCTCCGGGCGAGGCCACCGGCACCTATGCCTTCGAGAGCGCGCTGGACGAGCTGGCGCACGCGCTGAAGATGGATCCGCTGGAGCTGCGCCGCATCAACCACGCGGACAAGGACCCCGAGCACGGCAAGGAGTGGTCCAGCAAGTCGCTGCTCGAGTGCTACCGCTGGGGCGCCGAGCGCTTCGGTTGGAAGAAGCGCTCGCTGCAGCCGCGCTCGATGAAGGACGGTGACATCCTCATCGGCTGGGGCATGGCTACCGCCACCTTCCCCGCGTTCCGCCAGCAGGCCTCCGCGCTGATGAAGCTGATGGCGGACGGCACGGCGGTGGTGCAGTGCGCCGCGGCTGATCTGGGCACGGGCGCCTACACGGTCTTCACCCAGATGGCGGCCGAGACGCTGGGGCTGGCTCCGGAGAAGATCCGCATGGAGATGGGCGACACGGCGCTGCCGCCCGGCCCGCTCGCGGGAGGTTCTTCCTCGACCGCCACCGTGTCTCCAGCCATCCATGCCGCGGCCAACGACGTGCGCGGCAAGCTGGTGAAGCTCGCCATGGCGGACAAGGCGTCGCCGCTGCACGGGCTGGCCGAGAAGGATGTGCTCGCGGAGGACGGTCGGCTCTTCTCGCGGCAGGACAAGGCGCGGGGTGAGACGTTCGCCCAGTTGCTGGGGCGGCAGAAGCTGCCGCATGTGGAGGGCAAGGGCGACGCGGCGCCTGCTCCGTCCGAGCAGAAGTACTCCGCGCACGCCTTCGGGGCGCACTTCATCGAGGTGCGCGTGGACGAGGCGCTGGGCACGGTGCGCGTCAGCCGCATTGTCACGGCCATGGGGGCCGGTCGCATCCTCAATGCCAAGACGGCGCGCAGCCAGATCAGCGGCGGCGTCATCTTCGGCCTGGGTATGGCGCTCACCGAAGAGACCCTGCGAGATCCCCGGATGGGCCGTGTCATGACGGCGGATCTGGCCGAGTACCACGTGCCGGTGCATGCGGACGTGCCCGACATCGACGTTCACTTCGTCGAGGAGAACGATCCGCACGTCAACCCGCTGGGCATCAAGGGCATCGGCGAGGTTGGCACCACCGGAGTGGCCGCCGCGGTGGCCAACGCTGTCTTCCACGCCACGGGCAAGCGCGTCCGAGACCTGCCCATCACCCTGGACAAGCTGCTGTAGGAGAGCAAGGAGCCTCATGTCTCGCGCGATGCCGGAACTGCGAACCGAGAGGCTCCTGATCAGGCCCTTCGTCCGCGAGGACCTCGACGCCGTCTTCCGTCTCTTCGACGTCGAGCTCGCGGACGCCAACATGGGGAACGAGGGCCCTCAGCGCCGCGAGGGCCGGAAGGCGTGGCTCGAGTGGACCCTGCTGGGCTACGACCAGCAGGCCCACCTGCTGCAGCCTCCGTATGGGGATCGCGCCATCGTCCTCGCGGACACCGGCGCATTCGTGGGGGCCTGCGGCCTGGTGGCCTGCCTCGACGAGTTCGACCGGATCCCCGGCTTGCGTCCCGCGGGCACCCTGCCCACGGGCAGAGCCTCGGCGGAGGTGGGGCTCGACTACGCCATCTCTCCGGCGCACCAGGGGCGCGGCTATGCCTCCGAGGCGGCCCAGGCCCTGGTCGACTACGCCCTGGGAGAGCTGCGCCTGACCCGGATCATCGCCACCACCTCGCGTGACAACGCCGCCTCGATTGGGGTCATGCGGAACCTGGGGATGCGAATCGAGGAGAACCCCTTCCCGGAGCCTCCCTGGCTCCAGGTGGTGGGGTGGCTCGCGGCGCCGGGGTGAGCGCTCAGCGACGCTCGCTCTCGGGCAGCACCCAGCCATCCGCGAGGCTGTGGGGGCCGGTGACCTGACGGAATACGCGCCGCTTCCGCGCTCGGAAGAGGTCCTCATAGAGCCGCAGGAAGAGGTAGGCCCCGAGCTCCAGGCCTTGCTCCACCTGGTAGGCGGCCCGCTGCTCGGCCCGGGCGAGCGGCTCGACCAGCCGGTAGAACCCCTCTGCATGGCCGACATCGAGCAGCTCGTGCGCGGGGTAGTGCGTCAGCTCCTCCGCGCGAAGCCAGCCGCGCTCCACGATCGATCGGCCAATCCGCGCCGAGATGCCGGAGAACAGATCCTCGATGACGCCGAGCGCGGAGAGGGCCGTGGGGATATCGTCGTGCGCGCAGACGCCCAGGAGCGCGGAGTTGAACGCGCGGACCTCCGGCCACTGCGCGCGCCGGTCGAGCTCGGAGGGACTCATGCCCAGCCGCGCGAGCAGCGTGAGGAAGGTGCGCTCGTGGCTGCCGGTGAGCTCTCCGCCTCCGTGCTCGTCATGCACGTTCTCGAGGAGGCTGAGCCGCTGCTCGGCCCGTGGGAGCCGCGCCGCGAGCACCGCCATGGGACGGGAGAAGTAGGCGACGGCGTGGAGGAACTGAATCTGGGTCTCGACGAAGTCCTCCCGCTCGAAGGAGCCGTCACCCAGGGCGCGGAGGTACGGGTTCTCGAGCGGAGCCACACGAACCTTCAGCGCCTGGAGGTAGTCGCGCATGCTTCAAATCTCGGAGGTGGGCAGATGCACCCAGGTGACGGAGGCTGGAAGCAGCGAGAGTCGGAGTGAGTAGACGGTGCAGACCGCTCCTGGAGTGACGCCCTGCGCGGACAGCCAGGAGATGTGGTTCTCCATGCGCTCATCGATGGCGAAGCAGGCACTGCCCTGAAGGCCCCGGCTCACGATGGCCTCGCCACACCGGCGAAGGTAGGCGCCCCACGAGGGCCGCCAGGCCTCGGGTCCCAGCGGCAGGTGGATGAGCGGCCAGGGCTGACCCGAGGAGACGAGGCGCAGGTCCTTGCTCCCGGCCGTCGAGAAGAGTCCTGGTTCTTCGGTGGGAGTCGCGGGGCCCAGCACCGCGCCCTGCGAGCGAGGGGGAGGGGGTGCCTGCTCGAGATCCAGTCGGGCCAGGGCTTCCGGCGCGGCGAAGTAGAGCCGCAGCCGAGCGTTCGAGCTGCCCAGCTTGAAGGGGTGCGCGCCTTGAGCGCTGCGCATCACATCGCCCAGGGAGCCTCGCATCGCCGCGCCATAGAAGAAGCGCGTCTGCCGCAGGTCCCGGTCTTGAATCACATGCCTGAGCCCGACCTGGATGAGCCTGCGTGACAGGCCCTGGCCGCGCTCCTCGGCCGCCACCTTCAGGTCACAGATGTAGAGGGCGCGAGTCGGGCGGCCCCCGACCGAGACGGTCCGCATGACACCGGCGACGGAGCCGATGACGCGATCTCCGCGAAGCGCCAGGAGGAAGCGAGCCTCGCCGAGGTTCGAGAAGAACGGGTGGTAGCGCGGGCCGTGGTCGATGAAGAAGTGATCGGCTCCATCCGAGATGGGATAGCGGATGGACTGTTCCAGGCGCCGAAGCTCCGGCACGTAGGGAGCGATCCCATTCGGGTCGGTGAGGACGAAGCGGACGCGGCTCATCGAGCTTCTACCTTGGTGCCGATCTCGAATCGCTCGTAGAAGAGGCTGCGATCCCGCTCGAGGAAGTCGGCGCTCAGCGCATCGTCGAACGTGAAGGCGGGCTCGAAGAAGCGGCGCAGGTTGCGTTGGTTGTTCAGCTGGCGGAGGAGGATTCGCGCTCCAGGCTTCGCGTCACGGATGAGCCGCTGGGCCCAGGCCGCGACGAGCGCGTCATCGGACCAGTCGAAGATGTTCGAGAGGTGGATGAGCTCGAAGCGACCGAGGTCCGGCACGTCGAGCAGGGTGCCTTCGCGCAGCGTCACCGGCAGCGCCCGCCCCGCGTGGATGTAGGCGGGGGCATCCTCCGGCCGGTAATGGCCGAGGAGCACGTGCTGGAGGAAGGGGTTTCGGGGACCGTCGCTCCGAGTCAGCCCTCGCTCGAAGGCTCGCTGGAAGTAGCCAGGATAGGAGCCTGGCGCGGCGTGCTGGGTCGCGGCGGGGCCGAACATCGCGTGGAGGAAGCCATCGGCGAAGGTGACGGCGAAGGCAGCGGGCCAGTACGGCGAGGCCTGCCAGCATTCGAGCAGGGCGCACCGGGCCTCACGCGGTGTGGCGGGCGTGAAGAACGCCTCGAGCTCTTCGTGCGTCAGCACGAACTCGAGCAGGAAGGCGCGGAGCGTCCGGAAGAGGCCTTCGAAGTCGCCGCACTGATTCAGGCCCGAGCGCGAGGCGTCTCCGACATTGAGTCTGAGCAGCTCGCCTCGCTCGACGGCCGTGGCCTTCTCCCGCACCTGCGCGAGCTGGAGCGGGTTGAAGTCGAAGGCGACCACGTCGAGCTGTGGGAAGGCGTGCTTCAGCGAGAGCGCGGTGCAGCCACCCGAGGCGACCAGCAGCACGGCCCGAGCCTCGGTCGCGCGCACGAGGTGTGCTTCCAGCTCGGGATCTTCTCGGACGACCGCGAACTTGAGTCGGCCCAACCTCCACTCCTCCCAGCGATTTGAAAGAGGCCACGTCATAGCATGGGGGGACGCTCGACGGACGAGGGGAGCGCGTGCCACCATGTGCGCGGGAGTTCCTCCATGCGCGTGGTTTCACTGCCGGCGGAAGCGCTGAACGAGCTACAGCGAATCGACCATCGGCACCTCACCCGGGTGCTGCTCTTCGCGGTGCTCTACCTCGGTGCCGCTGCGGCGGTGACCGTGTTGGCGGAGCAGGGGAGCGGGCTCTGGAGCTGGCTCGCGCGGGTTCCGCTCTACGTGCTCGCGGCGGCCTCGCTGCACGGCATCAGCCTTTTCACCCACGAGGCGGTTCACGGAGCGCTCGCGCGTCACTCGGGTTGGAACCGCGCCCTGGGAGCGATCTGCGCGTGGCCGGTGTTGCAGAACTTCGCGGCGTACAAGGTGCTGCACCTGAAGCACCACGCGGACCTCGGCGGTGGCCACGATCCGGACCACTACACCAACTACACGCCGCGCCCGTGGCTGGTCTTCCTGATGAACTGGGGCCGGCTGCTGCTGGGCTATCCCGCGTACATCACGATGATCCCCATCCTCGGGTGGCGGCAGGGCACGGCGTCCGACCGGAGGTGGATCGCCTTCGAGGTCGCCTCGGCCTACCTGTTCCTGGGGCTGGCGATCGCGTTCTTACCGGGTGCGGCGCTGCTGCACGGCTGGGTCATCCCGATGATCATCATCAACACCCTGGTGAACATCCGGGGGATGAGCCAGCACACCCTGCTGCCCGAGGCGGACCACCCGATTCGGGGCAGCCGTACCATCCTCACCAATCCGGTGACGACCTTCTTCATGTGCAACGAGAACTACCACCTCGAGCACCACCTCTTCCCTCGGGTGCCTTGGTACAACCTGCCGCGCCTGCACGCGCTGCTGAGGGAGGAGCTGATCGCCCAGGGCGCCCCGTTCATCCCCTCGTACTTCGCGTTCGTGCGGCAGTGGGTGGCGCACTCGCTCGGGCGGAGAGCGCCGACGCAGGGCCTGTCGGCGCATGGCTGAGTCGTCGCGGCTCTGGGTACACGAGCGTGCGCAAGGGCTCCTCGCGCTGGTGCTGTTGGGGTGGCTCCTGGTGGGGGCGGGGCCCCTGCACCCGGCGACGCTGATGATCGCGGGCGTGGCGGCCTTCCAGATCGCGGTGGTCACGGCGCTGCGGAACTCCACGTCCACGTTGCTCCAGAAGCTTCGGCTCGCGAGCTCTTACGTCGTGGCGCTGGCGCTATTCAGCGCGCCCAAGTGGGTGGTGCCTGCGCTCGGACTCACAACGCGGGATGACTTGTTGTTGTCGGTGGATCTCGTGCTCTTCAGTGAGACCCCGGCGCTTCGGATGGCTCCGTATGCGCGGCCGTGGCTCACCGAGCTGATGAGCGCGTGTTACCTCTCGTACCACCTCTACTTTCACGGGGCGCTCGCGTACGCGCTGCTGCAGCCTCTGGAGAAGGCCCGGCGTCTGTTCGAGTGGATGTTCACCGCGCTCCCGGCGGGAGTCGCTGGCTACCTGCTGGTGCCCGCGGTGGGGCCGCTCAAGGCCCTGGCGAGGGACTTCACGCAGCCCCTCGTGGGAGGCCCGATCACAGCCTTGAACGACTGGGTCGTGCGCAACGGGAGCGCGGTCTACGACGTCTTCCCCAGCCTGCACGTGCTGATGACGTGCGTGTTGCTCGACCACGACTGGCGGGAGCATCCGCTGCGCTTCAAGCTGATGCTCCCCGTGGCGGCGGGGCTTACTGTGTCGACGGTGTACCTGCGCTACCACTACGCCATCGACCTGATCGCTGGCGGTGTCTGGTTCCTCGCCGTGCGGCTCTGGTGGAACCGGCGTGAACTCGGGTTGTCCTCCAGGTTCGTGCGCTAGGCGCAGCACTCGGCGCACCAGATGCCGCGCCCCTTGCGCTTCCACTCGGCCTCTCCGAAGACGAACGGCGCCAGGGGGTGCTCGGCCCGGGGCATCCGCTCCAGCGGGACGACTCGGTGTACGTGGGCAGGGTCCACGCAAGGGGGCGCGGCCCATTCATGGGGCACGGGCAGGGGAGTGACTCGGGAGCGCAGGTTGGGGCAGAGGAAGACGGGGATGGAGGTGCGTGCCTTCTCGTGCGAGCGGTTGGTGACCCGGTGGGGCGTGGCTTGGAACACGCCCCGTGTCGCCATCTGCATCAGCTCCCCCAGGTTGACGACCAGCGCGTCCGGCCGGGGTTCCACGTCCACCCACTCGCCGGAGGAACTCCGCACCTGGAGCCCGCCCAGCTCGTCTTGCAAGAGCAACGTCAGCCAGGAGAAGTCACAGTGCGACGCGACTCCCGAGCGGGGTGGTGCCTCCGCTCCCGGCTGGGGGAGGTAGTGGATGAGCTTCATCACCAGGTAGGGCTCTTTCGCCAGCTCCTCGGCGAACGGGTTCCCGGTGAGTCCCAGCCCCTGGGCCAGCGCTTCGAGGAGCTGATGCCCCACCGCTTCCACTGCGTGCAGGTAGGTGAGGAAGACGCGCCGCCAGCGCTCGTCACGAGGCCACGGGTTGGGACCCTGGAGCCGGAGGTACGTGGGCTCCGAGTCCAATCCACCGGGCGGCTCCTCTCGGCCCAGGTGCAGCTGCTCGCGCCAGTCCCGGCCGTTGCTCATGCGGCTGTAGCCCCGGAAGTGCTGGGAGTGCGCGATGTCGAGCGCGAGCTTCTCTTCCAGGGGCAGGGCGAAGAAGTCCCGCGCCGCTTGGAGCGCCTCCCGCGAGAGGCCGGAGGGAAGGGGAGGGTGGAGGAGCTGGAAGCAGCCCGTTCCCCGACATGCCTCCACGAGCTGCGTGACGAAGCGCGCCCGCGCCTCCGGGCCTGCCTCCAGGAGCCGCGCATCCAGGATGGGTACGGCAGCCGTGGGCTCGATCATCCTCATGGACGCAGCTGCCGCGAGAGCCAGTCCCGCGCCTCCGCCAGCCTTCGGGGCACTGCTTCCGTCACCGCGCCCTCGCCGTAGAAGTCCGCCCGGAACTTCGCCTCCAGCTTCACCGGGTGGCGCTCTTGCCCGAGCTGCTCGCGGAGCACCGGATCCTCCAAGGGGAAACCCTTCTCATGAAGGATCTCGAAGAGGAGCCAGCTGGCCGCATCCCCGAGCACCGGATCCGTATCGCTCAAGTGCGCGAGCTTCGCGTCCAGCTGCCGCGCGCTCCGCTCGCGTGCTTCCAGTCGCGCCGGTGCTTCGAGCCCATGGGACTTCACCGCCCCCGCGGCCACGTCGAGCAGGGTGCGGTGCCGGCCCCGCGCCGCATCCCAGGTCGAGGCGGGGGTGTAGGGATCCGCCGAGCGGTACACATCCGGGATGTCCAGCCCTCGGGCCAGCAGCTCCTCCCGCACGAGGAAGCGCACGTGGTCCACGTCGTGGAAGAAGTACTCCGCGGGAGAGCACTGCTGCCCGTCGGCGTACAGCGGGCCGGTGAGCAGTCCCAGCGCATGGAGCGGCACGGGCCGCGTCCTCCAGAAGTACCGCCGGTCCAGGGCCGCGAACGTCGGGAACACGATCACCTCGGGCCAGAGGTGCAGCAGGGGCTCCAGCTCCTCTCGGCACTTGGGGACGAAGACGTCGGGAAGCCCTGGATGCTGGGAGCGCACCTGCTGCTCCAGGACCTCGACGGCGGCCAGCGTGAAGCGCAGGAGCTCCGGGTAGGGCGTCCCACTCGACAGCAGCGCCTCAGCGCGGGCCTCGAGCTCGAGCAGGCGTTCCACCTCCGCGCGCATCCGGGGCTCGCGCATGGCGCGCCTCAGGTGGCGCAGGTACCGCCGCATCCGCTCCACCGTGGGCGCCAGCTCGGGGAAGACGAACGATTGCTCCCTCCGCCGAGCGGCCTCGCGGGCCCGGTGGCGCAGACGCGCGTAGACGACCAGCGGCTCGCGCTTGAGCTCCTGGACGAACGGATCCGATGGAGGCACCCAGCAGTCGCCCACCAGCACGTAGCTCGCGGCTTCCAGCAGCTCCAGCTCCCGGGCGAAGGCCGTCTTCCTCCAGGCCGTGCCGCTGCGCACCCAGAGGTTCTCCGGGGACAGGGGAGAGATGACCCGGAAGCACTGGCGCGCGGCGATGCCCTCCTGGATCCAGCGCGCGTTGAGCGCCTCGGACCACTGCTCGTCCGGCACGTCCAGCACGTCGCACCCGGGCCATGGCCCCGTGGACGCGATGTCCGGACGCCGGCCGATCACCTTGAGTCGCATCCGGCTCCCCTCACGCGGGCTCGTCGCACCTCCGGGCCCACGCCTCTCCCAGTCTACAAGGATCCAAGGACAGGCACTTCAGCCCCTTCCCCTGGCAGTGGGCGGGATGCGGTATCCTCTCCCGCGTCCCTCTTGGAGAACGACGATGGCGTCCCGCCTCCGTGTGTCATCCCCGCGGGCCGCTACGCCGTGGCAGGCGCTGCGGCTGTTCGCGGCCCTGCTGCCCCTGCTGTCCACCGCCTGCGTCCTCGACGCGGCGCGCCTGCGCGCGGACTGCGATGCTGGGCTCACCTCCTCCTGCGGCGAGTGGGGCCATCAGCTCCTCGCGGAGGGCGAGAAGCAGCAGGCCGAGAACGCCTTCGCCCGCTCGTGCGAGGGCGGCAACTCCGATGACTGCGTCTACCAGGGCCAGCTCATGATGGAGCGCGGCGAGCTGGACGGCGCCGAGCCCCCGCTGCTCAAGGGCTACGAAGCGGAGAGCGCGGAGGCCACCTGGGCGCTGGCGGAACTCCACCAGTCTCGCGGCAATCTCCAAGACCTGGAGCGGGCCGAGCACTTCCGCTGGGACGCGCCCGCCATCGACAAGCCGGACCGCGAGTTCATGTTCTGGGTTCGCCCGTCGCTCACCAACGACGTCTCCTACGCCGTGGCCTACCATTTCCAGCCCATGGAGTTCTGGTCCCGCCGGATGGCTCTCGGCGTCCATTCCTCCTTCAACGGGCGTGGCATCGATGAGCTCAACGCCGCCGTCAGCTACCAGTACTTCCTCACCCCCGAGCTCGTCCCCTACGGCACCGTGCTCGTGGGCGGCACCTTCCAGAAGCGCACCGTCAATGCCGGCGCTGAACTCGGGATGAAGTTCTGCCTGGGTCCCTATGGACACCTCAACGCCGCGGTCGGCTCCTCGGTGGGCAGCCCCCTTCATGCCTCCATCGGCATTGGCATCAATTCACTGCCAGTCGACCTGCTGCTTTACATCGCGGCACATCTGTAGCGTCCGGCACTCTTTCTTCGGGGGGGTACGCAACTTCGCGAGCAGCCCATGCGAAGATACGGGCACCGTACATTCTCCCACATCATGTGGAGGCGACCATGAGCGACAACAAGATCCACCGCCCCGGCAGGGCTCCGGCCCCGGCCCCGACTTCGACCAAGGGGGGCACCAGCCCCGCGGAGTCGCGCAAGGAGACCGCCTCGGCGAAGAAGACGCCCTCGGGGACGACGAACCGGGTGCAGGACGGCTTCGAGTCCACCTCTCGGGCGAGCACCCGGGGCACGGATGGCTTCGAGGCCACCTCTCGCGCCGCCTCGCAGAACGTGACGAGCGCGCGCGGCACGACGGCCGTGTCCACCGCGACGGCCACCGCGGCGGCGCCGGCCAAGCGCTCCATCACCTTCACCTATGACGCCGGGCCGCACAGGAACCTCACGGACGTGAAGCTCAAGGGCAGCTGGGACGCGAGCGGCAAGTTCAACAGCGACTGGTCGAACGGCTCCATCCCCATGCGCTCGCTGGGCAACGGCAAGTGGGAGGCCACCGTGGAGCTGCAGGACGACGGCCTGCCCCGCAACTGGGAGTGGGGCGTCACCGTGGACGGCCCCGCGGGCGACGACAAGTGGGGGGTGATGGGCGAGGGCAACCTCAAGCTGGACCTGAGCAAGCCCGCGGCGCGCTACGCGCCGACCACGTACCACGACATGGGCTCGCAGAAGCGCGGCGATGACCTGTCCTTCAAGTTCTGGGCGCCGGACGCGCGCGAGGTCCAGGTCAAGGTCACTGACAAGGAGGGCAACGTCCAGCGCATCCCCATGCAGCGGGCGGAGAACGGCGACTGGGCGGCCGAGGTGAAGAACGGCTGGAAGGGCCTGGAGGGCAAGTCCTACGTCTACGAGGTGGTGGACTCCACGGGCGCCAAGAGCGACCGGCCGGACCCGTACGCCCGCGAGATGATGGGCGAGCAGCGCGGCGTGGACCGGCTGTACCTGGACCCGGTGCGCGGCAAGGAGGAGAACCGCTACTTCCCCGGCGCCACCGAGCTGATGCGCTTCACCATCGACGACGAGGAGGACGCCGACAGCGCCTACCTCGTGCTCAAGGACGAGAGCGGTCGGCAGCTCACCCGCGACGAGCTCCTCTCTCGCCTGGGCGAGATGGACTCCTCGCTCATCGACAAGCTGCACGAGCACAAGCACAACGACCTGTGGTCGGAGAACATCGAGGCCGACGGCCGCATCAAGATGACCAACCAGGGCGGGGCGTGGGTATCGCTCGTCAACAACCCCGAGAAGCTGGCGGGCCTGCGCTACGAGTTCCAGGTCTTCGAGAAGGACGGCAAGGGCGGCCTGCAGCTGCGGGACGACACCAACCGTGACGGCAAGTACAGCGACGTGGAGCGCCGGAACTCCTCGCACAATGACGCGTGGAGCAACCTGCTCACGCCCGAGAGCGGCGTGTCCTTCCGTGGCTCGATCATCAGCGACCCGAGCACCTTCGCGTGGAAGAACGACGCCGCGCCGCGCGAGAAGGACCAGAGCAAGTGGGTGGTGTACCAACTGCACGTGGGCAGCTTCCTGGGCGAGGCGAAGAACTCGGACCGTTCGACGCTCGAAGACCTCATGAAGAAGCTCGACTACTTCAAGGAGCTGGGCGTCAACACGCTGGAGCTTCTGCCCACCAACGAGGTGGAGGGCAGCCGCAACTGGGGCTACCTGGGCGTCAACAGCCTGGCCTCGGAGAGCTCGTTCGGCTTCGAGGACGAGAGCGGCAAGTGGGTGAGCGGTACCGAGGCGCTCAAGCGCTTCATCGATGAGGCGCACGGCAAGGGGCTCAACGTCATTTCGGACGTCGTCTACAACCACGTCCACGGCGACCACAACGGCCTGTGGAACCTGGGCGGCCCGAGCAACCCGTACTTCAACTGGTCGAAGGAGCCGGGCAAGTTCGAGCAGCGTGACACGCCGTGGGGCGCGGTGCCCGCGTACCACAACCCCAAGGTGAAGCAGTTGTTCGTGGACCACGCGGTGCAGCAGGTGGCGGAGCTGAAGTTCGACGGCCTGCGCTTCGACTTCACCGAGCCCATCAAGGGCGTGGGCGGCAAGGACGGCTGGGAGATGCTGCGGGAGATCAACCGCCAGGTTCACTTCCTCAACCCGGACGTGTGGACGGTGGCGGAGCAGTTCGACTACGACCCGTCCATCTCGCGGCCAGCGCAGGCGGACGGCACGGGCGGTGGCTTCGACGCGCAGTGGTACACCGAGTACCAGCACCGGCTCATCAACGACAACAGCAAGCCGGGCCTCATCCAGGCGGCCGCGCGCGGGATGAAGACGGACATGGACGCCTTCGTCGACCTGCTCACCGCGCCGCGCGGGCTGGACGAGTGGAAGAAGGCGCTCACCATCATCTCCAACCACGACGAGGTGGGGAACGCCCAGCGCACGATGAACACGGCCGAGGGCGCGAAGCCCACGGACTTCCCGGAGCAGTGGTCGCGCAACGCGGCGCGCTTCGCGGCGGGCATCGGCTTCGCCTCGCCGGGCATCCCGATGTTCTTCCAGGGTGACGAGTTCGGCGCGCAGAACGACTTCCGCTGGGGCAACCCGTCCACGTGGGACAGCGACTGGAGCTGGGAGAAGCAGGGCCAGGACTGGAAGTGGGACAAGGTGACGTTCAACGACGCGCAGAAGAGCACCTACGAGCGGCTCTTCACGCTCTCGCCGCAGGCCCGCGAGAAGGACGGGGCGTACAAGGCGCTGTCGACCGAGGACCGCAAGGTGTTCAACCACCTGGTGGGCCTGGCGCCCGAGCACCGCAAGGAGGCGATGCTGGACATCACCCAGCGCCAGCAGTTCCAGTTCTTCAAGGACGCCATCGCGCTGCGCAACTCGAGCCCGGCCTTCGCCGCCGACGCCGAGGTGAACCGGGTGTACACGCACAACGACAACTCGGTGATGGCCTTCACCCGCAAGTCCGGCAACGAGGAGTTCCTCGTGGTCGGCAGCCTCAACCGGCAGAACCTGGAGGGCTACAACATGCCGCTGCCTCCGGGGAACTGGCAGGAGGTGCTGAACAGCGACGCCGCGGCGTATGGCGGCGGCAACTTCGGCAACTTCGGCGCCACGCTGAACGGCGGCGGCGGGAACACCAAGGTGAACATCCCCTCCGCGGGCTACGTGGTGTTCAAGAAGGTGTCCTGAGACCGGGTTTGAAGCGGATGGGCAGGTGGGTCGGGCCATGAACGTGGAGCGCCTGGCGGGGTTGCCAGGGCTCCTCGCTCACGAGCTCGAAGTCCGCCATCCGCTCCAGGAGCGCCGAGAGGGCGATGCGGGCCTCCAGGCGTGCCAGCGGCGCACCGATGCAGAAGTGGATGCCGTGTCCGAACGCGATGTGCGGGTTGGGATCGCGCGTGATGTCGAACCGGTTCGCGTCCTGGAACTTCCGAGGGTCCCGGTTCGCCGCGCCGATCATCGGCATCACCATCTTGCCCGAGGGGATGAGCTGACCGTGTAGCGGGACCTCCCGCCTCGTCACGCGCCACATCGCCTGTACCGGCGAGCGGTAGCGCAGGACCTCCTCGATCGCCGAGGGGAGGAGCTCAGGCGCCGCCCGAAGGCGGGCGAGCTGGTCCGGGTTGTCGATGAGGCACAGGACCGCGTTGCTGATGAGGTTCGTGCTCGTCTCGTGGCCCGCCACGAGGAGGAGCTGGAAGAAGCCCAGGATCTCCTCTTCGGTCAGCCGCTCGCCATCCACCTCGGCCTCGACGAGGCGGGTCAGGAGGTCGTCCTTCGGCGTGGCCCTCCGCTGCTCAATCAAGCCATGGAGGGAGGCTGCCATCTCGGTCGTCACGGCGCGGAACTCGCGGTGCGCCCGCTCCGCTTCCTCGCCGCCCGAGGTGGTGGAGCTGAGGGTGAGGATCATATCGCTCCAGCGCCTGAAGCGTGGCAGGTCCTCGATGGGAGCGCCGAGCACCTCCGAGATGACCATCAGGGGCAGGGGGACCGAGAAGTCCGCGACCAGGTCCAGCTCGCCCTGCTCGAGCGTCGGGGCCAGCAGTGCGTGCGACAGCTCGCGGATGCGGCTCTCGAGGCCCGCCACGGCCCAGGAGGTGAAGGCTCGCATGATGAGGGCGCGCAGCTTCGTGTGGCGTGGCGGATCGGAGAAGACGAGCCACTGGGAAGTCTGGGCCGTCGGGGGCGCGATGACGGAGCTGAACGATTCATGGTCGTGGAGCACCCGCTTCGCACCCTCGTAGTCGAAGACCATCCACAGGTCCGCGTTCGGCTCGTGAAGCACGGGGGAGTGGCCACGGATCTGGTCGTAGGCGGGGTAGGGATTGCGGCGCGTGTCGTCGGAGAAGAAGTTCATCATCGCTCACAGCCTCCAGGTCTCGGAATCTCGGGGCGTGAGGAAACGCTACGGTGATGGCGAATGGAGCGCTTGAACGAATCTCGGATTGGGGCCGTGCTCAAGGAGGCGTACGCGGTGCGCGCCGCGACCTCGATGGTCTCGACGCCGCACGCCCAGCACGGCGTCGGGCTCCTCGTCGGGCTGGACAGCGACGTGACCGTGGTGGAGCCGGGCCGTGCGCCCGTGCGAGGGCGTGTGCTCGTGGTGCCTCCCCAGCTGTGGCACTCCGCCTCCTGTCCTGGGCCCAGCCTCGGGTTCCTCTATGACCCGCAGGCGGCGCCGCGACTCGCGGACTACTCGCGCGCACCGGGCGGAGCCTTCCCGCTCGAAGGTCGCCTCGCGGCGCGGCTCGGCGCGGCGATGGCCTCGCACCGCGCCTCCCTGTCCCATCCCGAGGTTCTCGATGGGCTCTCGCGCGAGGCCGAGGGCTGGCTCGGCAAGGACTCCTCCCACCGCGAGCTGGACCGGCGCGTCGCGCGCGTCCTCGAGGCCTTGCGCGATCCGAGCGTCGACCGGCGTCTCGTCCTCGCGCACAGTGGCATCTCCCAGGCACACCTGCAGGCGCTGTTCGTCCGGGACGTGGGCCTGCCCATTCGCACCTTCCTGCTCTGGCGCAGGCTCCTCGTCGCGCTGGCGGCCTTCTCGCGCCTGGATGCGACGAGCGCCGCTCACCTCGCGGGGTTCGCTGACCTGGCTCACTTCTCGAGAACCTGTCGCCGCATGCTCGGCTATTCCCCGACAACGCTGCGCGGCAAGCTCCTCCCGGCGTAGACCTCGTGACCGCGCGGGGGAGCGGCGCTACTGTGCCCGCCCTGGAGTTCTGACGGTGGCGCTCTGGCCACCCCACGCCTGCGGACCCTATGCGCGACGTCATCATCCTCGGAGCCGGTCCGGCGGGATTGTCCGCCGCGCTGTGGTGCGATGACCTGGGGCTCGACGCGCTCCTGCTGGAGCGCGGACAGGAGCCGGGTGGACAGCTTCCGTGGGTCCACAACCCCATCGGCAACTACCTCGGGCTGGAGGCCGCCAATGGGAGCGAGCTGCGGGAGAAGTTCACCGCCCAGCTCGCGCGCAAGAACCTCTCCCCTCGGACGGGGGTTGAAGTCGAGCGAGTGGACCTGAAGACCAAACAAGTGCGGCTCGCGAGTGGCGAGGTCTTGGAGGCGCGCAGTCTCATCCTCGCCACGGGCCTGCGCCGCCGCCGTCTGGGGATTCCCGGTGAAGCGGAGCTCATGGGGCACGGCGTGCTGGGGTCCGGTAGGACGGAGCGCTTCTCGGTTGCGGGGGAGTCGGTCTGCGTCGTCGGAGGAGGCGATGCGGCGGTGGAGAATGCCCTCCTGTTCGCCGAGGTCTGTCCCGCGGTCACCCTCATCCATCGGGGCCCTCGACTGACGGCACGCCGGGAGTTCCTGGAGCGCCTCGCGGCCGAGCCCCGGATCCAGGTCTTCACCAAGGCCGTGCTCGAGCGCGTCATCGGGAGCCAGCACGTCGAGGCGGTCGAAGTCCGGCACGGAGAAGCCCGAGAGCTGCTCCGCCTGGCCGTGCGGAATGTCCTCGTCCGCATTGGCTTCGAGCCGAACAGCGAGCTGTTCGCGGGCCAGCTCCGGACGGACTCGCACGGCTACATCGCCGTCAACCTCGAGCAGGAGACGGACGTGGAGAACGTCTTCGCCGTCGGGGATGTGTCCAACCCGCGCGCGCCCACTGTCAGCAGCGCCACGGGGGCGGGAGCGACGGCGGCCAAGGTGATCGCCTCCCGCCTCAACAGCGGCCTCTGAGGGTTACCCCAGCCCTCGGCTACGGAGCGTGCAGCACGCTGGTGACGGACTCGGCCAGGGCGTAATCCACCAGCGTGTTGAGGCGGTACGGCGTCCGCGTCAGGTCCACGCCCGGCGTGTGCATGGCGCCGATGCGCACCACGTAGGACTCGCCTGTCCGGAGCACTCCCGGAGGCACCCGCACCCGTCGCTGCGCCGTGAGGAAGGTGGCCACGGTCTCCGCGAACGTGACGGTGGGCGCGGTGGGCTCGGTGTACAGCCGGAAGATGCGCAGCTCGTACGCGTCCGCGGTGCCTAGCATGGGCGGCTCCCAGGTGAAGAGCGGCGTCAGCGAGGCCAGATCCTGCTCCTCCTGTGCGTTGCGGCCATTCACCTGGAGGCTGTTGGGAGGCGAGAGGCGCGCCTGCACCGGTCGCGAGAGGAAGGTACCCAGCTCCGCCTGGTCCTTCAGCGACACGCCCACCGTGCCCGTTGTCCCCGGCAGCCGCAGCGGCACCTGGTAGCGGTGGACGACGCTCGCCACCACGCCCCACGTGGCCGGGTAGGGGTTGCCGTACTCCATGGGAATGGAGACGTCCTCATTGCCTGCGGTGATGTTGCCGGACAGCAGCTCGCCCGCGTAGCCCACCGCGCCCTCCGCGGTGCCTCCCACCGCTGGCGCGAGGATGAGGCTCTGGCGCACCGAGGACGCGGTCAGGGGGACCGCCAGGGGATGGGCCGCTGCTCGGTGCGCCTCGAAGCTCGAGCGTCGCCAATCGAGCGTGATCGGCTGTGGAGCGACCGCGCTGAACGTGCCACTCACCGTCGCGGCCTGGCCATCCGCGCGGAACGTCACCTCATTGAGAATCAGGGCCCGGACGACGCTCTGGTAGTTGAAGGCACCCTCGGTGCGCCGCAGGTGCTGGAGGAGGTAGAGGCGGTCTCCCTGCGTGCCGTCGATGACCTCCTGGCGCCCGAAGGCCGAGCGGTACTCCACGCGCTGGCCGGTAATGGCCGTGGCTCCCGCGGAGGCCGCGCTGCCCAGATCCAGGGTGCCGGCCGCGCCCGCGTTCGGCGCCACCACCTCGAGATCCTGGCCGGCGTCCATGGGCGCCAGTCCGTCCACGCTCAGGGTGACGGGGATGTCCGCCGCCACCGTGACGACGCCCTCGCGGCCCAGCACGGACTCATCGAGGTCCAGCTCCCGCTGCTCGGTGATGACGTAAGAGCCCGTGCCGCGCCGCAGGTAGTAGGTGCCCTGGGGCACGTTTTCGAACTTGAAGGTGTCGGCGTCCATGGAGATGACCTGCCGCGTCTCGAAGGTGTCGCCCGTCGGTACGAGCACCGTCAGCGTGCTCAGCACGCCCGTGGCATCCGTGGTGCGCACGTCCCCCGACTCCAGGCGGCGGTGGAGGGTGCGATGGCCGGTGACCGCGTTGGGGTCCTCCACGGGCGGAGACGGGGGCGGGTCATCCTCGGGACAGGCGAGGGACAGCAGGCACAGGGGAACGAGCAGGGCGACGAGACGGCCCGGAGCGGACCAGGGGCGGAGGAAGGACATGGACATGACGGGCCGAGCGTAGCCCACCGGCTGGCCTCCCATTCGCCGAGCCCCACTCACCCGGAGGTGGAACGGCGGGTCACATCCGGGTACACCCTGAGTTCTCAGGGAGGAGCACGCCGCCATGAAGCCCATCGTGACGTTGACCATCAACCCGACGATCGATCTGGCCACCGCCGTGGCCGAGGTGACTCCCGAGCACAAGCTCCGGTGTGATGCGGAGCGCCGCGATCCCGGAGGGGGTGGGCTCAACGTGGCGCGCGTCATTCGCGAGCTGGGTGGGGAGTCCCTGGCGCTCTACCCCCGAGGGGGCTCCACGGGAGAGCTGCTCGAGCGGCTGCTGGAGGAGAAGCGGCTGCGGCGCTGGCCCATCTCCATCTCGGGCCACACGCGCGAGAACTTCACGGTGACGGAGAGGAAGAGCGGCCGGGAGTTCCGCTTCGTCATGCCGGGGCCCACGCTCACCGAGGCCGAGTGGAAGACGGTGCTGGACTCACTGTCCACCGTGGCGGCGGACGTCGAGTTCATCGTCGCCAGCGGCAGTCTGGCGCCGGGCGTGCCCGTCGATTTCTATGCCCGGGTGGCGCACATCGCGCGCGAGCAGAACGCGAAGCTGGTGCTGGACACCTCTGGCGAGCCGCTGCGCGCGGCCCTGGAGGAGGGCGTGTTCTTCGCCAAGCCCAACCGCAAGGAATTCCGGGACATGATGGGCCCCCAGGTGGACGAGCCGGCCGGCATGGCCGCGGCCGCCCGGAGCTTCCTGGAGAAGGGGCGCGCCGAGATCCTGGTGGTGTCCATGGGAGCCGACGGCGCCATGCTGACGACGCGCGAGGGGCAATACCGGGCGGTGCCGCCGCCGGTGAAGACGGCGAGCTCGGTGGGCGCGGGTGACAGCTTCGTGGGAGGCATGACGTTCGGACTGGCGCGGGGCCTGCCGCCGCACGAGGCCTTCCGGTGGGGCATCGCCTCCGGCACCGCGGCGCTCATGTCCCAGGGCACGGACCTGTGCAGCCGCCAGGACGTCGAGCACCTCCTGACGCAGGTGCAGCCCACGCGCCTGGCTTGAGGCCCCCTCGTTCCGGAGAACTCCCCATGCGCTCCTTCCTCATCGTGCTCGCCCTGGTGGTGGCCTCGGGGGCTCGCGCGCAGGAGTCGGCTCCACCCGCTCCGGCCGTGCCCCAGACTTCACCGGCGCCACCGTTGATTCGGGCTCCCGATGAGCCGGAGCCGGAGCCAGAGCCGACATCGCCGACCGCGGCGCCCGTTGCCCTGACGGATGTTCCGATCGCTCTCGTGCCCGGGGCGGACGTGCGAATCGAGACCCGGACCGAGCGCTTCTCCGGGCCGCTCGCGGTGCTGGAGCCCGGCGCGCTCTCGCTCCAGTCGGAGCCTCAGCGGGTGGCGAACATCCTCCTGGAGGATGTGCAGCGGCTGTCCGTGCGGAAGCGCGCCGTCCTCCCGAGCGCGCTGGTGGGAGCGGGCACGGGCGGCGTGGCGCTCGCGCTGCTGGCCTCGGTGGCCTGTGTCGCCTCGGAGGATCTGGGCTCGGTGGCCGCGGTCTGTGGACTGGTGGGAGGGGCGGTCGGGACGGCGTTCGGGGCGGCGGCCGGGGCACTGGTGGGGCTCGCGGTGCCGCGATGGTCCACCGTCTACGAGAGGGAGGCGCAGGGGGGACGCTCTCCGCGCCTGGTGGAGGACGAGACGGAGCAGGACTCGGCGCTGGGGTGGCTCTTGCACCCCGGGCCCCTGGGGGAAGCGGGCCTGCAGGTGGGCTACGGGCGGAGGATCGACAGGGACGGGGCCGCGACGGATGCGGGCATGGGGGTTCGGCTCCACCTGCTGGCGCGGTTCGGCCCCTATGTCGCGTTCGGTCCGGAGGCGGCCGTGTACAGCCACGTCGGCACCACGCGCTTCGTCGGGCCGGGAGTTCCGACCTTCGTCCGGGATCAGCCGCTGTTCCAGCTGGGAGGCTTGCTGCGCGTGGGCGCGGAGTTCGGTCGTGTCCGCCCCGCCGCGCTGCTGGGCCTGGCCTGGTACGAGGGCGATTTCAGCCATGTGGCGTACTCCGTGGGCGCCGAGGTGGCGGTGCGCCTCGTGGAGGACTGGCCGCCCCTGGTCGTCGACGGGCGCTACCACGACAACCTGCAACGGCTGGGGGAAGACCCACGCTACCTGTCGCTGGGCGTGGGCTCGCGCGTGGTGTGGTGAGGCGCCAGCCGCTCGGGCTTCAGGGGCAGGGCAGCGAGGCCTCGTAGTCGGAGAACTCGGAAGGGCTCGCGGGGAGCCCCTCGCGTTGCAGCTTCCAGGTGCCCACGTAGCGATCGTGGTTGCGCGGGTTCTCGTAGCGGGCCAGGCCCACCAGTCCCTCGGAGGTGAGCACCGCTTCGTGCTCCACCGTGCCGCGCCCATTGCCCAGGAGCGGGGTGGCGAAGCGCAGCCGGGAAGGCTCCACCGCGAGCGCCTCGAGCGGGAAGGGGCCCTCCTCCTTGCCGTTGGGGAAGACGATGCGCACGGTGCCGCCCAGGTGTTCGGCCTCCTGCTTCAGCGCGAGGTGGAGCGTGGCGGGAGATTGGCCCGCCTCCTGGGAGTAGAAGCGCAACTGTCCCTGCCATGTCCCCTGCAGCAGCACCGTCCCCAGGGGCTGGCCCTCGGGCAGGGTCGGCAGCGCTGGGGCGGGAGGCTCGACCTCCACATAGCCACCGCTCTGGCGCAGCTCCTCGTAGGTGGTCCAGGCCACGCGTTGGAGGGGCTCAGCCTCCTCGGGAGACAGCGTGGCCAGCTTCACCGTCCTTGCGGGGTTGAGCACGCCTTCGGGCATCGGATGTCCGGTGAGGGTGGAGGCCAGGCCCACCGGGGAGCGCCCCGTGAGCGTCGCGAAGAGCGCGGAGGCGGTGAGGTAGGTGCCCGCGGGTGAGGGGTGGCTGCCGTCCTGGTGGTACAGGGCGAGCTGTGGGGACTCCTGGCGCGCGCGCGCCCAGGCCAGCCCCGCGGGGATGATGGGGGCTCCCAGCTCCCGGGCCACGGCCATATAGGCCTGCGTCAGCCGCGCCTGGGACTCGGGGGTGTCCCGCCGGGCCCAGGTGAGCAGGAAGAGCGGTTGGGCCCCCACCCTGCGGGCCTCCTCGGCGAAGCGCCGCGCGTAGGGGTGGAAGGCCAGCTCGGGATCATTCACCTCGTGGCGGCCTTCGATGAGCAAGAGGCCCAGCGTGCTCTGCTCCTGGAGCACCACGTAGTCCCACCGGCCCTGGCGCAGCGCCGCGAGCGCCTCGCCCCGGTCCCAATGCTGCTGCAACCGGACACCGGGGCGGGCCACGGTGCGCGTCTCGATGGGGACGGGGGGCTGGGCCGAGCGGGCCAGGCCCTCCAACTGGGCCGGGAGGTTGTTGTTGTACGTGTAGCTGTTGCCAATAAAGAGGACGCGGAGGGGACGGGGAGGCGTGGCCGCCGTTGCCGGGGGGGCCCAGGTCAGGCCCCATACCCCGAGTATCAGCAGCAGATGGACGCAGAGGCGAGAATGGGTCAGGGGGTTCATCGCGGTGGCGGCGCGGCGTATCCTGCCAGGATTTGCCATCCCCTGCCCAGACGTGCCTACCCTATAGGTCTCATCCGTGGGAGCAAGAGGTACGGCTGCAATGGACACCCTCCGCGACGCACAGAGACAGCTCGATCAACGCCTCGCCCTCGCAGGGCCAGAGGACACGTGTCGGGGCCTTTTCTTCAACGTCGTTCTGGACGGTCTGAAGGACCTGGCAGGTCATGACGTCGAGTTCATCTGCCGCCGGGCCGCGGGGGAGCGGAAGTTCACCGACTTCTTCAGCTACCCGGTTTCGGGCTTCATCCGGCTGGGGATCGCCGCGCTGCCGCTGGTGGGGGCTCGGCTGGGGGGGGATGAGGCCGTGCTGCGGTGGATGGGGACCCACTCCACACGCAGCTTCCTGAACAGCGTGGCGGGGAAGACGGCGCTGAAGCTGGCGGGCAATGACATCAAGCGCTTCGTCAACCAGGTGCCTATCAGCTACCGGGCGGCGGTGAGCTACGGGGAGCGGCAGGTGGTGTGGACGGGAGAGACCCAGGGTCGTGTCATCTTCAAACGCGACTTCATGCCGCCCGCCTACCACGAGGGGATATTGAGCCAGGTGCTGGAGACGCTGGGCGGGCGCAACGTGCGGGTGCGCGGCCAGGCCACCAGCGCGCTCGACTCGGTGTACGAGCTGAGCTGGGACAAGGCCGCGGGGCGCTGAGGCGCCTCAGAGCACCTTCTCGATGGCGTGATGCAGGTCCTCCCGGGACATCCAGCCGATGGGGGACACCGTCGTCACCAGCAGCAGCGAATGGTCCTGGCGCGTCACTTGCGCGCTCAGGCCCACGAGGAGGCGCACCTTGCGCACGTTGGCGCGCAGCGCCTCCAGCGCCATCAGCTCCCGGGTCAGATCCTCCAGCACGCCCAAGGCCCGCGAGCTGAGCGCTTCGATGGCCGCCAGGGCCTCGGGCTCGGGAGGCAGCCGATCCCAATCCACTTCTACCTCCACGGGGGCGCCCAGCGCCGAGGCCAGCGAGGTCTGGCGCTCGGCCAGCTTGCGCTTCATCACCAGCCGAGAGGGAGGCGGAGGCGTGTCGCGCGGCAGCTGGTAGAGCGAGGGCAGCTCATGCACGGTGAGGGCCTCGATGGAGTCAGTCCGGATGAAGATGGCATCCGGCTCGGAGCGCCGTGCATCCGCGCTCAGCGCGTGCAGCACCACGCTCTTGCCTCCGTTTCGCAGCTCCAGCAGGAAGCCCTGAAGCTCGCGACCGCTGCGCAGGTGGAGCGTCACCCGAGGAGCGGTCACCGGCGTGCCTTTGGCTCGAAGGGCCTGAAGCTCGGCGAGCCTCGAAAGCAGCTCCTCGAGGGTTTGGGCCTCCAGGCCCTTCAGCGCTTTCTCCAGGGGATCCATGGGGTGCTTCCTCCTTGCCCGAATCGTGGCGATACACAGGACGACATGGCGAGCATCCCACAGCTGGTGTGAAGGAGAGTTGCCCCCGTGCGAGCTCCCCTTTATGGACCGGCGATGATGAATGCTCGAGCCGCGTACCTGCTGGGTTCCGCCGTGTTCCTCTTGTTGGGAGCTTGCGGGGACACACTCCCTCCGGAGCCTCAGTGCGCGGAGGCGCCCCTGCCGCTCCAGAACGCCCGCGCCCACACCTTGGGAGAGACGTTCTATCTGCCGGCGACCCTGCGCAATGAGCAGTGCTCCGACAAGCTCGAATGGCGGGTCGCTTCGTCCCCCGAGGGGAGCGACAACTCCGTGTACTCGCAGGGTGGTCCCCAGCCCCGCTTCACCCCAGACGTGCCGGGCGATTACACCTTCCGGCTGGGGGATCTGTCCTCGTCGGTGCTCAACCTGCGGGTGGTGGAGCGCGCTCCGGCCGAGCGCTTCCGCAATCACTACCTGACGCCCCTCTACGGCGCCGCGCGCGTGGGCGACGAGCTGTGGACGGCCAACGGTGCCTCGTACACGGTGTCGCGTCTGGTGCAGGTGGATGGCACCTGGCGCAAGCAGGGCGAAGTGACTGTTGGCTCGTGGCCGGCGGCCCTGGCGTGGCGCGACCCGCTGCCCTACGTCCTTGTCGCTCACCGGGGCAGCGATACCGTGGGCTTCATCAGCCGTGAGCGGGGCGTGCTGGAGGACGCGCTGTGGGTGGGAGATGAGCCCTCGGGGCTGGCGATCTCTCCGGACGGCAAGCGCCTCTATGTCTCGCTGGCCACCATGCGGCAGGTGGCCGTGGTGGACCTGGAGCGGCGCGAGGTGGTGGCTCACGTGAACGCCGGCTTCGACCCGCGCGCCCTGGCGATCTCTCCGGACGGCAAGCGCCTCTTCGTGGCCTCGTACCGCTCGGGCAACCGCGTCAAGGACACTCGCGGCACGTACACGCCGGCGGACGATCAGGACATTCGCGTCATCGATACCGAGACGCTGCGCCTGGACGCCATCGTCGAGGGCGTCTCGACGGACCTGCGTGCCCTGGCGCTCTCCGAGGACGGCGCCGAGCTGTTCATCGCCGCCACCGACGGCGATCCCGAGCCGTCGCAGGCGGAGCCCAACGCGAGGCCCTTCGTCCATGAGGTGGTGGTGGTGGGCGCCGACCCGGCGCGGCCCGGGTATGGCCAGGTGCTGCGGCGTGCGGACCTGTGGCGCAGGACGGGCTCGGCGGGGCCGCTGGTCAACCCTGCTGGCGTGCTCGTGGTAGGCGACACCGTCTGGGTCTCCTCCGAGTCCTCGGATCAGGTGGTCGCGCTCGACAGGGCCCAACTCACCGAGAAGGCCCGCGTTACCGTGGGCCAGGGCGCGCGGCAGCTCGTCGCGCTCGACGCGCAGGGCACGGTGGCCGTTCACTGCTTCCAGAGCTTCGAGGCCTGGGTGGTGGGAGCCGACGGGCAGGTGCGCGCCACGGTGAAGCTCACCGAGGATCCGCGCCCGGCGGATGTGGCGCTCGGCGAGCGCGTCTTCACCCGTCCCGGAAGCAACTTCGCGCAGAACCACGCCTGCTCCAGTTGTCACATCGAGACGCAGAACAATGGGCTGATCTGGCGCTTCGGGCCCTCCATCTGGCACAACGCCCGGCCGCTGCAGTTGCTGTCGGCCACCACGCCGCTCGAGTGGGGCGCCTACGTCTCCAGCGCGGACAACTTCGGCTACCAGGGCCCCGCCTCCATCGTGTCGCGCCCGGCCACGCCCCAGGAGGCGCAGGGGCTGGCGAGCTTCCTTGGCTCGCTGCTCGGCGCGCCACGGGCCACGGGCTACACCCGGCTCGATGGCAGCTACACCGAGGCCGGGCTGCGCGGGAAGGCGATCTTCGAGGGCAAGGCCACCTGCGCCAACTGCCACGCGTCGCCGCTGTACACCTCCCGGGCCTATCTCCCGAGGGGCAAGTCCGGCGAGCCAGCCGATGTTCCCTCGCTCTTCGGCGTCTACCGCCACGGCATCTACTTCGTGGGCGGCAAGGCTCGCTCGCTGGATGCCGCGGTGGATGTGGCGCTCGACTTCGTCGAGGTGGCCCTCTCCGCCGAGGAGCGGGCCGACCTGCTCCAGTTCCTGCGGGAGCTGACGCCCAAGGGAGCCGCCCCGCTGGGCATCTGGCCGGACATCGACAGCAACGAGGGCGTGTACCCGGACGTGCGTCCCTTCGTGGCCTTCGCGGATCCTGTGGATGACAGCATCCCCGACAGGACCATCCTCCAAGTGGCCTCCGAGTATGTGGTGCTGGAGGACGCGCAGGGGCAGCGCGTCCCGGGCCGCGTGGAGGTGCAGGGCGGTCGCATCGAATTCATCCCCGCCGCGCCCCTCGCTCCCGGGGCGCGCTACACCTTCCGGGCGCTGCCGGGCCTGCCGTTCCAGTCGGGAGGGGAACTCTGGGGCGAGCGCTCTACCGCGTTCACCGTGGCGAAGCCCGCCGCGGGCAGGTGGCCGAGGACGATGATGATGACGGTGCAGGTCCCGGGGCGGAACGGGCCCATGTCCATGGACATGCTGCTCGAGGCGAGCGACACGCCCCGGCCGGGAGGGCTCACCCTGCGCATCCTTCCGCAGCTCTTCGGCACCCAGCAGCGCCAGGAGGTGTGGGTGCGCGTGGACGGGGACGTGCTGCGCATGGAGCCCTTCGCCATGCCCGCTGGGCCCACGAGTGTGGCGGACGCCATGCAGGTAACGGGCACCGTCACGCAGGTGGACCCGAGCACCCAGGACATCCTGCGGGTGGAAGGGACGCTGCGCGTCGCCGGGCCTGGAATCGACCTGCCGGGCGTGCCTTTCGTCATCACCCCCCGGTGAAGCGAGGAGGGCATGGCCCTCCATATATGATGGGAGCCGCCATGCCACCCACCGGCCTCACGTCGATCCAGATCCGCCAGGGGCACCCGGACTTCCTGGACATGCCCTGGCACCTGCCGCTCGAGGAGTGGGACGGCAAGAGCCCCCGGCTCGTCGAGGTGCCTCGGGGCCTGTCGCGACATGAGGTGCGCTTCGTCAGCTACGGCAAGGCCATCTACGCCCTCAAGGAACTGCCAACGCGTGTGGGGCAGCGCGAATATGCGGTGCTCCGGGGGCTGGAGGAGCGCGAGCTCCCCGCGGTGGTGGCGGTGGGGCTGGTGAAGGTGCGGACCTCCTCGGAGGAGGAGGGCGGGGAGGAGGGGTGTGTGCTCATCACCCGCTTCCTCGATGGCTCGTTGCCCTACCGCACGCTGTTCATGAACCAGGGCCTGGAGCGCTACCGCGAGCGGCTGTTGGACGCGATGGCCAGCCTCCTGGTGCGCATGCACCTGGGGGGTTTCTACTGGGGCGACTGCTCGCTCTCCAACACGCTGTTCCGACGGGATGCGGGTGAGCTGCAGGCCTACGTGGTGGACGCGGAGACCTCCGAGCTGCACGACCGGCTCTCGGACGGCAAGCGCCTGCATGACCTGGACATCATGGAGGAGAACGTCGCGGGCGGGCTGGCGGACCTGGCGAGCGTGGTGCAACTGCCCGCCGTCCTGGACGTGTTCGAGACGGGGCCCAACATCCGCAAGCGCTACGAGCGGCTCTGGGAGGAGATCAACAAGGAGATCCCCGTGGCGGCCAACGAGAGCTACCGCATCCATGAGCGGATCCGCGCGCTGAATGACCTGGGCTTCTCGGTGGACGAGGTGGACCTGGTGACCAGCGGTCCGAGTGACACCCTGCGCATGCGCACCATCGTCACGGACCGTAACTACCACCGCCACCAGCTCCACAACCTCACCGGCATCGTCGCCGAGGAGAAGCAGGCCACGCTGCTGCTCAACGAGATTCAGGAGCTCAAGGCCACACTCGCGCGCGAGCTCAACCGCAGCACCCCGTTGAGCACCGCCGCCTTCCGCTGGCTGGAGGAGCGCTTCCATCCCACCATCCAGACGCTCCAGCCCGTGGTGGGCACCACCGAGGTGTCCGAGGTGTACTGCCAGGTGTTGGAGCACAAATGGTTCCTCTCCGAGCGCGAGAAGAAGGATGTGGGCCTTCAGCGCGCCATCGAGGACTACATGGAACTACGCAAGCGCCAGAAGGACCCCTCCGTGGCCTCGCTCCTCCTGGGGGGAGCGGTCTCTCCCTCGCTCCCTCGGCCGCCTTCGGCGATAAGTGAAGGCGATGGGACACGAGAGTCGGCGCCCTCGGCTCCGGCCGGTGGCGTCGACAGCCCTTCGGACCCTCGTTAATTTCAGGCCATGTCCTCCCCTCGCTATTCCGTCGATCAGCCGCTGGCGATCGAGGTCCAGATCCGGCAGGAGAAGGCCTCGGCCCTGCGGCGTACGGGCGACAAGCTGGAGAAGCTGATTGTCGAGTTGGCCCGGCTGGAGCGCGAACTGCCCGCGCTCAGCGGCCCCGTGCGCGCGAAGAAGCTGACCGAGTACCAGCAGACGCGCGCCAGCGCCGAGCACGAGCGCTGGTGCCTCATCGTCCAGCGCGAGGCGATGGGCCTGTGGAACCACTCGGAGGTGGATCTGATGTACCGGATCCCCCCGCCGGTGCGCTGAGGGAGTTCAGCTCCCCTGGCGCCAGGCCCCCATGGCCAGCAGCGCCCAGCCCACGAGGAAGCCAAGCCCGCCCAATGGGGTGATGGCGCCCAGCACGCGTACGCCCGTAAGCGCCAGCGCGTACAGGCTGCCGGAGAACAGGACGATGCCGGCCAGCATCGCCCAGCCGGCCCCGGAGAGCAGGGGGGAGGGCCGCGCCTGGGCCACGAGGCCCACGGCGATGAGCCCGAGCGAGTGGTACATGTGATAGCGCGCCCCGGTCTCGAAGATCGTCAGGAGGTCCGCCGAGAGCCGGGCCTTGAGCGCATGGGCGCCAAAAGCTCCCGCGGCCACCGAGAGGAACGCGCTGGCCGCGCCCAGCACAATCCACAACCTCATCGTCGAGCGCCTTTCATCGAGGGTCCAAGTTGCGGCACGCTACACCGCCTTTCATGGAGCGTCTTGCTCCAGGTGTCTTCCCCGTAGTTCTCAATTCGCTCGATGACCGAATCCACCTCGAAGAAACCTGCTTCCTCCTCGCTCCCTCCGCCGTTCGAACTGCGCCGCTCCACCATCCAGGGCACGGGCGCCTTCGCCACGCGCCGCATCCGCAAGGGCACGCGCATCATCGAATACACCGGTGAGCGCATCACCCAGGACGAGGCCGACAAGCGCTACGACGACGAGTCCATGAAGCGCCACCACACCTTCCTCTTCACCCTGGACGAGAACACCGTGGTGGATGCCGCCGTCAACGGCAACGAGGCGCGCTTCATCAACCACAGCTGCGATCCCAACTGCCAGGCGTTCATCGAGGGCAAGCGCATCTACATCTACTCGCTGCGCACCATCGAGGCCGGCGAGGAGCTCTCCTATGACTACGCCTACGAGCGCGCCGAGGGCATGGATGAGGAGTCGGAGAAGCTCTACGTGTGCCGCTGCGGGGCGAAGACGTGCCGGGGCACCATCCTCGCGCCGCCCAAGCCGCCCAAGCGCGCCCGGACGGTGAAGAAGGCCACCTCGAAGAAGAAGGCTCCGAAGAAGGCCTCGCGCACCAAGGACGCCCCGCGCCAGAAGACGAAGCGCGGGGGCACGGCCGCCAAGAGCCGCAAGCGGGCGTAGCGGCTACTCGTAGCGGAGCGACTCGATGGGCGCGAGGCTGGCGGCGCGCCTGGCGGGCCAGAGCCCGAAGAAGACGCCCACGCACGCGGAGAAGGCGAAGGCCAGCATGACGGCCTCCGGCGACACGGCGGTCTGCCAGCCCGCCAGTCGCTGGAGCGCGTACGAGCCGCCCAGCCCCAGCAGGAGCCCCAGCCCGCCGCCGGCCATGCACAGCACCAGCGACTCGATGAGGAACTGGAAGAGGATGTCGTTGGGCCGGGCTCCCAGCGCCTTGCGCAGGCCGATCTCGCGGGTGCGCTCCGTCACCGACACCAGCATGATGTTCATGATGCCGATGCCTCCGACCAGCAGCGAGATGGCGGCGATGCCGGCCAGCAGCAGGGTGAAGGTCTGCGTCGTCTCCTGGACGGTGCTCAGCAGCGAGGCCTGATCGCGGATGTTGAAGTCCGCCGCTTCGCCGGAGCGCAGCCGGTGCTCGCGCCGGAGGATCTGGTCGATCTCGACCATGGCGTTGCCCATGTCCGCCTCGCCCGTGGCCTGCACGGCGATGGAGCGCACGCGGTCGCTGCCCATGACGCGGAACTGCGCCGTCGACAGGGGGATGTAGAGGCTCTCGTCCGGGTTGGAGAAGCCCTGGGAGCCCTTCTCCGCCAGCACGCCGATGACCTCGAAGGGCACGCCGCCGATCCGCAGCGTCTGCCCCACGAGGCTCTCGCTCGTGACTCCACCGAGCTGGGCTCCCACCAGGGCGCCCAGCACCGCGACGCGGCGCCGGCCCCGGTCCTCCGCCTCCGTGAAGAGCCGCCCGTTGGCGATCTGGTTGTTGTTCACGGTGAAGTAGCTGGGCCAGGCCCCCACGACGGAGAGGTTGGCGTTGCTCGTGCCGTGCTCGATCTGGACCCGGGTCTCCATCTCGGGGGAGACGGCCCGGATGTACTGGGGCGCCTGCCGGAGCGCCTCCGCGTCCTCGACGGAGAGCATCGCCTGGCCTCGACCCAGGCCGCCGGCGAACGACTGGCCGGGGCGCACGGTGAGCACATTGGCGCCCAGGGTGCTCAGCCGGGCCTCCACCGAGCGCTGGGCGCCCTCGCCCAGGGCCACCATGGTGATGACGGCCGCGATGCCGATGACGATGCCCAGCATGGTGAGCAGCGAGCGCAGCTTGTTCGCGACGACCGCGTCGAAGGCGACCAGGATGATCTCGCCGATCAGCATGGCCGCTTACCTCCGCCCGCCGCCACTGCTGCCCGCGCCGCCGCCACCACCCCCGCCGCCGCCACCGCCGCGAGCGCCACCTCCCGCGCCGGGGATGATGCCGCCGGTCCGCTGCCGCATCCGGTCCAGGCTCTGCTGCTGCTGCTGCTGGAGCTGCGCCACGGCGACGAGGAGCACCTGCTCTCCGGCCTCCAGGCCGCTGGTGACCTCGGTGTACTCCCAGTCACTCATGCCCAGGGTGACCCGGCGCACCTCGGTGCCGGTCTGACCCTGCACGAAGACGGCCCCAGGGCGCCGGCTCGAGTCTCCTCCCGAGCGCCGCTCGCGGGGGGCGCGCGCCTGGGCGGTTCCTCCGTCGAGGTCTCCGGGAGGAGGGGTGCCCGCGTCGGCGTCGTTCGCCGGGTTCGCGCCGCTGGGGCGCAGGGTCGCGCGCACGGTCGCCTCGTCCAGCCCCACGATGGAGGCGACGGCTGGAGCGTCCCGCAGCCCCAGCACCGCCGTGTTGGGGATGGTGACGACATCCCGGCGGCTGGAGATCTCGATGGCGACCTCCGCGTTCATGCCCGGCTTGAGCAGCCCCTCCGGGTTCTGCATGCGGATGAGCACCGGGAAGAGCGTCACGTTCTGCTCGACGACCGCCTGCGGCTCCACCTTCACGACTTCACCCATGAAGGTGCGACCCGGGTAGGCCTCCAGCGACACCCGGGCTTCCATTCCGGGCTGGATCTTCCCGATGTCGGTCTCATCGATCTTCGCGCGAACCTGCATCACCGACAGGTCCGCCATCTTGAACAGCGTGTTGCCGCCGGACACGTTGGAGGTCGCCGAGGCGATGATGATGCCGGGCTCGATGCCGCGCTCCAGGACGGTGCCGTTGATCGGCGCGCGGATCGTCACATCCTGCCTGCGCTCCCGGGCCAGCTGCAGGTTGGTGTCGGCGCGGACCAGCGCCGCACGGGCGCTGGCCGCCGAGTCGATCGCCGTCTCGTACTCCTGCTGGGTGACGACCCCCGAAGCCCGCAGTGCCTCCATTCGGCCTTTCTGGGCGTCCACGGTGCTCAGGCGCACGCGCGCGGACTCCAGGTCCGCCTGGGCCTGCGTCAGGGCGTTCTGCACGTCCCGTGGGTCGATCTCCGCCAGCAGCGTGCCTTGCTCCACCTGGCTGCCGGTCTCCACGAGGACGCGCAGGACCTCACCGGAGGCCTTCGACTTCACCTCCACCACCCGGATGGGCTCCAGCAGCCCGGCGGCCTCGGCCATGACTTCCAGGTTCCTGCGCTCGGCCACGGCCACGGGCAGTGTGTTCTGGGGTGTCTGCTTCTGGGCGCGGCCGCGCACGAAGTACACCGCGGCTCCGATGACGAGGAGCGCTCCAACGATGAGGGCGACCTTCTTCATGTTGCGATTCTCCCGCCGTGCGAGGTTGCCCCACTCACGCCGGCCTCCGTTGATCTCGCTCGATCACGCCGTCCTTGAGGTAGAGGATCCGCCGCGCGTGCTCGGCGATGTCGGCCTCGTGGGTGACGAGCATCAGGGTCTGTCCTTGCGTGTACAGCTCCTCGAAGAGCGCCATGATCTCCGTGCCCGTCTTGCTGTCGAGTGCGCCCGTGGGCTCGTCCGCCAACAGCAGGGCAGGGTGGGTGACCAGGGCGCGGGCGATGGCCACGCGCTGGCGCTGGCCGCCCGACAGCTCGTTGGGCCGGTGGTCCTTGCGCGAGCCCAGGCCGACGCGATCGAGGAACACCGCGGCCCGCTCGCGGCGCTCTCGCCGCTTGACGCCCGCATAGATGAGCGGCAGCGCCACGTTGTCCAGCGCGCTGGCGCGGGGCAGCAGGTTGAAGCTCTGGAAGACGAAGCCGATCTCCCGGTTGCGGATCCGCGCCAGGGACTCCTCGCCCATGCCCGCCACCGGCTGCCCGTTGAGCCAGTATTGGCCGCCGCTGGGGATGTCCAGGCAGCCAATGAGGTTCATGAAGGTGGACTTGCCGGAGCCGGAGGGCCCCATGACGGCCACGTACTCGTTGCGGCGGATCTCCAGATTGACTCCGCGCAGCGCGTGGACGGTCTCCGAGCCCACCCGATAGTTCTTGCTCAGCGCCTCGACGCGGATGACGACGTCTGCCAGCGTTCGCCCGCCTGGGGCGCCCTGGGGAGCATCTGGCGGTGGGGCAGCGCTCACAGCTCCCTCCCGGCGATGGCTTCGAGCTCGGCGCGCGACAGCTGGTAGTCGAAGCGCAGGCTCACGAGGTTGTTCTCCGCCTCGACCAGGGCGGACTGGGACGTCAGCAGCTCCAGGATGGTGGTGGCACCGAGGCGGTAGCGCTCCTGCTGGACACGCAAGTCCTCCTGCGCCACCTGCACCGCCTGCCGGGCCAGGGAGATACGCTCCTCGGCCAGCTTGAGCAGGCTCAGCACCCGCTCGGCTTCGGCTCGGGCCAACCGCCGCACGTCGGCGAGCTGGGACTGGGCGATCTCCGCCTGGGTCCGGGCGCGGATCTCGTTCGCGTCCCGCTGGAAGCCGTCGAAGATCGGGTAGGACAGGCCGAGCCGGACGGACCAGCTCGTGCGTCCTCCGGCGGGGACCGGATCGTCATTGAACCAGTCGTAGCCCGCCGAGAGCCGGACGGAGGGCAGGTACTGGGCGCGCGCCACGCCGATGCTCGCCTCGGCGGCTACCACGATCGCCTCGGCCGCCCGGACGGAGGGCGCCGCGGACACGAGGGAGGCCACCAGCGCCGCGCCCGACTCCTCGAGCGGGGTGGGCTCGGTGGGGCCCGAGGGCGCGGGGTCCACGGGGCCCTCCACGCCGACGAGCCGGCCCAGGGAGAGGCCCGCGGTGTAGCGCTGGTTCTCGAGCTGGAGCAGGGACTCGCGGGCCGTGTTGAGTTCGAGCTGGGAGCGCAGCACGTCCGAGCGGGTGGCCGAGCCCACGGCCAGGCGGCGCTCGGCGGCTCCAACGCCCTCCTGGGCTCGCTCGATGCGGGCGCGCGCCACGACCATCAGTTCCTCGGCGCGCAACCCATCGAAGAAGGAGCGCTCGACGGAGAGCGCCACGCTGAAGCGCTGCTCGACGAGCTGGGCCTGCGCGGCATGGGTGTTGGCCTCGGCCTGCTTCTTCGTGTTGCGCCGGCGGAAGCCGGTGAAGACATCCCAGCTCGCCGAGAGCCCCGCGTTGTAGGAGTCACTGGAGCCGGTGACGGGGGTGTTGGTGTCCGGGTTGAAGCGCTCGCTGCTGGCCAGGGAACTCCCCGCGGAGACGGAGAGGCTGGGCAGGTAGGCGCCGAAGGCGGTCCGCTCGGCCGCCTGGGCGGTGCGGATGGCCCCGGAGGCCTGGGCGATCTGGGGGCTGTACTTGAGCGCTCGAGTGCGAGCCTCCTCGAGCGACATGCTGACCCAGCCGGGCTCCTGCTCTTGCTGAGCGGCGCTGGTGGCGGGCGTGAGGGCCAGCACCAGGAGCCCCAGGGAGAGGGAGGCCAGATACCCTCGTTGACTCAGAGTCCAGGATGAGGTGGGCATCTTCTTTGGAGGTGGTACCACAAGAGGAAAACCCCGGAAGTGACTAAAGGTTAAAAACGCCTCGGCAGAGGCATGTGTCTGTCGTCCTCATCTCAGTCGCTCTCGACGCGCCTTGGCGAGGCGTCCGGCGCCGCGTAGGCAGGGCGTACGAGGGGGGCAACACCCATGGCTGAGACGTTCGATGTGGTGGTTATCGGCGGAGGTCCCACAGGAGAGAACGTGGGGGCACGGGCGGCGGCGGCGGGGCTCTCGGTAGCGCTGGTGGAGCGGGAGCTGCTCGGCGGCGAGTGCTCCTACTGGGCCTGCATTCCGAGCAAGGCGTTGCTCAGGCCCGCTGAAGCCCAGTGGCTGGCGAGGCACGCTCCTGGAGTCGGGGAGACGGTGAAGGGCGCGATCGATGCGCGAGCGGTGCTCGAGCGCCGGGACGCCATGGTCCAGGGCTACAAGGACGACTCCCAGGTGAAGTGGGCCGAGGGCGCGAAGCTCACCGTGGTGCGAGGGCACGGGAGGTTGAGTGGCCCGCGCACGGTGCGTGTAGAGGGCAGCGGCGGTGCTCGCGAGCTGATGGCGCGCAAGGCGGTGGTGCTGGCCACGGGCAGTCGGCCGCGCCTGCCGGACGTCCCGGGTTTGAAAGAGGCGCGGCCCTGGGACAACCGCGAGGGCACGGCGGCCAAGCAGGTGCCACGGCGGCTGGTGGTCCTCGGGGGCGGAGCGGTGGCGGTGGAGCTGGCGCAGGCCTGGCGCTCGCTGGGCGCCGAAGTGACGTTGGCGCAGCGCGGCAGAGGGTTGCTCTCCCGCTTCGAGCCCTTCGTGAGTCAAGAGGTGGAGCAGGCGCTGCGGGACAGTGGCGTCACCGTGCGATTGGGCACCCAGGCCACGCGTGTCGAGCGGCCCGGCGGACGGGGGGAGGTGACGGTGACACTCTCCACGGGGGAGGTGGTGCGCGCGGACGAGCTGCTGGTGGCCATGGGCCGCGTGGCGAACACGGCGGAGCTGGGGCTGGAGACGGTGGGGCTCACGCCGGGCAAGCCGGTGGAGGTGGATGATCAGCTCCGCGCGAAGAGCGTGGAGGGCGGGTGGCTCTATGCCTGCGGAGACGTGAACGGGCGCAACCTGCTCACGCACATGGGCAAGTACCAGGCGCGGTTGGCGGGGGATCACATCGCGGGCAAGGAGGTACGGGCCTGGGCGGACGCGAAGGCCACGCCGCAGGTCATCTTCACGCACCCGCAGGTGGCCTCCGTGGGGCTCACCGAAGCGCAGGCCCGCGAGCGGGGGCTGAATGTCCGCACGGTCCTAACCTCCCTGGGAAGTGTGGCGGGCACGTCGCTGCTCGGGCCAGGGCTCGGCGGGACGGCGATGCTGGTGGTGGACGAACGCCGCCGGGTCATCGTCGGAGCGACATTCACGGGGCCGGGGATTGGCGAGCTGCTGCACGCGGCCACCATCGCCGTGGCGGGCGAGGTGCCGCTGGACACGCTCTGGCACGCGGTGCCCTCCTTCCCTACGGTGAGCGAGGTGTGGCTGAGGTTGCTGGAGGCCTACGGGCTCTGAACGCCAATCCAAAGCCTCCCGCGCGCCTTCCCAGCGCTTAGAGTGACCCTGTGGACGACCTCCTCCGCTTCCTGCTCACGACGCCTCCCACGCCCGCGCCCCTCGCTTCCCTCGAGGATTGGTGGCGTCAGCACCAGGGCCTCGCCTCGCGCTTCGCCACGCCGGTGGACCTGGCGCTCGCGGGAGGCTTCATGGCCGACCGGCTCGGCTTCGCGTTCGCCTCGGGCTACCACGCCGCCCTCCGCTCGCTCTTTCCCCGCCTGTCGCCGGACCATCGCGCGGCCCTCTGCGCCACCGAGGCGGGAGGCGGTCACCCCAGCGCCATCCAGACCCGCCTCATGGGCGGCGAGGGCGCGCTTCGCCTGACGGGCTACAAGGCCTTCGTCACCCTGGGCACGGCGGCCGATACCCTCTTCGTGGTCGCCACCGAGGGACAGGATGAGCAGGGCCGCAACCGGCTCCGGCTGGTGATGATCGACGCGCGCCGCCAGGGCCTCACCTTCAGCGCGTTGCCACCTCCACCGTTCATTCCGGAGATCTCCCACGCGGAGTTACGGCTGGACGACGTACACGTCTCCCCGGACGAGGTGCTGCCTGGGGATGGCTACACGCGCTACCTCAAGCCGTTCCGCACGGTGGAGGACTGCCATGTCCACGCGGCGTTCCTCGGCTGGCTGCTGCAGGTGGCCCGCCGCTCCGGCTGGCCCGAGTCCGTGCAGGACGAGGTGCTCGCGCTGGCGGTGACGTTCCGAGGGCTGGCGCTGGCCGACCCCACCTCCGCCGCGGTGCATGTGGCGCTCGGCGGAGCGTTGGACCTGAGCCAGCGGCTGGTAGGCGGGCTCAACGAATGGTGGCCGCGCGCGGATGCGACCACCCGTGAGCGCTGGGAGCGCGACAAGGGACTGCTCGGCGTGGCGGGCAAGGCTCGCGCGAAACGGCGCGAGGTGGCCCGCCAGCGGCTCACCAGCGGATAAGGGCGTCCGGCAAGTCCGAGCCGAGGCTCAGTACCGACCGCCGCCGAGGGCGCTGACGGCCGCCGAGAGGACGCGGTTCTCCACGCCCCACACGGCCTTGTTCATGCCCTTGACGCCGGCGCCGCGCAGGTAGTCCGTGAAGTCGTGCAGGGCGGTGGAGCGCTGCATCCGCTCGGTCTTCGCGGCGTAGAGCAGCGGGGTGCCCGGCGCGCCCGTCAGGCCCAGGTCGGGGCAGGCCTCGGACAGCGCCTTGGGGTCGATGCCCGTGGCGGCGGCGAGCATGCCCACGGTGAACTTGTGGACCGGCAGCTCCCGGGCGTTGGGCACCTTCTTCAACACCTTCGCGCGATCCTCGGGGCTGGTGGCCAGCTGCTCCAGCTTCACGTTCGCGATCTCAAGGAGCTGCTCATTCGTCACGTGCTTGTTGTCGAGGATGGCGCGCGTGAAGAGGCTCTCCATCGTGTCGCCCTTGATCTGGATGCCCGAGGCATCCGAGGCGCGCATGCGCTCGATCATCCCGGCGATGGCCTTGCCCACCGGGGTGTCCGGTCCGCCGCGCCAGGCGCCGGGAATCGGCTTCGAGGGGGCCGCCTGGGTGACGGGCGCGTCGAAGCTGCTGCGCTGCACGTAGCCCACGGCGTTGGCCGGAGCGGTGCGGGGGGTGTTCGCCGTGGGGCGGGTCTCCGCCTGCGCAGGAGTGGAGGAAGGCCGGAGGGTCGAGGGTCGGCGGCCGATGGGATCCATGGGGGAACTCCTGTCAGGAAGGGCTCCCCGGGCAAGGGGAGAGAGAGACACTGACACCATTATCTGCCACTCTGGGTGGAAGTTGCATATGCCCGCTTTTCCTACCGAATTCGCCGATCTGCTCACCCCCAAAGGCCTCCGGATTCTCAGAGGACGAGACCCCGAGGCCTGTGGTGCGCTGCTGCGGGTGCCTCCCCAGCGCTTCATCTCGCTGACGGGCGTCATCAATGTCCGGAAGGCGGTGGCGTGCCGGGACGCTCTAGAGGAGGAGCTGCGCCCGACGCTCACGCCCATGGAGGATCCGATCCCCCCGGAGAGCATCCTGGGGATGACGGAGAACTACGCGGAGCTGCTGCCCAAGACGGTGCGGGTGCGCACCGCGCTGCTGGAGAGCCGGCGTTCGCGCTCGTGGCACGCGGCCGAGCGGGTAGGGCTGACCGCCATGCTCCGCTCGGAGAGCTTCGCCGCCTTCGCCTCGGCGGTGAGTGGGCGCACGCTGCGGCGCAAGTGGGGCATCCAGGTGCTGTGCTACGGGCCCGGCGACTACTCGGGCCCTCATAATGATCACCACCCCGAGGACCTCGAGGCACGCGACGGCTACGTGGACATGCACGTGAGCCTGGCCACGCCGGCGGTGGCGCACCAGTGGCTCATCTACGCCAAGGGGGGCCACTTTTCGGAGATGACCCCCGTCAACACCGTGGGAGGGGTGACCGTGTACCGGCTGCCCTTCTGGCACTACACGACGCCGCTGATGGCCCGCCCCGGCGCGGAGGCGGACGCGCGACGCTGGGTGCTGCTGGGTACATTCCTGGACGCACCCCGAAAGCCCGAGCGGGTTTCCCCTGGCCCTCGGGCCCAGGGGCGCTAGCCTGGGGGCGATGAGCCCCACCGACATCGACACGACGGCCAAGGACCTGCTTGCCTTCATCGACGCCTCTCCCACGCCGTACCATGCGGTGCGGGAGATCGCCCGACGCCTCACCCAGCACGGCTACCGCGCGCTGGACGAGGGCGAGCCCTGGACGCTCCAGCCGGGGGACAAGGTCTACGTCACCCGGGGCGACACGAGCATCGCCGCCTTCCACCTGGGCACCACGTCGGTGGAGCGCGCCGGCTTCCGGCTGGTGGGCTCCCATACCGACTCACCCAACCTGCGCCTCAAACCCAACGCCGCCGTGGCGCGCAACGGCTACCACCAGCTCGGGGTGGAGATTTATGGCGGCGTGCTGCTGAGCACCTGGATGGACCGGGACCTGTCCCTGGCCGGCCGCGTGGTGCTGCACTCCGGGGGCCGCCCCCAGTCGCACTTGGTGGATTTCCGCCGCCCGCTCCTGCGGGTGCCCAACCTGGCCATTCACCTCAACCGCACCGTGAACACCGACGGCCTCAAGCTCAACGCCCAGGAGCACCTGGTGCCGGTGCTCGGCCTGGAGAGCGCGGGGCCGGCGGATCTGCGCGCGCTGCTGGTGCGCGAGCTGGCCTCGGCCAACGTGCGCGCCGAGGTCGGGGATATCCTCGGCTATGACTTGTGCCTCTACGACACCCAGCCCTCGGCGCGCTCGGGCCTGAACGGCGAGTTCCTCCACGCGCCGCGCCTGGACAACCTCGCCAGCTGCCACTCGGCCCTGAGCGCGCTGGTAGCGATGGGCGGGGCCGGCGAGGCCACCTGCGGCGTCGTGCTGTACGACCACGAGGAGGTGGGAAGCCGCAGCGCCCAGGGCGCCGCGGGCAGCTTCCTGCGCGACTGCCTGGAGCGGCTCGTGCTGGGCCACTCCGATGGGCGGAAGGATGCGTACCACCGCGCCATCCGCCACTCGTACCTGGTGTCGGCGGACATGTCGCACGCCGTCCACCCCAACTACGCCTCGCTCCACGAGCCGAAGCACCAGCCGCTCATGGGCGGCGGCCCTGTCATCAAATCCAACGTGAATCAGTCCTATGCCACCGACGGCGAAACATGGGCGTACTTCGCGTCCCTGTGCCGGGAGGCCAACGTGACGCCGCAGCACTTCGTCACGCGTACGGACCTGGGGTGTGGCAGCACCATCGGCCCCATCACCGCCGCGGAGCTGGGTATCCGCACGGTGGACGTGGGCAGCCCCATGCTTTCCATGCATTCCATTCGTGAGCAGGCCGCTGCTTCGGATGTGGCGGCGATGATCGCCGTGCTGCGTCGATTCTTCACCTGAAGCGTGTCCAGAGGGGCACGACCTCCCGGGTCGGAAAGAAAAAGGCCCCCGTCAGGACCCTCCCGAGTTGACGCGAGGGTCAAGTAACGACAACATGGCGCCGCGTCCGTTTCCGGACATCCTCCTGAGGAGGGGGTTCAGCGTGAGAGTAGTGCTTCTTTCTGCGGGTCTGGCGGCCATGATGACGCTCATCACGGGCTGTTCCAGCAAGTGCGAGGCTGTCTGCTCCGAGGCCAATGCGTGCGGTATCACGGAGCGGTCAACGGATGTGGACTGCCCCGAGTTCTGCAACGACGTCGAGGAGTTCAATTCGCGCGCGGTAGCTGCGGGTCAGCAGAGCTGCGACGCCCAGTTCCAGGCCCACCTGGACTGCTGGGAGAGCAACTCCAGCCAGATGTGCAGCACGGAATTCAAGGGCTGTGAGGAGAGCGGTACGGCTTGGACCGAGTGCATGGCGGCGCACTGCGCGGCCGTGGCCGAGGACGAGAACGCGACCGACCCGAACTGCTTCGGTGCTGATCCGGCTCTCTATCCGTTCTAGTCACATCCCAGGAACCCGAACCCATGTCTTCCCAATCCCGTAGGGGGTCCAAGGTGCCTAAGCACTCAGCCCGCAAGAACAAGAACACCGCATTGGCCGTGGCAGTCCTCGTCAATGGTGCCTGGGGCGTCGCCGCCGCGCAGGAGGCAGCTCCTCCGGCTCCGGTGCCCACCGCTCAGGAGACCGCGCCCGCGGCTCAGGAGCCTGCCGCCACCCCCGTGCAGCAGCCCGTCGAGGCCACCCAGCCCGAGCAGGCCGTGCCGGCCGCCCCCGCGGCTCCGGCTCCTGCTCCCGCTCCGGCGGCCCGCCCCGCGGCGCAGCCCGCCGCCGAGGAGCCGCCCCCCGAGGAGTTCATCGAGGACATCGTGGTCACCGGCTCGCGCATCCCGCGCAAGGAGCTGACCACGGCGGCCCCCGTCACCGTGCTCGACAAGGCGCAGATCGAGGCCACCGGCCGTACCTCCATCGGTGAGATCCTCCAGAACCTGCCCGAGCAGTCCAACGCCATCAACACCCAGTTCAACAACGGCGGCGATGGCGCCACGCGCGTGAACCTGCGCGGCCTGGGTTCCATCCGCACCCTGGTGCTCCTCAACGGCCGCCGTCACGTGGCCGGTGGTACGGGCGCCGACGCCACGGTGGACCTCAACTCCATCCCGACCGTCGCCATCCAGCGCATCGAAATCCTCAAGGACGGTGGCTCGGCGGTCTACGGCTCGGACGCCATCGCGGGCGTGGTGAACATCATCACCCGCAAGGACTACTCGGGCACCGAGCTGCGCGGCTTCACGGGCATCTCCGGCCGCGGCGACGGTCTGCTGTATGACCTCAGCCTGACGACGGGCCAGAGCACCGAGCGCGGCAACATCCTGTTCACGGCCGGCTACTACACCCAGAAGGACGTGTTCGCCGGGGACCGCAGCTTCAGCAAGTACGACACGCTCTACGACTGGAACGAGCGCCGCCTCTACACCGAGGGCAGCTCCTCCACCCCCGAGGGCTACGTGGCCGCGGGCGGCACGGGCGGCAACGCCGAGTGGACCGCGCTGCGGGCCAAGTACCCCACCGCGACCCGCTTCACCGTCGACCCGGGCACCGGCGAGTGGCGGCCGTTCAACACCACGGGCGTCCAGGACGCCGGCGGTGACCTGTACAACTACCAGCCGGACAACTACCTGGTGACGCCGCAGCAGCGCGCGCACGTCTACTCCACCGGCGGTCTGCGCCTGGGGTCGAGCTCGCGCGCCTTCTTCGAGGCGTCCTACACCAACCGTCAGTCGTCGCAGCAGCTGGCCGCCGAGCCGCTCTTCACGCTGACCGAGGGCCTCGAGGTCTCCGGGAGCAACGTCTACAACCCGTTCGGCCGCAACTTCAGCGACGTGCGCCGCCGTCTGGTTGAGTTTGGTACCCGCGACTACACGCAGGACCTGACGACCTTCCGCGTGGTGACGGGCGTCGAGGGCAAGTTCAACGAGGACTTCGGTCCGCTGAACGGCTTCGTCTGGGATATCGCCTACAACTACGGCCGTACCCAGGGCGTGAGCACCAAGGAAGGCCTGCTGCAGCGCAGCCGGCTGGCGGCCGCCATCGGCCCCAGCTTCCTCGATCCGGACACCGGCGTGGCCACGTGCGGCACGGTGGAGTCTCCGGTCGACGGGTGCGTGCCGCTGAACCTCTTCGGTGGTCAGGGCAGCATCACCAAGGAGATGGCGGACTACCTGAGCTACCGCGGCACCGCTCGCGGCCTCAACACGCAGACCGCCATCACGGCCAACTTCGCCGGCGAGCTGTTCAAGATCAGCTCCAACGCGAACCCCACGGGCGTCGCCGTCGGCTATGAGCACCGCCGCGAGGGTGGCGCGTTCATCCCGGACCCGCTGACGGCCAAGGGTGACACCACGGGTAACAAGGGCGAGCCGACCGAGGGTCGCTACTACGTGAACGAGGCCTACGCCGAACTCTCGGTGCCGGTGCTGGGCACGACGAACGCGGAGACGGGCGAGAACCGCGACCTGCTGGAGTTCACCGGCGCGGCGCGCGTGTTCGACTACAACACGTTTGGTTCGGACTTGACCTACAAGTTCGGTGGTCGCTTCAGCCCCATCCCGGACGTCACGCTGCGTGGTACCTACTCCACCGCGTTCCGCGCTCCGGCCGTGGGCGAGCTCTTCTCGGGCTCGGCTGACAGCTTCCCGTCTCTCCAGGACCCGTGCTCCGATCGCGAGCAGGGCTCGGCGATCGACGCGGCCTGCGACGCCGCGGGCGTTCCGGACACCCTCTCCGACGAGCGCTCGCAGCAGCGGGCGATCGTCGGTGGCAACATCAACCTGAAGCCTGAGACGGCCAAGATCCTCACGTTGGGCGTCGTCTTCCAGCCGCGCTTCCTCAACGACGTGACGGCCACCGTTGACTACTACAACATCAACGTGACCGACGCGGTCTCCAGCATCGGCTCGGACGTCATCCTGAACTCCTGCTACCCGCGCGAGGCGGGCCAGGCTCCCCAGTACTGCAGCAACATCGAGCGTAACGCGGACGGCCTCATCACCCTGATCCGTGACCCGCTCGACAACGTGGGCGGTGACGCGACGAGCGGCATCGACCTGTCGCTGCGCTACCAGCCGCAGACCGCGTTCGGCCGGTTCGGCTTCAGCCTGGATGCGACGTACCTGGGCAAGTTCGACCGTACGCTGGCCGGTGGCACCATCATCCAGGCGAAGAACACCTACGACCTGGGCGGCGTCTACACCGACTGGAAGGCGAACCTGGGCGTGAGCTGGGCGCGCGAGGCTCTCAGCGCCTCGGCCAACATGCGCTTCATCAACGGATTCAAGGAGTGCGAGTTCAACTCCTGCTCCGTCCAGGATGAGGACGCTCCGCCCCCGATCGCCCGCGACGTGAAGGACTACTACACCTTCGACGCCAACGTGGCGTACGACTGGGAGACGAAGATCGGCACCGCGACCGCGCAGGTCGGCGTGAACAACGTCTTCGACGCGGCTCCGGCCATCGTGGTCAACGGCTTCCTCGCGTCCTCCGACGCGGCGACCTACGACTACCTGGGCCGTTACTTCTACCTCCGCCTGTCCTACAACTACTACTAGGCCAGACTGAGGTTTGAAGTTCGAGAGGCCGTCACGCACTGCGTGGCGGCCTCTTTGTTTTCTGGGGTAGGCGCCCGGGCTGGCGTCGGCCGTCTGCCCTGAGAGGGAAGCAGTCCCCGGACCCGGGCTGACTCGGACACATCCACCCCGCATGAGGCCTCCGTAGACCTCATTGGCTCCTGACGGAGCCTTCACCACGGAGGCAGCACATGAAGCGGGTTGGAACGCAGTCGAACGAGAAGCAGCACCCCGGGCGCGTGCTCGGGCGGGTGCTCGCCGAGGAGTTGGAGCAGGTTCGTGGAGGCACGGGGCTCCCCCTCGCGGACGCGACGGCGGGGCAGACCGTGGATCCCCATGGTCACCTGGATCTCACGGGTGGCCGAAGGGGGCAGACCGACGGCGACTGAGGAAGCGAGACCGTGACCCTTCTCCCTGCAGACGCTCGGCCGGAGAGCTTGCCCTCTCCGGCCGGGCGCCACCTTGGACACCCTCCCGAGAGTCGCCACCATGAAGACCGTCCTCCTCCTCTCCCAGCCGGACGACATCCACGCCGCCGCTGTCGCCGAAGCACTCGCACGCAAGGGCGTGGAGTCGCTGCTCTTGCACACCTCGGACTTTCCCACGCGCGCTACCGAGACGGTGCGCTTCCAGCAGGGCCAACGCTCGGTGCGCTTGCGCGGTCCAGGGCTGGAGCTTGCCGAGCACTCCATCGGCGTCGTCTGGAATCGCAGGCCCACGCTCGTCATCGACGAGGAGCGGATCCATCCCGCGGACCACGACTTCGTGGAGCTGGGATGTGACACGTTCCGGCGCTCGCTGCTCGACACCCTGGCGCCCGAGGCCTTCTGGGTGAACCCGCAGCGCGCGGTCGAGCGGAGCAGCAAGCTGCGCCAGCACCAGTTCGCCCTCGACGTGGGGCTGGAGGTGCCCGACACCCTGTACACCAATGATCCGGCGGAGATTCGCGCCTTCCTCCGGGAGCACGGAGGGCAGGTCGTCTACAAGCCCTTCAAGATGACCGCGTGGAGGGATGACGCGAAGCACTACATGACCTTCACCAGCCTGCTGACCGAAGCGCAGCTCGTGGAGGACGAGCTCCTCTCCGTGGTGCCTGGCATCTACCAGGCCCGGGTGGACAAGGCGTACGAGCTGCGCGTGACGATGATGGGGCACCGCGCGCTCACGGCGCGGGTGCGCTCCCAGGAGACGCGCACGGGACAGCTCGACTGGCGCAAGGCCTACGGCGAGCTGAGGATGGAGCCCTTCGCGCTGCCCACAGCGGTGCTCGAGCGGTGCAAGGCGCTGATGCGAAGGTTGGACATCGTCTTCGGCTGCTTCGACTTCATCGTGCGTCCGGATGGTCGCTACGTCTTCCTCGAGGTGAACCAGGCCGGCCAGTTCCTCTTCGTGGAGAACTACTCGGGCCTGCCGCTGCTGGACGCCTTCACGGAGTTCCTGCGGCAGGGGAGCCCCGATTTCGACTGGCGTCATGAGCGTGTCGCCATCCGCTACTCGGATGTGAAGGAGGCGGCCCTGCGGAGGCTCGAGCGGGACCGGGCACTCCATGTCACTGAGCCCGAGGCCACGTGGTACGAGGGACCGAGCAGGCCATCGCTCACTTCCTGATCCAACCTGTCAGATACTCTTGGCGAGAGCCAATCCGGCCGTTAAATGACGCGGCCTCCATGCACAAGACGCACCTCGTTGGCGCCCGCACCCACAACCTCCAGTCCCTTTCGGTAGACCTCACGGAAGGGGAGTTCGTCTGCATCACCGGTGTGTCCGGTGCGGGCAAGTCCAGCCTGGCGCTCGACACCCTGTATGCGGAGGGCCAACGCCGCTTCGTGGAGAGCTTCAGCCCGTACGCTCGCCAGTTCCTCGAGCGGCTGGAGCGACCGCCCATGGATGCGCTCGAGCCGGTGGCGGCTGGCGTGGCGGTGGATCGCCGGGCCCCCGTGAAGAGCTCGCGCTCCACGGTGGCCACGCTGGCGGACGTGGAGGCGTACCTCTCGGCCCTCTTCACCCGAGAGGCCATGCCGGTGTGTTCCGACTGTGGCGTGGAGGCGGTGCGCACCGATGCGCGCGTGGCCGCCGCAGCTACCATCGCCGCGCACCCGGACGCGCAGGCCATCATCACCTGGCCCGTGCGCATCGCTGGCACCGCGGAGTTCCTCGATGTGCGCGCCCGGCTGCTTCGAGACGGCTACCACCGGCTGATGGTGCAGGGGGAGGTTCGGGAGCTGGAGACGCTGCGGCCGAGCGAGGCCACGGACTCCGCGGGCATCGCCCAGGTGGTGGTGGATCGGGTGAAGCTGACGGACGGCCAGCTCTCGCGCGTCACCCAGGCGGTGGAGGACGCATGGGCCCGGAGCGAGGGAGACGCCATGGTCTTCCTCCCGGGCGGCGCGACCCGACGCATTCGCCGAGGGCTCGTGTGCCCGAAGTGCGCGCGCGAGTTCGAGCCCGCGCGGCCGGGCCTCTTCAGCTACCAGTCCCCCACGGGGGCCTGCGCCACCTGTCGCGGCTTCGGGCGCACCATCGGCATCGACTGGGCCAAGGTCATCCCCGACGCCTCGCTGAGCCTGGCCAAGGGGGCCATCCGTCCCTGGACGGGGAAGACCTCGGACTGGGAGCGCAACATGCTCCACCGCTACGCCAAGGCCATGGGCATCCCCCTGGACCAGCCCTGGAGCGAACTCACCCCGGCGCAGCGGGAGATGGTGCTGGAAGGCGAGGGTGACTACCACGGCGGGCGCTCCTATCCGGGCGTGCGCGCCTGGTTCCGGTGGATGGAGAGCCGTACGTACAAGATGCACGTGCGCGTGCTGCTGTCGCGCTATCGGGCCTATTCGCTGTGCGAGAGCTGCCAGGGGGCACGGCTGAACGAGAAGGCCCTGGCGTACCGCGTGGGCGGGTTGGATCTGGCGGCGTGGCACCGGCTGGAGCTGTCCGACGCGTGTGAGCGCCTGGAGGCCCTGCGCACCACCACCGGCCAGGGAGAGCTGGCGCGCAAGGAGCTGGCCAGTCGGTTGCGCTACCTGCTGCGGGTGGGGCTCGGCTACCTGACGCTGGACAGGCCCGCGCGCACGCTCTCGGGAGGAGAGGCGCAGCGCGTGTCCCTCACCGCTGCGCTGGGCACCTCGCTCACCGGCGCTCTCTTCGTGCTGGATGAGCCCACCGTGGGCCTGCATCCACGGGACGTGGGGCCGCTCACCGAGGCCATGGCGGAGCTGGCGGACCGGGGCAACATCGCCCTCGTCATCGAGCAGGACGCGCACGTCATTCGCTCCGCGGACCGCATCCTGGAACTGGGGCCCGGAGCGGGCCGGCATGGCGGCACGCTGTGCTTCGACGGGCCCCCACAGGCGCTCGCGAAGCGCACGGACCTGCCGACAGGGCAGCTCCTCGCGGGCACGAGCGGAGCGCCGCGCAAGCCGCGCCAGCGCACCGGAGAGCTGGTGGTGCGCAATGCCCGCGTCCACAACCTCCAGGGGCTCAGCGTGCGCGTGCCGCTCGGGGTGCTGTGCGCCATCACCGGTCCCAGCGGCTCGGGCAAGAGCACGCTGATGGACGAGGTGCTGTACCGGCACCTGGCACGCCGCCTGGGCGAGAAGGATGTGGAGGCGCCCGGCGATGTGGAGTCGTTGGAGGGCGCCGAGGCGGTCGAGTCCATCACATTCGTGGACCAGTCGCCGCTGGGGCGCACCTCGCGAGGCAATGCCGCCACGTACACCAAGGCCTGGGACCGGTTGCGCGAGCGCTTCGCCGCCGAGCCCGAGGCCCAGGTGCGGGGGCTCACCCCCGCGCACTTCTCCTTCAACGTGGACAAGGGCCGGTGCGAGGCCTGCTCGGGAGAGGGCTACGAGACGGTGGAGATGCAGTTCCTGGCCGACGTGGCGCTCCGCTGCGCGGCATGCCGGGGACGGCGCTTCAAGGAGGAGGTGCTCGCCGTCCAGCACCAGGGCTTCAGCGTGGCGCAGGTGCTGGAGCTCACCGTGGACGAGGTGCTGAAGCATTTCGGCGCGGACGACACCGTGCTCCAGCGGACCCTGGGGCCCGTGGCGCGGCTCGGCTTGGGGTACTTGTCCCTGGGGCAGGCCCTATCCACGCTGTCGGGCGGCGAGGCGCAGCGGCTGAAGCTGGCCCGCGCGCTGGCGGGGGATACGAAGGGCGCCCTCTTCCTGATCGACGAGCCGAGCGCTGGCCTCCACGAGTCCGACGTACGCCATGTGCTCACCGCGCTGCACGCGCTGGTGGAGCGGGGCGCCAGCGTCATCGTCGTGGACCATGACCTCTCGGTGATGCGCGGCTCGGACTGGATCATCGATCTGGGGCCGGGTGGCGGCCGCCATGGCGGGCGGCTGGTGGCCGAGGGCACGCCGGAGGAGCTGACGCGGGGCCCGGGTCTCACCGCGGCGGCGCTGCGGGGGGAGAACACGCCGGCCCGCCGTCCGGCGAAGTTGCGCAAGGCGGGGGCGGAGGTCCCGGCCATCGAGGTGGAGCATGCGCGCGAGCACAACCTCCAGGACATCTCCTGCCGGATCCCACTGGGGAAGATGACCGTGGTGACGGGACCCAGCGGCTCGGGAAAGAGCTCGCTGGCCTTCGACGTGGTCTTCGCCGAGGGGCAGCGGCGCTTCCTGGAGACGCTCACCCCGTACGCGCGGCAGTTCCTGCCCACCATGCCTCGCCCGGACGTGGAGCGCATCAGCAGCGTGCCGCCCACCGTGGCGCTGGAGCAGCGCACCTCGCGCGCGGGAGCCACGAGCACCGTGGCCACCGTCACCGAGGTGGCTCACTACCTGCGCCTGTTGTTCGCCAAGCTGGGCCAGCCCCACTGCCCGAACGATGACGAGCCCATCGCCGCCACCACGCCAGACGCGCTCTACGCGCAGCTCACGGCCATGAAGGGGGATGGCACTCTGCTCGCTCCCGCCGTGCGGGCGCGCAAGGGCACGTACCTGGATCTCTTCGCCGCCGCCGCTCGCTCCGGCATCACCGCCGCCATCGTGGATGGTCAGACGGCTGGCACCGACAATCCGCCTCGGCTGACGAAGACGCGCGAGCACGACATCGATCTCGTCATGTACGAGGGCAAGCTGGCGAAGCTGCCGCGTGCCCTGTTCGATCGGGCCCTGGGCTGGGGGCAGGGTGCCCTGAAGGTGCGCAACGGCAAGGGCGAGACGCTGCTGTCCTCCGAGCGGACGTGTCCCAAGTGTGGCACGGCCGTGCCGGAGCTGGACCCGCGCTGGTTCTCCTTCAACACCAAGCAGGGGCGGTGCGAGGCCTGCGAGGGCACCGGCGTGCAGGGCGGCGCCGAGGCCATCGCCGAGGGCCATACCGCTCCGTGTCGCTCCTGCCAGGGCTCACGGTTGGCTCCGGTTCCGCGCGCGGTACGGCTGGAGAGCGCGCGTTACCACGAGGTGGTGCAGGCCTCCGTCACCGCCACGCTGGCGCGGGTTCAGGGCTGGAAGTTCCGTGGGGACCGGGCGCTCATCGGCGAGCCCTCTCGGCAGGAGCTGCTCCGGCGCCTCGAGTTCCTCGAGCGCGTGGGCCTGGGCTACCTCTCGTTGGATCGCGCCGCCGCCACGCTCTCGGGGGGCGAGATGCAGCGGCTGCGGCTGTCCGCGCAGCTCGGCGCGGGCCTCACGGGCGCCCTCTACGTGCTGGATGAGCCCACCATCGGCCTGCACCCGCGTGACACCCACCGGCTCCTGGCCAACCTGCGGGCGCTGGTGGACACCGGCTCCACGGTGCTCGTGGTCGAGCACGACACGGACACCATCCGCGCGGCCGACCACCTCATCGATCTCGGTCCCACGGGTGGACGCGGCGGCGGGCGCATCCTCGCCGAGGGCACTCCCGACGGGGTGCTCGAGCGGGAGGACTCGCCCACGGCCAAGGCGCTGCGTGCCTCGCAGATCCGCCCGCCCTCCTCGCGGGGAGAGCCGTCGCGGTGGATCGAGCTGAAGGGCGCTCGCGCCAACAACCTCCAGCGCGTGGACCTGCGGCTGCCCGTGGGGCGCCTCAACGTCGTCTCCGGTGTGTCCGGCTCGGGCAAGAGCACGCTCATCCGTCAGGTGCTCTATCCGGCGATGCGCGAGGCGCTGGACCTGGTGGCGGCCAAGCCAGGGCCTTTCGACGCGCTCCTGGGCGCGGACGCGGTCTCTCGCGTGCTCGCCGTGGACCAGTCTCCCATCGGTCGCACGCCGCGTTCGGTGCCGGCGACGTTCCTGGGCATCTGGGACGAGCTGCGGCGCACTTTCGCCGCTACCCCGGAGGCGAAGATTCGCGGCTTCAGCCCGGCGCGCTTCTCCTTCAACACCGCTGCCGGTGGACGCTGCACCGCCTGTGAAGGGCAGGGCGCCATCTCGCACGAGATGTCCTTCCTCCCAGACGTGGTGACTCCGTGCGAGGTGTGCGGCGGGGCCCGCTTCGACGCGGCCACGCTGGAGGTCCGCTATCACGGGCTCACCATCGGTGAGGTGCTGCGCCTGTCCGCCGACGAGGCCAAGGAGGTGTTTCGCGCGCTGCCCAAGGTGTCCGCGCCGCTGGAGTGCCTGTCGGACCTCGGCGTGGGGTACCTGCAGCTTGGCCAGGGCTCCAACACCCTGTCGGGCGGCGAGGCGCAGCGGTTGAAGCTGGCGGCGGAGCTGACGGCCTCCGCGCGCCACGAGCCGACGCTGTACGTGCTGGACGAGCCCACCACGGGGTTGCACCTGGGCGACGTGGAGCGGTTGATCACGTTCCTGGGCCGGCTGGTGGACCGTGGGGACACGCTCGTGGTCATCGAGCATCACCCTTCGGTCATCGCCGCGGCGGACCATGTGGTGGAGCTGGGGCCCGAGGGCGGCGAGGCGGGCGGCCGCATCGTAGGGGCGGGCACGCCTCGGGAGCTGGCGAAGCTGAAGACGCCGACGGGGCGGGTGCTCAAGGCGCTCTTCCAGGGAGGCGAGGAGCGCAAGCCGCGCGCCGCGGCGCACTGAGGGACGATCAGCCGCGGTCGTCCCGATCGCGCAGCTTCAGCATCTTCTGCTTCATCTGCTCGCGCCGCTGCTCGCGGAACTTGTGCTTGAACTTCATGAGCTTGTTGTCGAAGCGGGCCATGAAGAGCGCCAGCTTCGCGCGCTTCTGCGGAGGCAGGTCCCGGGAGAGCTCCTGGAACATCTCCCGGTCCAGCGAGGCGAGCTGGGCCCGGGCGTCGAAGGCGCGCTGCGCGGCCTGGTCGCTCTGGGACAGCGCCGCGGTGTCGCCGTCCGCGGCGCGCTCGAGGATCTGCGCCGACTCGCGCACCTGCTCGCGCAGCGGGCGGCGGCGCTCGTCGAACTTGCGCAGGGTCTCGTCCAGCTTCAGGGCCTGAGCGGAGTCCAGATCCAGCTCCGCCGAGAGCCCCACCACGCGCGCCACGCGGGCCTGCTTCTCGGCCTCCTGCGAGGCCTCCTTGTCCGCGTCCGCCTGGGGAGACGCGGCGAGCGCGCCCAGGGGCAGCAGGGCGACGGTCAACACAGCCAGTCGAATCCGGTTCATCACGGCGTTGCTCCAGCGTTCGGGTTCAGAACAGGTCGTCCTCGGAGAAGTCCAGCTCGGCGTCCTCGTCCCAGGCGCCTTCGTCGTCCAGCAGCAGCTCCGGGTCGAGCACCTCGGTGAGGGGATCGGCGGAGGCCCACTGCTCGAATTCGGCCGCCACCTCGGACTCCGAGGCGAGGGCGGCAGGGGAGGAGGGCGACGCCACGGAGCGCGGTGCGTCCCGGCGCACGAGCGAGGGCACCACCATCAGCATCAGCACGGCCGCCGCGGCCGCAATTACGCCCACGGTGCGGCCGCGGAGCGATTGACGCACCTGCTCTCGCCTCCAAGCGCCCATGACACGCCGGGGCAGGGCCTCGAGCCGCTCCCTCTCGGCGGGCGAGGGCGGGGGCAGCGCCACCTGGGCGAGCACTCGCGCGGTGGACTCCGCCTCGCTCCGGCACGCGGCGCAAGTCTCCAGGTGTACGCGCACGCGGGCCTCTTCCTGAGGCTCCAGCGCTTCCGCGGCATGGAGTGTCAACAGCTCTTCGTAGTCCTGGCACGCGCTCATCCGCGTTCCTCCTCCAGGGGGCCCGTCATCTCCGCCTTCAGACGTTTGACGGCGTGGTGGAACTGCACCTTGGCGTTGTTCTCGGTAATGCCGAGCGTCTCGGCGATGTCCTTGAAGGGCAGGCCCCCGTCCACCCGCAGGGTGAGCACCTCTCGCTGGCGGCGGGGCAGGGCGAGCACCGCGGCGCGGATGTGCCGCTCACGTTCCTGTCGCTCCAGGGACTCCTGGGCGGACTCGTGCGGGTCTGTCGCCGCGTCCTCCACCTCCGTGAGCAGGGCCGGGCGCCAGCGCTGGCCCTGGCGCGCGTGGTTCTTCGCCAGGTTGAGGGAGATGCGCACCAGCCAGGAGCGAAAGGGGGTGGGGCTCGCCAGCGTCCATCGGGAGAAGACGCGCTCGGAGGCCTCCAGCGCCCGCAGGAAGGCCTGCTGCGCCAGGTCCGCCGCGTCCTCGGGCCGTGGCGCGAAGCGTCGTACCAGGGAGAAGACCAGCGTCCGGTAGCGCTCCACCAGCGTGCCGAAGGCCGCTTCGTCTCCCCCCAGGAAGGCCTGGCACAGCTCCTCGTCCGTCGGAGCCGGAGCGGTCGCCAGCGCCAGTCGGGGGCGATTCGAGGCGCCCTCTGTGTCCCATGCCTTCACGGTGACAGGAACACCGGGCGAGCCAAAAGGTTACATCCGCTCTCGGAGCACATTCGGTTTCACCGGGCGGGGTAGCAGAGAAGCGCCCACTGGCAGGCAGGGTGTGACAGAAGGTTGCTCCCCCAGGCGGGCCGCTGACAAGATGCCGCCCTTGGTCCCTCTGAGGACTCCGACACATGGCGACGGCAGGCTCCCCTCCCAGTTCCCGCATCAAGGGCACGGTGATCATCTCCCGGCTGAACATGGTGCGCCAGCACGGTGGCCAGGCGAGCGTGGACGAGGTGCTCAAGCGGCTGCCGCCCGCGGATCAGGCCCTGCTGCGGAAGATGATCCTGCCCATCAACTGGTACCCCATCGACGTGAACATGCGCCTGGACGCGGCCATCGCCGACGTCCTGTCCCCCGAGGACCGGGTGCGGGCCTTCATGGAGATGGGGCGCGCCTCCGCCGAGGAGAACCTCAAGGGCGCCCAGCACGTCTTCGTGCGTCAGGGAGATCCGCAGTTCCTGCTCAGCCAGGCACCGCAGATCTACCGCTTCTATTACGCCGTCGGCTCGCGTACGTACGAGAAGACGGGCCCCAAGTCCGCCGTCCTGCGCACCTTCGGCGCCGAGAACGTCACCGAGTCGGACTGCCTCACCATCGTCGGCTGGCACCAGCGCGCCATCGAGCTGTCCGGAGGGCGCTCGGTACGCGTCACCCACCCTCGCTGTGTGGCCAAGGGCGCCCCGCACTGTGAGTACGCCTGCGCCTGGGATTAGGCGGGCAGCGGGTGCTCCTGGAGGTAACGCAGCACGTCATCCAGGTGCCGGTAGACGCGCACCTCATGGCGGATGATGGACTCCACCGTGCCGGCCGGGTCGATGATGAAGGTGACGCGCCGGTCCACCTTGAGCACGGGCCAGAGCACGTCATAGGCGCGGCTGATCGCGCGAGACTCGTCCCCGAGGAGGGCGAAGTGGATGTCCTCCTGCGCGGCGAAGTCGCACTGGGTGCGCACCGAGTCCACCGAGACGCCCACCAGCTCGGCGCCCAGCTCCTGGATGAGGGCGTGGTTGTCTCGGAAGGCCCGTGTCTCGAGGGTGCATCCGAGGGTGAAGGCCTTGGGGAAGAAGAAGAGCACCACGCGCCGCCCTCTCAGGGAGGCCAGGGAGACGGGGCGCCCCTGGCAGTCGGTGGCGGTGAAGTCCGGTGCTGGCGCTCCGACCTGAATCATCCGGGGTCCCCTTGAAGACAACCCACCCCTAACATGCTTCCCGCAGACGATGGATCGATTGCGGGTGTGAATTTTCAGGGTAAGGTTGGGTGCCGTGGATCCTACCAAGCAGGTTGTTTCCCAGGTTTTCCAACAGCGGCTGGCCCAGGCACTGGGCGTCACTCGGGTGGCGCGGGTGACGGGGCTGGACCGCACGGGCGTGGAGGTGGCGTGCGCGGTGCGCCCGGGGGGCCATGTGCTCCAGGTGTGCAACGGCAAGGGGGCCTCCTTCGAGCAAGCGGCCCTGGGCGCGCTCTTCGAGACGGCGGAGCTGTGGTCCGCGGAGCACGTGTCGCCCGGGCAGCTGGCGTGGGGCTCGCGCGCCGAGCTGCACGGGCGCCCCATCGCCGCCTGGAGCGCCGAGGCGCTGGGCTCCGCGGGCCGGTTGGTGGATGGGCGGCTGTGGACGGACTCGGTGCGGTGCGCGTGGCGGGAGGCCACGGAGCTGCACTCGGGGCGCAAGGTGTGGGTGCCCGCCCAGGGCGTCCACTGCCCGCCTTCGGACGCGGTGGCGCTGGGGCCGGTGAGCGTGGCATGGACGAGCAACGGCTCGGGGGCACACCCGGATGCGCGGCGCGCCCTGCTCCATGCGCTGCTGGAGGCCACCGAGCGGGATCAGCTCGCCCGCGCGCTGCCGGGAGGGTGGACGGAGGAGGCGGTGCGACGGCGGCTGCTGGGCCCGGTGGTGCTCGGCCGAGGGGCTCCCCGCGCGGCGGCGCTGGCCCGCTCGCTGCGGGAGCGCGGCTTCGAGGTTCACCTGTTCGACGTGACGCCGACGACGCGCACGCCGGGCACGGTGGGGCTGCCCGTGGGCGCGGCGGTGCTGGTGGACGTGGAGGAGGGGCCGGTGCCGCTCACGGCGGGGTATGCGTGCGCGCTGGGCAGGGACGAGGCGCTGCTCAAGGCCCTGCTGGAGGCGGCCCAGTCGCGCCTCACCGACATCCATGGCGCGCGGGAGGACGTGTCCTCGGCGGACAAGGCCGCCGCGCGCGCCTTCGCCCAGGCGTGCGCCTCGGTGCGGCCCAAGCGTCATGCGGAGGACATGCCGGACTTCTCCGCGGATGCCTCTTCCCCGGTGCGGGGGTTGCAGCGCGTGCTGAATCAGCTTCGCCGCGCGGGCTTCACCCAGGTGGCCGCCGTTACGCTCGACCCGCCCGTGCCCGGACTGCACGTCCGGCGCGTGGTGGTGCCGGGCATGCGCATCTCGGAGCTTCTATGAAACGCCGCGCCGAAGAGCTCGTTGTCTTCCTCGGGCCGTCCCTTCCTGCGGACGAGGCCCGCAAGCTGGCGCGGTGTCGCGTGCTGCCGCCGGCCCGCCAGGGCGATGTGTGGCGGGCGCTCGCCCTGAGGCCTCGGGCCATCGCCCTGGTGGACGGTGTCTTCGAGGCCCAACCCTCGGTGTGGCACCACGAGCTGCTCACCGCCATGGAGGCGGGGGTGGCCGTCTTCGGTGGCGGGAGCATGGGCGCGCTGCGCGCGGCGGAGCTGACCGCCCACGGCATGGTGGGCGTGGGGCAGATCTTCGAGTGGTACCGGGACGGGGTGCTGGTGGACGACTCCGAGGTGGCGCTGCTGCACGCCGACGCGGAGCATGGCTACCGGCCACTCACCGTGCCGCTGGTCAACGTGCGGCACGTGGCGTTGCGCGCGCGCGCGGCGCGGGTGCTCGCCCAGGGGCAGGCGCGGGCGATGGTGGCGGCCGCCGCGAATCTCTTCTACCAGGAGCGCACCTGGCGCCGGGTGCTGGAGGCCGTACGGCCTTCCTGGCCCGCCACCACGCGCGGAACGTGGGAAGCCTGGTGGTCCAAGGGGGTGGAGGACCTCAAGCGCCTGGATGCCATCGCCTGCATCCAGGCCGCGTCGGAGTTCTTGTCCTCCCCGGTGCCGCCGCTGCCCGCGCGGAGCCCCTCGCGGTCGCCGCCCTCTTCGCTCGTGCGGAGGCGGATGTTGGTGGATGGGGTGTCCGTGGTGCAGGGCGCGGAGGTGTCCTCCGCCCAGGTGGTGGCGGCGCTGCAGCGGGAGCCGGACAGCGTGGAGCTGGCGGAGGCGGGCCTGCGTCGGGCGTTGCTGGCGGGGTGGGCCCGCACGCTGGGGCTGGTGCCCACGGTGGAGGAGGTGAAGGCGGCGGAGGCGGAGTGGTGGCGCCAGCACGGGGTGCGGCCCACGGGGCGGGAGGAGTTCCTGCTGGCGTGCGGCTTGGACGCGCCAGGGCTGCGTCGGCTGTGCGAGGAGCTTGCCCTGGAGCGGCTCGCGCTCGCGCATGCACAGCGCCTGTTGCCAGACGGCTCTTCCTGGGAGGAGGCCTTGGCCTCCGAGGCGCGCGTGCGGGGCCGCTGGGTGCAGGTGGCGCGGGGGCTTCGCAAGGCGAAGCGCTCCCGCGCGCGGTGAAGGGGGGCCTACCGGGCGGTGAAGCCCAACCGGCGGCGGGCCTCGCCGAAGAGCTTGTGCGCCTCTTCGATCGAGACGACGTTCACCGTCACGTCGTCTCCCGGTGAGTTCTCACGGGCCAGCCGTGCCGCCTGCAGCTTCTGCACGGTGGAGGTGGAGAGGTGGGCGCAGCACGCCACGCCCTTCTGCCGTGCCGAGCCGATGTACTCACCGAAGAGCTTCGAGACCTCGATGCTGGCGATCTGCATGCCTCGCATGTCCGCGAGCACCAGGTGCGGCTGGCCGCCATAGGTGTCGGTCGCTTCGAGCGCGACCTTCGAGAACTTCCGCATCTCCTCCTCTTCGAAGAAGCCCTCCATGCGGATGTAGATGGTCCGCTCGGACGGCTCGTTCTTCACGGTGTAGCGTGCGGCCTCCATGTCATTCCCCCTGATGAACGGTCTGCTACAGGGGAAGCCTATTCTCCCGCGCCCCCGCTTGTGAATGCGCCTCAGGGCGAGGCTTGCTCCTCGGAGACATAGATCTCCAGGAATCCCTTCAAATCCTCACCAATCGGGCCGATCTCGCGACCGTCCGGCTCGAGCACCCAGAACCAGTCATACGTGCCGCCTCCCAGGAAGTACTTGTGCATCTGGACGATGAGTCGGCCCTGGTACTCGCCTCGGGGGATGACCTCGAGGCTGTTGCCGGGAGAGACGAACTGCTCCTTGCCGGTGGCGACGTCGACTTTGTGGACGGCGCTCGAGGTCGTCCAGGCCGCGCTCATGAAGAACACCGTCTTGCCATCCGGAGAGAACTGGGGCGTCTGGAGCGCTCCGAGGAACTTCTTGGGGTCGTCGCTCGCGGCCGAGCGCACGAGCCGACGGGGCTTGCCTCCGGTGGTGTCCATCCACCAGAGCTCATTGGCCTCCACCTCGCCCGCGGCGGACTCCAGCTTGGCGCCCGAGCCTCGGCGCACGAACACGACCGCCTTGCCATCCGCGGAGAGGCTGGGCTGCGAGTCCTGCCCCGAGGAGGTCAGTTTGCGCTTCTTCCCGCCGGGCTCCACGAGCACGAGGTTGCCCTTCTCCTCGACGACGCTCGCGCCGCGGGCATGGGCGGGCAGAGCCAGCACGAGGACCAGCAGCGGCACCATCCAGACTGTCTTCATGGTGAGACCTCTTCAGCGCTCGGTGTCGGGCGAGGAGGGAGGGGACTCCTCCAGCCACAATGCGCCGAGCTCCAGTTCTACCGCTTCGAACGGCTCGGCACGCACCTTGTCGTCACCCGCGAAGGCAACGAGCAGCACCCAGCGTTCATGCTCCTGACGGAAGACCTCGAGCGTCCGATGGATGGGATCGACCACCCAGGCATGCTCCACGGCGGCGCGTGCGTACCGGGGGAGCTTGCGGACCAGGTCGAGCTTCGCGGTGGAGGGGGAGAGGACCTCGCAGAGCCAGTTGGGAGCCAGGTCGAAGTAGGGAGTGTCCGGGAGCTGGGGGAGGCGTTCCTTCTTCCAGCCAGCGAGGTCTGGAACAAGCACGTCCTTGCCAAGGTGCAGCTCTGGCTCATCGATGATCCACCAGCCACCGGGGCCTCCTCGGCCTCGCTGAAAGGGACCGCCCAGGTCCATCCCCAGCGTGGAAGACACCTTGGCATGACGGATGGCTGGCCTGGGTGAGGCGTACAACTCGCCGTCGATGATCTCCCCGACCCGGTCTTCGGGCAGCAGGATCAGATCGTCATAGGTCGCGGGCTTCCGGCCGGGGGCTCTCATGGCTCACCTTCTGCGTCTTCAACAGTTTAGCCATCCCGGGCACCCCAAGGCAGCAGGCCCTCAGGCGGTTGCCCGGTAGTCCTCAACGGACGCGGTCAGAACATGTGACCGAAGTCCAGGTAGAAGCCGGTGGTGGGCTCGGTGATGCCGACGCCGTAGTCCAGGCGGATGACGAACTCACGGTTCCAGGCGATGCGCAGCCCTCCGCCCGCGGACGTCTTGAACCCGCCACCCTCCGAGAACTTCAGGTCGCTCCACACACGCCCCGAGTCCACGAAGCCCGCCAGGGTGAAGTCGAACTGTTGCCCCAGCGGCTCGATGGACAGCGGCGTCCACCGCAGCTCGCCGTTGAGCAGCAGCTTCACCGGGCCCTGATAGCGACGCAGGAGGATGCCTCGCGCGGAGTAGACGCCGCCGTGTCCATCCTTGCCGTCCAGCCCGCCATAGAGGGGCAGCAGGGAGATGGGCACCTCGCCTCCCATCACGTCCAGCAGGCCGCGCCACGAGGCCACCAGGCGGCGATACCCCGGCACCACCGGATGGAAGAAGCGGGCGTGCATCGTGGCGCCCCAGTAGTTGAACTGGCTGCCGATGGGCGCGGCGCCGCCGCGCAGCGACAGCTCGTGGAACATGCCCAGCGTGGGCCCCGACTCGACGTCCCGCGTGTCGTACTGGATGCCGGCGGTCAGCTCCGAGGTGCGCTCCGTGAGCGGGTTGCTCAGCCCTCCCGGGTAGATGTCGAACACTCCCGCCGCCGCGTCCTCGAGGATCTTCGAGTCGCCGCTCTGGCCCAGATCGTCCGCAGAGTAGCGCAGTCCCAGGCGCTCCATCCGTAGGCGGTAGCCCAGGAAGAGCACCCAGTCGTCGGCGAGCTCCCGGCGGGCGTTGAGGCGCACGCGCGGCAGCGTCCGCTGGTCATAGGTGTAGTAGCGCAGGCCTCGGAACTCGGGGTTGCCCGGGCAGACGTCGGGGTTCGCCTCCAGCGCGTCCCGGTCGTCGCACGTCGCCCACTCGGGGATGCGCTCGGCCGTGTTGCCCAGCCCGTAGTAGGGGGAGTAGCGCGTCCGGATGTAGCCAAGGTCCAGGCCCATGCGCCACTGGGACTCGAGGAAGCGGGGCGCATCGATGTTCAGCAGGTGCGAGGCCACCTGCCGCGTCGTCTGGAAGAACTGCAGCAGCACCGAGTAGCGGTAGGGCTCGTAGGTGCCGTCGGCGCGGTCAATCAGCATCGCCAGCGCGCCGTAGCCAAACCCCTCGTCGGTATTGAAGTTGAGGATGGGCACGCCCTGGAAGTCCCAGCCCTTGCGGCGCGCGGGCGCATCCGCCGGGTCCGAGGGCGTCACCGGAGGCGCGGGAGAGGGCTCCACCGGAGCCGGGGTGGGGGTGGGCGGCGGCTCGGCGGGATCCTGGGCCCAGGCGGCACAAGGGACCAGGGCGAGGCTCGCCAACAGGACGGGGACAGCGCGGCGCCAGGAGAGGGCAGGCGGGACGGGGAGGCGGTTCCAGCTCATGGGGACTCGTGCGCTCGTTGGAATGGCAGACGCTACGCCAGAGGTAGGCAGGGACGCCAGGGACCCGTGCGGCAGTCAACGCCCGAGAAGGCATTGTGTCCCGAGGGGCTGGGCGGACGCGGGCCCGATGCCCACCTGTCAGGTCACATGCGCGCCTCACCACCCGTGGGGCAGGGAGGTGGACATGGAGACCGTTGGAACGTTGTCGCTCACACCGGGGGAGAAGGCGCTGCGGGTACACGAGCGCCTGTGCGTCGCCTACGGCTGTCCCATCGCGTTCTTCCACGAGCTGGACCCGTTGAGCGAGCTGGTCTCCGCGCTGCTGTCGCACCGCACGCGCAACCGGGACACGGGGCGCGCCTTCCGACAGCTCCGGGCGCGCTTCCCGACCTGGCAGGCCGTTCGGGACGCGCCCACCGCGGAGGTGCAGGAGGCCATCGCCCCGGTCACCTGGCCCGAGCAGAAGGCACCGCGCATCCAGGCCATCCTCCGGGAGCTCACCGCGCGCAGGGGAGGGGACATGGCGCTCGACTTCCTCGGGGAGCTGAGCGTACCTCAGGCGCGCGCGTGGCTGGAGTCGCTGCCGGGCGTGGGGCCCAAGACGAGCGCCGCCGTGCTCCTCTTCAGCCGACTGCGGATGCCGGCCCTGCCCGTGGACAGCCACCACTACCGCGTGGCGGTGCGCCTGGGGTTGATCTCCGCCCGCATCCCCGTGGGCCCCGCGCACGCGCTCCTCACGGCGCTGCTGCCGCCGAGCTGGGACGCGCAGCAGGTCTATGATCACCACGAGGTGCTGATGCTGCACGGCCAGCGCTGCTGCTACTACCAGTCGCCCGCTTGCGAGCGCTGCCCGGTGTTGGACCTGTGCCCCTTCGGCCAGGAGCGGATGCAGGAGGTGAGCTGACGTCCAGGGCGCCGCCGTGTCATGGTGAGAGGGTCGTTCAACGTGACACGGGAGAGGCACATGATTCTCGTAACGGGGGCCACGGGCACGATCGGCTCATCGACGGTGAAGGCGCTGAAGGCCCGGGGCGCGCGCTTCAAGGTGGCCTCGCGCTCACCGGAGAAGCTCCAGGGCTCTGGAGTCGAGGCGGTCCTGTTCGACTGGGACAAGCTGGAGACGTACGGCTCGGCGCTCCAGGGTGTGGAGAAGCTCTTCGTGTTGACGCCGACGACGGAGAAGCAGGCTGAGTACACCCAGCGCCTGGTGGACGCGGCGAAGAAGTCGGGCGTGAAGCACATCGTGAAGCTGTCGGTGATGGGCGCTGACGCCGAGCCGGGCATCATGCTGGGGCGTCTGCACAAGGCTGGCGAGAACGCCATCAAGGCCAGCGGCATCGCGTGGACGATGCTGCGTCCCACCTTCTTCATGGAGAACTTCATCAACTTCTACGGAGCGGATCCGAAGAAGGACAGCACCGTGTACCTGCCGCATGGCCAGGGCAAGGCGGCATGGGTGGACGGACGCGACATTGGCGAGGTGGCCGCGGTGGTGATGACCACGCCGGGGCACGAGGGCAAGACGTACGACCTCACCGGCCCGGAGGCGCTGGGGGCTCAGGAGGCGCTCGACGCGCTTGGCCAGGCGGTGGGCCACAAGTACACCTACGTGGACGTGCCCGAGGCGGCGGCACAGAAGGCCATGACGGACATGGGCGCCTCCAAGTGGTCGGTGGATGGCCTGATGGAGCTGAACTTCATCATCAAGCAGGGCTGGTCCGCGGCGCTGGGCACGGGGGTGAAGGACGTGCTCGGCCGGCCGCCGCGCAGCTTCAGCCAGTACGCGAAGGACTTCGCCTCGGGTCAGCGTTAGTCCTGGAGAAGGAGGCGCGGATGACTCGGATGTGCCAGGACGAGCTGGGGCGGTGTGACTTCCTCGACGTGCTCGAGGAGGCCGTGCTCCGGCACCGGCCCGTGGCCGTCGAGCTCCGGAGCGGGGAGACCTTCATCGATCGGGTGGTGGATGTGGTGACCGAGCAGGGAGACGATTTCGCCGTCTTCCGCTCGCATGACCGGGTGCCGGTGGGAGAGGTGCTCGCCGTCACGCGCGCGGAGCCATCCACGCCTTGAGCGTGGCGCCGTCGGGTGTAGGGTACGCGCCGGGATGAGCATCGACCTTCCACCCGAAGTCCTGCGCTGCCACCGTGCCGACGCGCGCGAGCCCGAGGGCTACCGCGCGGCGCTCGGAGACACCCGCGCGCACCTGCTGCTGACCGACCCGCCGTACTGCCTGCTCACGCGCAGGCGCAAGGGCGGGGACGAGCGCGACCCTCGCGCGCACAAGAAGATCGACCGCAACCCCATCGTCCGCTTCGAGACGGTGCGCGACTACCGCGTCTTCACCGAGGCATGGATGACGCGCGCGGTGTCCTGGCTCACGCCGGAGGCGAAGCTGGTCATCTGGACGAACCTGCTGGGCAAGGAGCCCATCACCACGGTGGCGCGGGGGCTCGGGTACACGCACCTGCTGGGCGAGTACACCTGGGGCAAGCGCACCACGGACAAGAACGCGAATGAGCAGCTGTTGCGGGTGTACGAGGTGGCGCTGGTCTTCTCCCGCACGCTCCCGCCGACGCCCGGCCTAGGGGACCTGCCTACCACCTGGGCGGTGGTGAGCGGCTACGACGATGACGCGGAGGCGGGCCGCTGGGGCAACCACCCGCACCACAAGCCCTTCTCGGTCCTGGAGCCGCTGGTGCGCACCTACAGCCGCCCGGGAGACACCGTGCTGGATTCGTTCGCGGGCAGCGGCTCGACTCCAGCGGCGGCGATCCGCCTGGGGCGGCTGCCGGCCTGCATGGAGATCGAGCCCGAGTGGGCCGAGCGGGTGACGCAGCGCCTGCGGGAAACGGCCCGCGAGCACGCTCCGGGCTGAGGACTCAGTTCTTTTTCCGGAACGTGTACGTGTTCGACTTCTCGTCGTAGCGCTGCAGGGTGTACTGCACACCGCTGGCCAGGAGGCTGGTGTAGTCGCCGTCGGGGAGCCGTCCCGTTTCATCCAGCGTGCGTTCCTGCTCCTCGGTGAGTTCCATGAGGTACGGGGCTTCATCCGCGGCGAGGGTGTACTCCGTCGGCAGCTGGGAGCTGAAGTCGGTCACCGTGGCCTGCTGGATCGGCGGCGCGTCTGGCGCGAGTTCTCGCATCGTCCTGTGGCGCACGTCCGCCCACTGGGGCGACGCCGTCGCAAGAAGGGCCAGGATGTTCTGGATGATGGTCTCCGGTCTGGCCGGTGACAGGTTGAGCCGGTAGGTGATCTGCGTGTTGCGCCAGTGCGGCTCGGCCATGAACAGCTCCAGCTTTCGCGATCTGTCGTCCTCCGTCATGGTCGTCTGGAGCAGCGAGATGAAGTTGCGGAACGAGAACTTCCTGCCCTGCTTGACGGAGAAGGCCAGCGTGTACTTGCTGAAATAGCTCTGGTAGACGCGCACCTCGCCCGAGCGGTACTCGATGAAGAACGAGTGCGGCTCGCGGGTGATCCGGCAGCACCAGTAGGTGCGGTTCGTCTTCGCCGCCAGCTCCAGCGCGTTGATGAGCCCTTCGACCGTGGTCGGGGTCATCGGGCCCATGGTGCCGTCGGTCGACGTGACGGCGTCGAGGATCGCCGAGGTGGCACCGCACGAATTGGAGAGCAGGTTGCACCGCAGGATCAGGTCGACGAAGCGCTCCAGCGTCAGGTCGCGGATCTGCGAGATGGTCAGATCGGGGTAGCTCGTCTCCAGCACCAGCTGCGCGTCACTCAGGCCGGCCTCGGACCCGGTGTTGATGACGAAGTCGGGCGTCCCAACGTAGACCTCCAGCTGGGACAGGCTCATCCCGGCCCGCTCCGCGGCGAGCTTGAGGATGCCACCGAGCGTCTTGAGCAGGCGCTTTCTCCGGGCCTCCCGCTCGGCCTGGAGCTTCTCCATGATTCTGCGCTCCGCGGCCCTGCGCTCCTCGAGCTCCAGGGCGGCCTTGGCGGCGATGCGCTGGGACTCCGCCCGCACCGCCGCCGCGAACTTGGGGTCGGCGCGCATCAGGAGTTCGAACTTTGGCAGGTAGCCCGTGGTCAGCAGGATGTAGAGCACGTACTCCCGCGCGCGCTGGCGCATCGCCTCCTGCTCCTCGCGCCAGCGATCCTTGGGGAGGACGAGGGGCTTGATGACCACGGGCGAGGGGAGCACGACCGTCGGTCCCTCGCCGGGCTGGGTCTTCGGCCCCAGGTTCGAGCCAAAGCCGCGTTTGAACGGAAGATCGTCGGAGGAGCCGCGATTCGCATCCGCCAGCGTGGGACCGAGTCGGGAGCCTGGCATGGGGAAGCCTCTCTGCTGACGGTCTGCGTCAGCCGTCCGAGGATAGAGCCCCCGCCCCGCGTTGCCAGTTACGCGCCTCCCGTCGCGTCGGCGACCTCCACGGTCAGCTCGATGCGGGGCTCGGCCTTGAGCGAGGCGCCGATGAAGCAGCGCCGGGGGACATCCTGGAAGAGGGCGCGCACCACCTCCGCGTCCGCCTCGCTCTTCACCCGCACCACCGGGCGGATGATGACCTCGGTGAAGCGGATGAGCCCCTCGCTGTCCGCCGCCAGCGTCCCCACCGCGCTGCTGCGGTAGGCCGAGCACTGCACCCCCTTGCGGCGAGCCATGGAGAGGAAGGTGAGCAGGGTGCATGACTCGGCGGCGCCCAGCAGGAGCGTCTCCGGTCCCCAGCGCCCCGCCTTGCCTCCGAACTCCGGGGGGGAGCCAAAGGTCAGCCCTGGCAGCCCGGTCGAGGCGAGCTCGCCCTCCAGCTCCTGGCTCCAGCTCAGGCTCGTGTCGTAGGTCCAGCTCTTGGTCCGTATCGGCATGGTCTTCTCCTGGCTACTCGCGGGCTCACACTCCCAACGCCCGGTAGATTCCTGTCTCCGCCCACGTGGGCACATCCGTCGGGCGCGAGGTCCACCAATTCAGTGGAATGGTGCGTCGCTGTCGCACATGGCCCGGGAGCCGCCCGTCCGGGATCTGGTTGTTCGCATCCAGCACCCCGTGCGTCAGCTTCCCGTCGAAGAGGACGAAGCGGTTGGGGCGCGGCGCCACCAACGTCAGGTCATCCAGCCTTCGCGGTGCCAGCGAGGGGTTGTCGGGATCCGGAGGCTGCCGGGTGACGGCCAGCGCCCCGCCCCGGGCGCGGTTGAGGAAGAGCACGGAGGACAGGCGCGGGTGTACGAGCTTCCCGGTGCGCAGCGCCAGCTTCTCATCCCGGTCCTGGTGGAAGTCCACGCGCACGTCCGTGGTGGACATGCGGCTGAGCCACCACTCCACGCCCGCGATGCGGCGCCGGCCCACCACGCGGGGATGCAGGGCGAGGATGGCCTCCTCCACCACGTTGGTGGGCTCGCCGAAGTCGTACCAGAACGTCGTCTGATAGGTGTTTCGCAGGCGTTCGGTGCCCAGCGCCCCCACGCGCCGCAGCAGGCGGCGGAAGAGCGGCTCGGGCAGGGCGCCATCTGTGAGCTGGACGAGGGGTTCCACGGCGAGGAGGAGCTTCCGCCGAATGGAAGGTAGGCGCCACTCCCATTCGCCGCTAGGCTGCGCCACCCCTTTCCACGAGGCACGAGAACCCCGGATGAAGGCACACCAGAAGATGCTCGTGGGCATTGTCCTCGGCACCGTGGCCGGGCTTCTGGCCCACTGGCTGGCCGGGGACTCCGCCTGGCTCTCGTGGACGGTGACCAACATCACCCAGCCCGTGGGGCGGATCTTCATCCGCCTGCTGCTCATGCTGGTCGTCCCGCTGCTCTTCTCCGCGCTCGTCATGGGCGTGTGTGAGCTGGACCTGAAGCAGCTCGGCCGGCTCGGGGCGAAGACGTTCGGCTACACCGTGGTGCTCTCCGCCATCTCCGTGCTCCTGGGACTGGTGCTGGTCAATGTGCTCCAGCCCGGCGCCGGCTTCAGCCAGGAGGCCATCGCCGCCGCTCGCAGCAACCCCTCGGCGCTCAAGTCCGCGCCCACCCCGAGCAACACCTCGCCCGCCGCGCTCATCGTCAGCATGGTGCCGGACAACCCCATCCGCACCGCTGCTGACGGGGACATGATCGGCCTCATCGTCTTCGCCCTCATCTTCGGCGCGGGGCTCGCCGTCACGCAGACGCCCGCCGCGCTCAAGCTGCGCGAGGTGCTACAGGGGCTCTATGACGTGATGATGCGGCTCATCGAAGGCGTGCTGAAGCTGGCGCCCATCGGCGTGGCCGCGCTGCTCTTCTCCGTGATGGCGCAATTGGGCGTGGAGGTGCTGGGCTCCATCCTCTCCTACGTGGCCGTGGTGCTGCTGGCGCTCGGGCTGCACATGTTCGGCGTCTACTCCCTGGCCATCCGTTTCCTGGGAGGCCGCAACCCCATCTCCTTCTTCCGAGACGTGCGCCTGGCCATGGTGACCGCCTTCTCCACCGCCTCCTCCAGCGCCTCGCTGCCCACCGCGCTCAAGGTCGCCGAGGAGAACCTCAAGCTGCCGCGCCACGTCTCGCGCTTCGTCCTCACCGCCGGCTCGGCGATGAACCAGAACGGCACCGCGCTCTTCGAGGGCGTCACCGTGCTCTTCATCGCCCAGGTCTATGGCGTGCCGCTGAGCCTCGGTGACCAGGCCGTCATCATGTTCATCTGCGTGCTGGCGGGCATCGGCACCGCGGGCGTTCCCGCCGGCTCCCTGCCGGTCATCATGATGATCCTCGGCCTGTTCAAGATTCCGCCCGAGGGCATCGGCCTCATCCTCGGCGTGGACCGCTTCCTGGACATGTGTCGCACCACCCTCAACGTCACCGGCGATCTCGCCGCCGCCCTCTACGTCGCCCGGGGCGAGCCGGACGATCCCGAGCCCTCCACCGCTCCCGCGGAATCGTCCGCATCCTGACGAGGCCCACGCGAGTCATGGGCAGCCGAGGAGACGAGCGCTATACGCTCCCTTGTCTCACCCTGCGCGCGGCCCCGAGCGCTCGCATCCTTTCTGTGAAGCAGTCCTACCCGTAGCCAGCAGCACCCGAGGAGTCTCCTCAATGAAAGTCGCCAAGGATCGAGTCGTCGAACTGGAGTACCGGCTGCACCTGGGAGACGACCAGGTCGTTGACGAGAGCGAGCCTGGCAAGCCTCTTTCCTACCTGCATGGGCGCGGGCAGATCGTCCCCGGGCTGGAGGGCCAGCTCGAGGGCATGGGCATCGGTGATGCCAAGAAGGTGGTGGTGCCTCCCGCCCAGGGCTACGGCGAGCATGACGCCCGGGGCCTCCAGGAGGTGCCGCGCACCATGTTCCCGGCCGATGCCGAGCTCAAGCCGGGCATGCGCCTGGCCGCGCAGACGGACGGGGGCGAGGTCATCCCCATTGGCATCCACGAGGTGAAGGGGCAGACCGTGGTGGTCGATCTCAACCACCCGCTGGCGGGAAAGACGCTGCACTTCGATGTCACCGTGCGCGGCGTGCGGGATGCCACCGCCGAGGAGCTCACCCACGGGCACGCGCACGGCCCGGACGGCCACGACCACTGAGCGTGAGATTCGGGGAGAGCGCTCGTTCCAGCGGGGCCGTTGAACTATCTTTGCGGCCCCAATGAGCCACCCCGTCCCGAACGAGCCGACCCCCCACGTCTCCTCCGCCACCGTGGCGGGCTCTTCGCCTTCACCGGCGCAGGACCCCGAGCGCTACTGGCTGGAGAACGTCTACCAGGGTGGGGCGCGCCAGCTCACCGTGCGTGCCGTCATCTCCGGCATGCTCATCGGTGGGGTGATGTGCCTGTCCAACCTGTACGTCATCCTCAAGATGGGGTGGAGCATGGGGGTGACCATCACCTCCTGCATCCTCGCCTACACCGTGTTCAGCGTGCTGCGGCAGCTCAAGCTGCTGCGCACGGAGTTCACCCCTCTGGAGAACAACGCCATGGGCTCGGTGGCCTCGGCCGCCGGGTACATGACGGGCGGCGGCAACATGATCGCCGTGCCCGCGGTGCTCATGCTCACCGGGGTGCTGCCCAGCTCAGGGTGGTTGATCCTCTGGTTCACGGTCGTCGCCATGCTGGGCGTCTTCGCGGCCATCCCCATCAAGCGCCAGCTCATCAACATCGAGGCGCTGCCGTTCCCCACCGGCACCGCCACCGCGGAGACCATCAACGCGCTCCACGGCCACGGGGAAGTGGCGCGCCAGAAGTCGCGGCTGCTCGGGCTCGCGGGGTTGATTGGCGCAGTGATTGCCGTGGCCCGTGACGCCCGGAGCGCGTGGATGGAGGTGCGCTTCCCGGAGTGGCTGCGCCTGCCCTGGTTGCCCGCGGAGTGGAGCCTGCCGTTCACCCTGCGGGGTCGCCCCGCGGGAGATTGGACCCTGGCCATTCAGCCGAGCCTGCTACTGGTGGGGGCCGGGGCGCTGATGAGCTGGAAGACGGGCTGGTCCATGCTGCTGGGGGCGGTGCTCACCTACGGCTTCCTGGCGCCGGCCATGGCGGACCCGTCCGTGGGGGCCATCACCGTCATCTCCTATAAAGGTATCAACGGGTGGATGTTGTGGACGGGGGCCGCGGTGCTCATCACCTCGGGCCTGCTGTCCTTCGCGCTCGAGTGGCGCAGCGTGGTGCGCTCGTTCCGGTCCCTGTCGGGGCTGTTCGGCAAGAAGGAGGAGGCGCCCGTGGATCCGCTGGCCGGCATCGAGTGCCCGCCCGCCTGGTTCCCGATGGGCTTCGCCATCCTGGGCCCCATCGTCGTGGTGCTCATGGCCTACCTCTTCAAGATTCCCCTGTGGGCGGGAATCATCGCGCTGCCGCTCGCGGTGCTGATGGGCATCATCGCCTCGCGCGTCACTGGAGAGACGGACAACACGCCCACCAAGGCGCTGGGGCCGGTGACGCAGTTCATCTACGGGGGCATGGTGCCCGGCAACATCACCGCCAACCTGATGGCCGCCAACGCCACGGGCGGCGTGGGCCTGCACTCGGCGGACCTGCTCACGGACCTCAAGTCCGGGTGGTTGCTCGGCGCCAACCCCCGTCAGCAGTTCTTCGCCCAGCTCTTCGGCGTGGTGGCCGGGGCCCTGGTGGTGGTGCCGGCCTTTCACCTGATCATCGATGACCCGAAGCTGCTGGGCTCCAAGGACTTCCCCGCGCCGGCTTCGCTGGTGTGGGCGGGCGTGGCGGAGATGCTCTCGAAGGGGCTGTCGTCGCTGCACCCGACCGCCCGTGTGTCCGCCGCGTGTGGCGCGGTGCTGGGCATCGCGCTGGTGCTGCTGGAGCGCCTGGCCCCCAAGCGCCTGAAGCCCTTCATTCCGTCGGCCTCGGGCTTCGGGCTGGCCATCGTGTTGCCGGCCTCCAACTCCTTCAGCTTCTTCATCGGGGCGGCCACCGCCGAGGTGCTCCGCCGCTTCAAGCCGAAGCTGTCCGAGGCCGCGGTGCTCCCGGTGGGCTCGGGCTTCATCGCGGGCGAGAGCCTCATGGGCATCGCCATCGCGATGCTCAAGGCCCTCAAGTTCATGCCCAAGTAGGCGTTACGAGCGCCCCGGGGGGCGGCGGCCGTCCTTGGGGCCGTTGGGGGGCGGGGTGGGCTTGGCGCCGCGCTGCTTGAGCGTCCAGTAGCGCTGCTGGAGCGAGAGGTTCAGCGGGTTGGCCGTCAGCGCCTTCTCGTACTCGGACAGCGCCAGCTCCCACTTGCCCTGGGACTCCCAGGCCGAGGCGGTGGTGGCGTGGATGCGCTCCTTCGTCTCCGCGCCCGGGTGCGCCTGCACGAAGCGCACTCTCAGCGCCTCGATTTCAGTGGCCGTCATGCCGCTGGCCATGCAGCGCGCCACGCCCGCGTAGTTGCCCCGCCACGCGTCGTGTTCGATCCGCTGGCGCGGCTGGCCCAGCGTCTCGGCGGCCTTCTCCACGCGCGAGCGCATCTCCCCCAGGTCCTTCGCCTGGCGCGCCGACAGCGGCCGGGCGGCGATGGTGTCCAGCGCCGTCATCGCGGCGCGGGCGTGCTGGCGGATGTCGTCGAAGGTGGCGTTCTGCGGCAGCGACAGCATCACGTAGGGGTCGCTGTTCATGCGCTGCAGCAGCATGGCCAGCAGCGCCTCGGCCTGGGGATCATCCTGCGCGGCCTTGGGCGCGGCCGGGGGCGGGTTCTGCCCCTGGGCCATGCGGTTGAGCACGTCGCGCACCTCGGTGGACAGCTCCACGAACTGCACGGCGAAGCCCGCGCGCATGCCCCAGGAGGCGGCCTGGGCCGGGGTGACGTGGCGCACCACCTCGCCCGTGCAGGGCAGGTTCCGGTTGCTCAGCTCCAGGGTGAGCGGCAGGCGCGCGCGCAGCGGGGGCAGGGTGTTGTCGGTGCAGAGGAACACTCCCGCGCGGCTCAGGTCCGTACACGCCAGCCGTACCGGCTCGGCCCCCGGCGAGAGGGTGACGCGGGCGATGACGCCGATCGCCATGATGGCGCCGGAGGCTCGCGCGGGCGCCGGCGCGGTGGGCGCGCTGCCCATCATCGTGTCCGAGGCCCCGCCGGAAGCCGGCTGCACGGCGCGCATCTGGGTGGAAGGGCGAACCGGGGGCTGCGGCGGCGGTGGCCGGGCGATGAGCGCCTGCTCCAGCGCGGTGCGCATCTCGGAGGCGCTGCGAAAGCGGTCCTCCGGGCGCTTGGCCATGGCGCGCATGACCACCTGCGAGAGCACCACCGGCACCGAGGGGTTCGCTTCGTGGGGCGCGGCCGGCATCTCCTGCAGGTGGGCGTGCAGCAGGCTGCCCAGCCCGCCCTTGGCGAAGGGGGTGCGGCCCGTGAGCAGCTCGTAGGCGATGATGCCCAGCGCGTACAGGTCCGTCCGCCCATCCGAGACCTTGCCGGACCACTGCTCGGGCGCCATGTACTCGGGGGTGCCGATGATGGTGCCCAGCGAAGTCTGCCCGTTGGGCTGCGAGCCGTCGAAGAGCTTGGCGATGCCGAAGTCCAGCACCTTCACGAAGTGCGGCGTGCGGTCGTGCCGCACCAGGAAGATGTTCTCCGGCTTGAGGTCGCGATGCACCACGCCGTTGACGTGGGCCGCCTGCAGCGCGTCGCACACCTGCGTGAGGATGGGCACCACCACCGCGGGCGTCTGCGGGCTGCCCGTCATCGATGACAGCGGGCTGCCCTCCAGGTACTCCATGACCAGGTAGTGCCGGCGGGGCGGCACCACGTTCATGTCGAAGATGTTGATGATGTTCTCGTGGCCGATCATGTTGACCGCGCGCGCTTCGGCCAGGAACCGCTGCACCAGCGCCTCGTTGGAGGCGAAGTGCTCGTGCAGGAACTTCACCGCGACCTTGGAGCCGATGACGGTGTGCTCACCCAGGTAGACGGTGCCCATGCCGCCTCCGCCCAGCTTACGCACCAGGCGGAAGCTGCCCACCACCGCGCCGATCAGCGGGTCGGTGGGGGGAGGCGTCGGGGCGGAGCCGCCCTCCAGCGCGGGCTCGGACTTGGGCGGAGCCCACCACTGCTCGGGGCTCTTCGCGTCCGGACGCAGGTTGGTGGGCGACAGGGAGTCCTGAGGAACGGGGGCGGGGCTACCCATGAACGCGGTCTTGTCGGACCGCTCGGAAGCGCCCGCCTCCGACTCGCTCGGGTGGTCCTTCGGCTTGGAGGAACTGGGATCCACGCCTGGTACGCCCTTCTCCCCGCTGAATGGTACGCCCAACTTACAGTGCGAAACCCGCGCACGGTGGTGTGTCACGTACTCGCAACACGGGCAGCTTAATTGTCTCTCTCTTTAAGAGAAAAGAAAGCCCCCCGTGCAAACGTTTCGTGACGGTGTACGGGGGCCGGGTCAGCGCGGAGGCGTCAACCCTTCGGGTAGCCGGCGCAGCAGGTTCAGCAACCGCAGGGAGGAAGACATGCTTCCCTGGATTTCCCAGGGATCGATGCGGTCTCCCCCGTTGGTGAACTGCGGCGAGAGGACGAAGACGCGGACCCGGGCGCGGGCGAGCATGGCCTGGAAGCGCTCGTCCCGCAGCAAGCCCCGGCTCACCCGGAGCTGAGGGGCGGGCTGGAAGAAGTCCAGGTCCAGGGAGACCCAATCGGCCTGGGTGGCGGAGGGCTGGTCGAGCACTTGACGCCAGCCCAGCTGCTCGGTGTCCAGGGTGGAGGGGACGAGGCAGGAGACGCCGATGTCCCGGCCGCTCATGCGGGAGGTGCGCGTACCGGTACCGGTGGTGAAGAAGATGTCCGGGTCTGCCAGGACGGAGGCCCCCGTGTCCGGCCGCTTCAGCCCCTCGAAGAGCTTCCACCACGTGGCGGCTTGCTGTGGCGTCCGGGCCTCGAGGTAGCTGTCCTTGCACCAATCCGAGTGCCGGTCCGCGTGGAAGAGGGCGCGGGGCAGCTCGCCAGTGGTGCGGTAATGGTAGAGCGCCACGTCCAGCATGTGGTGGTCGCGCAGCACGTAGTCGGCCTGCCCCGCGCGGCCGCGCAACACCAGGACGGTGCCCCGCAGCACCGTGTCGAGCGCCTCCCGGCGCAGCGTGTCCTGCCAGGGGGCCTCGGCGAAGGTGAGCTGCTGGCCCTCATAGGGCTTCTGGCCGGCCTCGCCCACCACGTCCTCGGGGCCGGACCAGCGGCGCACCTTGGCCTCGAAGCGCTCCGCCTCGCCGTCGGCGAGCACCTCGCGGGCCACGTCGCGGATGTCGCTCCGGGTGCCGGGCTCGGGGAGCGCGGGGGTGAAGCCTCCGGGCGTGCCTGGGCCTGTCACCGCGCGGAGCTGGAACGCGTAGGCGGCGTCCGTGGGCCGCTTCCAATCGGAGTACCGGATGAGCACGTGCGAGTCTCGGGGAGCGCCTGCCCGGTTGCTCCCGGGGAATGAAGGGCGAGCAGTCAAGGGAGGTGAACGGCCAGGGCCCCGCGAAAATGCCACCCCGAGGGGCCGGGCGCCTCACTTTCCCTTCGTCAGCTCCGTGGCGAGGAAGGCGCCCGCTTCGGCCAGTCCCGCCGCCATCATCTTCTGGCCCTGCTCGGTCTCCATGACGCGCCGGGCGGCGTCTCCGGCGGTGCCGATCTCCAGGTCCAGCAGCATCATGAAGGCGCTCCAGGCGGGGTTGGTGTCCAGGGCCTTGCCGTAGCGCAGGGGCCGTTCCTGGAGCGTGGTGGCCACCTTCTCCAGCAGCTTCTCCTCGTCGAGCCGCTTCACCCGGCCCTTCATCGCCTCCCAGGTGGCCGCCAGCAGGTCCTCCCAGATGTGGCCGGCCAGGGCTCGCGTCAGCCGCTGGGAGGCCTCCTGCTCGTCGATCTGGTGGGCCCGGGCGTAGGTGGGCACGAGGCGGTTCACCACCACGGGGCGGTTGGCGAGGTGGCCGAGTCTGGGGGGATATCTCACGGGGAGTCTCCTCTATCTCAAAAGGGGGACCGGCCCTACTGGAGCGGGAGGCAGGCGCACGAGCAGATCCAGCACCCGGTCCAGGGGATCGCCATCTTCCGCCTCCACGCCGAACGCGGAGGGGGGCACGCCTTTCCGTGTGGCTTCCACGAGACCTCTCGAGAGGGCCCGGCAGTGTAGTCCAGGTGTGTCCGTGCGAGCCTCCGCCGCGCGGGCTTGGTACCCTCGGCGGCGCGATGAACTGCCCACGTTGCGACAAAGTGATGGCCGAGGAACAGCTGGAGCCCGAAGTGCGGACCCTGCGGTGTCCCCAGTGCCAGGGCCGATGGGTGGAAGGCCAGGACCTGCGGGTGCTGGAGCAGACGGTGGACATGCGGGTGGTGGAGTGGCGCCGGCTGCCTTCCGAGGAGCTCCAGGTTCGGGAGATTGCCTGCCCTCGCTGTCAGCCGGCTGCCATGCTGAAGAAGGTGAAGAGCGAACGAGATCGCCGCGTGCTGCTCGACGTGTGTGAGCGGTGCCAGGGCGTCTGGCTGGACAAGGGCGAACTGGAGGCCATCCAGCAGATGGGGCTCGTGGCGGCGATCGTCGACGCGGTGCGCTTCATCGCCAGGACGTAACCCCCGGTTCGCGCAGGGGAAAAAGCCACGTCCCAGGTCTTCCCGCGCCAGGGGCGGAGGGCCGGCGCGCGCTCCGAGGAATGTCAGACCCGACCGGTAGTCTCTCCTTATTCCCGCAACGGCAAGGAAGGGTCGACCATGGCTGAAATCCGTGAGAATCCGTGCGTCTCGGTCAACAAGCTGGGCCAGTACCTCACCGCGACGCCCGCGCTGCGCAAGCGCATCATCCACGCCCAGAAGAACCCGCCGGACCCCCAGTACCTGCGCTACCCCGAGGCCGCCCAGGCCATCGTCGAGTACCTCTGCGGAGGCCGCGACGAGGTGATTCTTCGCTACCACCAGCGCCGGCTGCTCAACGCCGCGCCCGAGTCGGACTTCGACGCCCACCGGATGGCGCTGTGCGCCGAGGCGCTCCAGCACTTTCTGGCCTCCGCCAACGAGCTCTCGCTGACGAACGCCGTGGCGAGCCCCGCGGACGTGGAGCTGCCTCCGCTGGAGATGGCCGGCGTCACCATCAACGTGCGGCCGGAGATCATCCTGCGCAGCGTGGACCGCCACGGGGAGATGCACTCGGGGCTGCTGAAGCTCTACTTCGCCAAGCACAAGCCGCTGGATGAGCAGGCCGGGCAGTACATCACCACGGTGCTGCAGCGGTACGCGGAGCAGCACCTGACGCAGCGTGGACCCGTGGACCACCGCCTGGTGCGCGTGTTCGACGTGTTCGCGGGCAAGGTGTTCGTGGCGCCCAAGGCGCAGCAGCGTCGGATGGGTGACCTGCAGCTGGCGTGCGCGGAGATCTCCGCGCTGTGGCCCATGAACTGAGCTGACGGCTGCGGGGAGGGGGAGTGGCAGGACTCCCTCTCCCTGTCAGTCGATTTTGACGCTGGAGAAGGAAGCGCCGGCGATGACGCGGAAGGTGGGCATGTCCATGGCCCGACCCAGGCCCGGCCCGCCGAGCACGTAGAGGTCCAACCACGGCAGCGCGTGGCGGCGGATGGCCAGCAACACCTCGCCGCCCACCTGGCCGCCCGACAGCGGAATGCCCACCAGCGCGCTTACCTCGCCGCGCGTCTTCTTGCCTCCCAGGGAGGTGACGGTGGCGCCCACCCGCAGCTCGTTGCCCAGCACGTCGTGCTCTCGCTGTGAGCGCTCCGAGAAGTCCTTCCGGGAGCGGAGCAGCACCCCCAGGTCGGCGCCCATCTGGAAGCCCTCCGACTGGAGGCCCGCCTGGAGCCGGGGCAGCAGCATGAAGCCCTCGCGGGCGAGCGCCGAGGAGCTCCCCACGGGCAGTCCGCCCGAGACGTCCACCGCGAGGTTCAGCGGCGCTCCGTTCTGGGCCTGGAGCAGCCCCGCGCGCACGCCGAGCCACGGGGTGCCCAGCCCGGCCTTCGCCGGCGGGACCATGTCCAGCACCCGAGAGCCGGACTGGTTGAGGATGAAGGGCAGCTGGGCCCCCACCTGCAGCCAGGGCAGCACGCCGTAGGCCGCGGTGACGTGGGTGGAGAACTTGCCCTCCACGACTCCCAGCCCCGCCTGGGGATCCCACCCCTCCTCGAAGGAGAGGGGCATCTGCTCGTACTGGAGCTGCACCGAGGCTCGGAAGACGCCCTGTCCCAGGGTTCGCCCCGTGCCCACCACGAGCGAGCCGAGCGCCCCCGGGTCGAACTGCAGCCGCTCCAGCTCGAAGCCGGGCAGGGGGCGGTGCTCGTACTGGGCGAAGGCCCCCGTGGGCAGCAGGGCCAGCGCCAGCAGGCAGAGGGCGGACAGAAGGGGGCGGAACATCGGCGCCTCTTTCATCGAGGGTGTGTCAGTTGCGCAGGCCGGGGGCCTCCTGGCCCGTGCGCGCCACATACTCCGTGTAGCCGCCACCGTACTGGTGGATGCCCTCGGGCGTCAGCTCCAGCACCCGGTTGGACAGCGCCGCCAGGAAGTGCCGGTCGTGGCTCACGAAGAGCATGGTGCCCTCGTAGTTCGCCAGCGCGGTGATGAGCATCTTCTTGGTGGCCATGTCCAGGTGGTTGGTGGGCTCGTCCAGCACCAGGAAGTTCGGCGGGTCATAGAGCATCTGCGCCAGTACCAGCCGCGCCTTCTCACCACCGGAGAGCACCCGGCACTTCTTTTCGATCTCATCGCCCGAGAAGCCGAAGCAGCCGGCCAGCGCCCGCAGCGAGCCCTGCGAGGCGCGGGGGAAGCGGTTCACCAGCGAGTCGTACACGGTGAGCTCCGGCTCCAGCACCTCCATGGCGTGCTGGGCGAAGTAGCCCATCTTCACGCTCGAGCCCACCGTCACCGCGCCGTCATCCGGCCGGGACTCGCCGGCGATGAGCTTGAGCAGGGTGGACTTGCCGGCCCCGTTCACGCCCATCACGCACCAGCGCTCGCCCCGGCGCACCAGGAAGTCCAGCCCGTCGTAGATGCGGCGCTTGCCGTAGCCCTTCACCACCTGCTCCAGCTTGGCCACGTCATCGCCCGAGCGCGGCGGCGGCTGGAAATCGAAGAGCAGCGTCTGCTGGCGCTTGGGCGGCTCCACCTTTTCAATCTTCTCCAGCTTCTTCACCCGGCTCTGCACCTGGGCGGCGTGCGAGGCGCGCGCCTTGAAGCGCTCGATGAACTTCAGCTCCTTGGCGAGCATGGCCTGCTGGCGCTCGAACTGGGCCTGCTGCTGGCGCTCGTTCTGGGCGCGCTGCTTCTCGTAGAAGTCGTAGTTGCCCGAGTAGGTGGTCAGCGTGCCGCCGTCGATCTCGATGATCTTCGTCACGATGCGGTTCATGAACTCGCGATCGTGGCTGGTCATCAGCAGCGCGCCCTCGTAGCCCCGGAGGAAGTTCTCCAGCCAGATGAGCGACTCGATGTCGAGGTGGTTGCTCGGCTCGTCCAGGAGCATGGCGTCCGGACGCATCAGGAGGATGCGGGCCAGCGCCACGCGCATCTTCCACCCGCCGCTGAGCGCGCCCACGTCCCCGTCCATCATGTCCTGGGAGAAGCCCAGGCCGGCGAGGATCTCCCGGGCGCGGCCCTCCAGCGCGTAGCCGCCCATCTCCTCGTAGCGGCCCTGCACCACGCCGAAGCGCTCGATGAGCTTCTCCATCTCATCCATGCGCTCGGGGTCGGCCATGGCGGCCTCGAGCTCCTTGAGCTCGGCGGCGACCTTCGCCACGGGGCCGGCGCCCTCCATGGTGGCGGACACGGAGCTCATGCCCGACATCTCGCCCACGTCCTGGTCGAAGTAGCCGATGGTGACGCCCCGGTCGACCGAGACCTGGCCTTCGTCCGGGTGCTCCTGCTGCATGACCATGCGGAAGAGGGTGGACTTGCCGGCGCCGTTGGGGCCAACCAGGCCGACCTTCTCGCCCTTGTTGAGCTGGGCGGAGGCCTCCACGAAGAGGATCTGATGGCCGTGCTGCTTGCCGATGTTGTCGAGGCGAATCATGCGAGCTTCCTGGGAAGGGGGCGCCTACCTAACACAGGCCCCAGGCGCTTGGGGGATGCCCTGAAACCCCCCAGGTGACACGGAGCTTCCCTCCATGCAATCGGGATTCCGCTTGCCCGTAAGGCCGCTCCCCGGGGCAGGGGGTGCGCTTCCGCTCCGGGCCATGCCATCGTCGCCCCGGCTGCTCGCTCGGGAGCTCATCGGGGAAGGGGATGTATGACTGAGGTGCGCGACGATCTGCGCTTCGCCGCCAGACTCCTGCGCAAGAGCCCTGGCTTCACGGTGGTGGCGGTGCTCACGCTGGCGCTGGCCATCGGGGCCAACACGGCCATCTTCAGCGTGGTGAACGGGGTGTTGCTGCGGCCCCTGCCCTTCCCGGAGTCGGAGCGGCTCTTCTGGGTGTCGCGGCGGGACGTGGCGACCAACGTCTGGTCTCCGCTGTCCGTGCCGCAGTACGCGTTCTTGAGGCAGCAGGAGCAGCTGTTCTCGGAGCTGGCGGCCTACCCGCTGTTCACCGGCGGCTTCAACCTGAACGAGGGAGCCGTCCCCGAACGCGTGCAGGGGGCACGGGTGACGCGGTCCTTCTTCGAGGTGTTCGGGTTGCGGCCCGCGCTCGGCCGGGGCTTCCTGCCCGAGGAGGACCTGCCGGGCGGGCCCCAGGTGGTGGTGCTGAGCCATGAGCTGTGGCAGCGCCGCTTCGGAGGCCGGCGGGAGGTGCTGGGCCAGTCCGTGACCCTCAATGGCGAGAGTCATACCGTGGTGGGCGTCGCGCCACCGGGCTTCCGCTATCCGGAGACCGCGCAGCTCTGGACTCCGCTGCGGCTGGATCTGGTCGCAGCGGAGAACTCGCACTACCTCGTGGTGGTGGTGCGGATGAAACCCGGGATATCCCTGGAGCGTGTGGACGCGCTGGTGCGGGAGCAGGGTGAGCAGCTTCGGGCGAGCCAACCCGACTTGCTCCGTCCCCAGACGGTCTTCCAGGTCCACGCGCTCCGTGAAGCCATCGCTCGGCAGACGGGACCGGCGCTGCTGGTGCTGCTGGGAGCGGTGGTGCTGCTGCTCCTCATCGCGTGTGTGAACCTGGCCAACCTGCAGCTTGCCCGCGCCACGGGCCGGGAGCGGGAGCTGGCCTTGCGCACCGCGCTGGGGGCCACGCCGGGCCGCATCGCGCGACAGTTGCTCACCGAGAGCGTCCTCCTCTCCGGCGCGGGAGGCGTGCTGGGGCTGCTCCTGGCGGTGGTGGCCCTGCCGGGGCTGCTGGCGCTGTCGCCCGACAGGCTTCCGCTGCAGGAGGAGATCCGCATCGACGGCGCGGTGCTGGCGTTCACCCTGGGCGTGTCCATGCTCGCGGGGCTGTTCTTCGGGGTGCTGCCCGCGTGGCAGGCCTCCCGGATGGAGCCGCGGGGCTCACTCCAGGTCAGCGCCATGCGCGCCACCCTGGGGGTGAAGGGGAGCCGCACACGCCAGGCGCTGGTCGTGGGGCAGATGGCGCTCGCGGTCATCCTGCTCATCGGCGCCTTCCTGATGGTGAAGAGCTTCTCCCGGCTGAGGGGCGTGGACCCAGGCTTCGACCCGACGGGCGTGCTGACGATGAAGCTGTCGGTGCCCGAGGTGCGCTACCGCCGGCTCGAGGACTTCCAGCGGTTCGTCCAGCGCGTGGTGGAGCGGGGGCAGGCCGTGCCGGGCGTCGAGGCGGTGGGCTTCACGCTGACGCTGCCCTTCGAGGATGGACCCGGGACGGATTTCGCCCTTCATGGCGCCTCGCGGGACGGGGAGCGTTCGGGAACCGGATTCGCGCTCTACCGGGCGGTGACGGGGGGCTACTTCCGGGCGCTGAAGCTCACGCCGGTGCGCGGGCGGCTGCTGGATGACCTGGATCGGCATGGGAGCCGGCCGGTCGCGGTCATCAACGAGGCCGCGGCGCGGCGCTACTGGCCCGGGAAGGACCCGATCGGACAGTTCGTCACCCTGGCGTCCTCGCTTCCGCTGATGATGGACCCGGTGCCTCGGGAAGTCATCGGCGTGGTGGGCGACGTGCGCGAGCGGGGGCTGCATGAGGAGACGCCCGTCGTCATCTACCTTCCGCTGACGCAGATCTCCGAGACGTTCCATGCGCGGTACATGACCCTGATCCCGCTGAGCCTCCTGGTCCGGGGCTCGGGGGAGCCGGGAGCGCTCGCGGCCGCCGTGCAGCGCGAGGTCCAGACGGTGGACCCGCAGCAGCCCGTCTCCGATGCCGTCTCGATGGAGACGCTCGTCACCCGCTCCATGGGCCCACGGCGCTTCAGCACGCTCTTGATGGGGCTGATGGCGGGGCTGGCGCTGGTGCTGGCCACCCTGGGCACCTATGGCGTGCTGTCCTATCTGGTGAACCAGCGGACCCAGGAGCTGGCGGTGCGGCTGGCGCTGGGAGCCACGCGCTCGCAGGTGGTGTGGCGGGTGATGCGCCGGGGGCTGTTCACGGTGGGGGCGGGGCTGGTGCTGGGCGTGGCGGGAGCCTTCGGGCTCACCCGCCTGCTGTCGCACCTGCTGGTCCAGGTGAGCGCGCTGGACCCGGTGGCCTTCATCGCGGCGCCGGGCGTGCTCCTGGCCGTGGCGCTGGTGGCCACGTGGTTGCCGGCGATGCGGGCCTCGCGCGTGGACCCGATGGTGGCGCTGAGGGAGGAATAGCTCAGGCGCCGCTGACGAGGTTCTGCAGGTCCTGCCAGCGTGTGTACAGCCGATCCACCTCGGTGGTCGCCGTCTCCAGCTCGCGCTGCAGCTCGGGCACCTTCGAGGCGCTGCTGTAGACGGTCGGGTCGGCCAGCTTCGCCTCCAGCTCCGCCTTGCGCGTCTCCGCCGCCTCGATGGCCGCCTCCATCCCGTCCAGCTCCCGCTGCTCCTTATAAGAGAGCTTGCCGGGCTTGCGCGCGGGCTTGGACGCCTCGGACGGGGCAGGGGCGGGGGCCTCCTTCTTCGGCGCGGACGCGGGAGCCGCCGTCGCCGCCTGGGCCGCCTCGGCCTGCTCCTTCAGGCGCCGGTACATCGCATAGTTGCCTTCGTAGCGGACGACGCGCCCCTCGCCCTCGAAGGCGAGGATAGAGGTGGCCACCTTGTCCAGGAAGTACCGGTCGTGCGTCACCAGCAACACGCTGCCGGTGAAGCGCAGCAACAGCCCCTCCAGGATGTTCAGCGTGACGATGTCCAGGTCGTTGGTGGGCTCGTCCAGCACCAGCACGTTGGCGCCTTCCAGGAACAGCCGCGCCAGGAGCAGCCGGTTGCGCTCACCGCCCGACAGTGCGCGCACCTTCTGTCGCTGCATGGGCACCGGGAACAGCAGGTCGTCCAGGTAGTCGCGCAGGGCGATCTTCTGGTCTCCCATCTCCACCCAGTCCTCGCCATGCGAGGCCGCCTCGTACACCGTCTGTTCCGGGTCCAGCGAGGCGCGGGTCTGGTCGTAGTAGGCGACCTTCGTGTTCTTGCCGATGACGAGCTTGCCGTCATCCGGTGGCACCTCGCCCAGCAGCACCCGGAGGAACGTCGTCTTGCCCACGCCGTTGGGTCCCACCAAGCCCACGCGCTCGCCGCGCTGGAGCCGGAAGTCCACGCCCTGGAGCACCTTCCGCTCGCCGAAGGACTTGCGCACCCCTTCGGCCTCGATGACGGTGTGCCCCAGCCGGGGCGCCGCCACGGTCTGCAGCGCCGCCACCTTCGGCCGCTCGAAGCCCTTCTCCGCCATCAGCTTGCGCGCCCGATCGATGCGCGCCTTGCTCTTGGTGCGCCGCGCCTCGGGGCCGCGCCGCAGCCACGCCACTTCCTGGGCAATCCACCGCTCGCGCTTGTGCTGGGCGATGGAGGCCTGCTCCTGCGCCACCAGCTTCTGCTCGACGTAGGCCTCGTAGTTGCCGGGGTAGGAGACGACGCCCTCGCCGGGCTGGATCTCGACCATCCGGTCCACCAGCCCGTCCAGGAAGTAGCGATCGTGCGTGACGAGCAGCAGTGAGCCGGGGAGCTTGTCCAGCTCCTCCTCCAGCCAGTCCACGGTGTCCGCGTCCAGGTGGTTGGTGGGCTCGTCCAGCATCAACAGGTCCGGCCGCGTGAGCAGCGCCCGGGCGATGGCCACGCGCTTGCGCAGGCCACCGGAGAGCTGCGCCACCGGCCGGTCCCAGTCCTTCACGCCCAGCCGATCCAGCAGCGTCTTCGCGTGGTGCTCGGTGTCCCACCCGCCCAGGTGCTCGATGCGGTCGGACAGCGCGGAGAACTGCTCCAGCAGCTTGGCCTGTCCTTCCGCGGGCGTGGACTCCAGCTTGCGGCTCAGCTCCGCGTGCGCCGCCAGCGCCTCCTTCAGCGGCCCCTGGGAGACTGACAGCTCCGAGGCCACCGTGGCGCCCTCGGCGAACTCGGGCTCCTGCGGCAGGTACGTGACACGCGCGCCGCGCCGCAGTTGCAGCTCCCCGGTGTCCGCTCGCGCCACCCCCGCCAGGATCTTCATCAGCGAGGACTTGCCGGAGCCATTCACCCCCACCAGGCCCACGCGCTCACCCTCCTCGATGGTGAGGGTGAGCCCCTGGAAGACGGTACGACTGCCGAAGGAGAGCTGGACGTTGGCGGCGCGGAGCAGGGTCACGGGGCCCTCTTTACCTCAGAGCCACTTCGGTGCGGTGCGAACCGGAGGGGGAGGCGGCCGGGAAGCCTGGGGGGCCGACGCGGGAGCCGCACCGCGTCCCTCCGAGCTTCGCTGCTGCCCGTGCCCCTGGCGGGAGCCTCCCGCGGAGGCACCCGGACGCCCGCCACTCCCGCCACTCCCGCCACCCCGCCTGCGCCGACGCCCGTCGCCCCGAGGGCCCTGCCCACCACCGCCCCGAGCGTCGCCGGAGCGCTGCTGGCCGCCCTGAGACCGCTGTCCGCCGTGGGGACGGCCGCCGTGCTGCTGCGCCGGCCGGGCCTGCGCCGCGCCGGGCGTGCCCGCCACGGGAGCGGGGGTGCCGGAGCGGTACGGGTGGTCGTTCACCACGGGCACGGCGCGCCGGATGGTGCGCTCGATGTCCCGGAGGTACTCGCGCTCCTCCATGTCGCAGAAGGACAACGCGGTGCCCGAGGCCCCCGCGCGCCCCGTGCGGCCGATGCGGTGGACGTAGGACTCGGGGATGTTGGGCAGGTCGAAGTTGATGACGTGGGTGATGCCGTCGATGTCGATTCCGCGCGCGGCGATGTCCGTGGCAACCAGCACCCGGCAGCTGCCGTCCTTGAAGGCGTCCAGCGCACGCTCGCGCGCGTTCTGGCTCTTGTTGCCGTGGATGGCCTCGGCGGAGATGTGCGCGCCCATCAACTGCTTCGTCACCCGGTTGGCGCCGTGCTTGGTGCGCGTGAACACCAGCGCGCGCCGGATGTTCGCGTCGCCCAGCAGGTGGACCAGCAGGTGGCGCTTCTGCTCCCGTTCCACGAAGTACAGCCGCTGCTCCACCTTCTCGGCGGTGGTGGACTGCGGCACCACCTCCACGCGCACCGGATCCTTCAGCAGGCTCTTGGAGAGCGCCTGGATCTCCGGCGGCATCGTCGCGGAGAAGAAGAGCGTCTGGCGCTTCTGGGGCAGCGAGGCGATGACGCGCTTCACGTCGTGGATGAAGCCCATGTCCAGCATGCGGTCGGCCTCATCCAGCACGAACACCTCGAGCGCTTTGTACGAGACGAGCTTCTGGCTCATCAGGTCCAGCAGGCGGCCCGGGGTCGCCACCAGCACGTCCACGCCGCGCCGGAGCGCCTGCTCCTGGGCGTTCTGGCCCACGCCGCCGAAGATGACGGCCCACGTCAGCTTCGTGAAGCGGCCGTAGGCCTGGAAGCTCTCGACGATCTGGCTGGCCAGCTCGCGGGTGGGGGTGAGGATGAGCGCGCGGATGGGGCGGCCGTGCGCGGGGGGAGGATTGCCAGCCGCCAGCCGCTGGAGGATGGGCAGCGCGAACGCCGCCGTCTTGCCGGTGCCCGTCTGGGCGCAGCCGAGCACGTCCCGGCCCTCGAGCGCGGGCGGGATGGCCTGCTGCTGGATGGGGGTGGGGGTGGTGTAGCCCTCGGCCTTCACCGCGCGGAGCAGCGGCTCGGCGAGCTTCAAATCATCGAAAGTCATGAGTCCCTATCGCGGGTGCGTGTGGACGCCCGCGAAAGCAGGGCCCGGAAAAAAGGAGGAGGGCGCCTCCACCCGCGAGGCGCCCTCCCGGAACTGCATGGAACTGCTTTAACGTCCGCGCGAACCGCTTACTTGCGCGCGGCCTGCTCGGCCGCCAGCTTCTCGCGGTAGGCCGCCATCAGGGCCTCCGCCTCGTTCTTCGGCATCGGGGAGTACTTGGCGAACTCCATCGTGTACTCGCCCTTGCCCTGGGTGGCGGAGCGCAGGTCCGTGGAGTAGCCGAACATGTTGTTCAGCGGCACCTCGGCCACGGCCACCAGGTAGCCCTCGCGGTTCTCCGTGCTGAGGATGGTGCCGCGGCGCTGGTTCAGCTGGCCGACGACGGAGCCCTGGAAGTCCTCGGGCGCCTGCACCTCCACCTTCATGACGGGCTCGAGGATGACGGGCTTGGCCGCGGCGTAGCCCTCACGGAAGCCCATGATGGCCGCGGTCTTGAACGCCATTTCGCTCGAGTCCACCGCGTGGAACGCACCGTCGTTGATGACGACGCGCACGCCCACCACGGGGAAGCCGATGAGGCTGCCCTTCTTCACGGCCTCCTGGAAGCCCTTGTCGCACGCGGGGATGAACTCGCGGGGGATGGAGCCGCCCACGATGTCATCCACGAACTCGTACTGCTGCACCGCGTCGGACGGAAGGGGCTCGAGGTAGCCGCACACGCGCGCGAACTGACCGGAACCACCGGTCTGCTTCTTGTGCGTGTAGGCGAACTCGCCCTTCTGGCTGATCGTCTCGCGGTAGGCCACCTGCGGCTTGCCGGCGATGACTTCGCAGTTGTACTCGCGCCGCATGCGCTCGATGTAGATCTCCAGGTGCAGCTCGCCCATGCCGCTGATGATCGTCTGGGCGCTCTCCTCGTCGCGGTGAACGCGGAAGGTCGGGTCCTCCTTGGTGAACCGGTTGAGGGCCTTGGAGAAGTTGGCCGTCGCGGCGCGCTCCTTCGGAGCCACCGCCAGCGCGATCACCGCGTCCGGCACGTGCATGGACGTCATCGTGTACTGCACGGTGCCGTCGGTGAACGTGTCGCCCGAGGCGCACTCCACGCCGAACAGGGCGATGATGTCGCCAGCCTGACCCTCGGTGATGTCGTTCATCTCGCTGGCGTGCATGCGCACGATGCGGGGAACCTTCACCTTCTTCTGGTTGGACTGATTGAAGATGAAGTCGCCCTTGGACACCTTGCCCTGGTAGACGCGCATGTACGTCAGCTGCCCGTAGCGCCCGTCCTCGAGCTTGAACGCCAGACCCACGAAGGGCTTGGCCGGATCCGACTCGAGGATGACCTTGGCCTCGTTGTTCTTCTGGTCGAGGGCCTCGTTGGTGGCCTCCTTCGGGTTGGGCAGGTAGCTGCACACCGCGTTGAGGAGCAACTGCACGCCCTTGTTCTTGTAGGCCGAGCCGCACATGACCGGCGTCATCTTCAGCGCGATGGTCGCCCGGCGGATGGCCGCCACGAGCTGCTCCTCGTTGATGGCCGCGTCCGCCAGGAACAGCTCTCCCAGCGAGTCATCCACCTCGGCCACGCCCTCGATCATCTGCTGACGGCGCTGCTTGGCCTCGTCGAGCATGTCCGCGGGGATCGCCTCCTCGCGCACGTTCTCGCCGCTCTCGCCGTCGAAGTAGAAGGCCTTCATCTTGACGAGATCGACCAGACCCTGGAAGCGGTCCTCGGCGCCGATGGGGTACTGGAGCTTCACCGGGTGGTGGTTCAGCTTCTCCTTCAGCTGAGCGGCCACGCGGTCATAGTTGGCGCCAGCGCGGTCCATCTTGTTGACGAACGCGATGCGCGGAACCTTGTAGCGCTTCATCTGCCGGTCCACGGTGATGGACTGGGACTGAACGCCCGACACGGAGCACAGCACCAGGATGGCGCCGTCGAGCACGCGCAGGGAGCGCTCCACCTCGATGGTGAAGTCCACGTGTCCCGGGGTGTCGATCAGGTTGATGTTGTGGTCGCCCCACATGGCGTACGTGGCGGCGGACTGGATGGTGATGCCCTTCTCGCGCTCGAGATCCATCGAGTCCATCTTCGCGCCGACGCCGTCCTTGCCACGGACCTCGTGGATCTCGTGGATCCGGCCCGTGTAAAAGAGGATGCGCTCAGACAGCGTCGTCTTGCCCGAGTCGATGTGGGCGGAGATGCCGATGTTGCGAATGTTTTCGATGGGTACGTTGGAGGCCACGATCCGGTCCTTCTTCTTTTAAAAAACGCCTGTGGGAACAGGGCAGGCGGGGCCTCTACTTCCCACAGGTTCAAGTTTCCAGCCAAATCCGCATGACGGTGGGGACCTACGGCCACCCACCCCCGCCTACCGATCGGGCTGCCCTTCTTATATAGGAGGAGCCTTGCTTCCGCAGGACCGGGACCGGCACCGCGGATTTCCGAGGCTTTAACAACAATGAGCGCGTCCGAAAACTTCTCCCTGGCGCGGGCCTGGCTGCGCGCCTTCAACGCCCATGACGTGGAGGCCCTGGTGGCGCTCTATGCCGAGGATGCCACCCACACCTCGCCGAAAATCCGGGTCTTGCACCCGGAGACGGGGGGCCGACTGGTGGGCAAGCAGGCGCTGGCCCAGTGGTGGCGGGAGGCGATCGCCCGGCTGCCGGGGCTGCGCTACGAGGAGACGGCGCTGACGGCGGACGGGGACCGGGTCTTCATGGAGTACATGCGCCATGCGCCCGGGGATGCGCCCATGCCCGTGGCCGAGGTGCTGGAGGTCAAGGGCGGGAAGATCGTCGCCTCGCGCGTCTACCACGGCTAGGGACGGTCGCCTGCTCGGCAGGCGTCGGGGGAGAGCTTCATCAGCCGTTCGAGCTCCTCGGCGGACAAGGCCCGGTTGAACAGGACGACGTCGTCGATGAGCCCGGGGAAGTGGCGGCTGCCGAGGCGGAAGGAGTCCTTGCCGATGAGCAGGGGCTCCGTGTGGGTGCCCAGGCTGGCGGAGTAGGGCATGCCGCCCCGGGAGACGCCATCGATGAAGACCCGAGCGTCGACCCCGCTGAAGGTGCAGGCCACGTGGTGCCAGCCGTCATCGGCGAGGGCAGTGCCCGAGAGCACGGTCGCGAAGCGCCGGGCCTGCGAGTCGCTGCCGAGGTCACAGCGCACCCGCCCACCCTCATCGATGCTGAGCAGGTAGCCCGAGCGGGGCTCCTGGGCGGAGATCTTTCCGACGATGGCCCGGAGGCGCCCTGTCGGGGTCGTTTTGATCCACGCCGCCACGGTGAGGGCCCGGGTGGGCTCCAGGGCCTTCAAGCTCATCGATTGGATCTCGACGTAGTCGTCGGAGCCATCGAACGCGAAGGCCTGGCTCGACTCGGTTCTCGGGGAGAGGGTGGGGTCGCCTCGGGGAGCGCCTTGCCGGCCGCTGATGGCATCCACCGCCACGCCCTTCTCCAAGTCCGGCTCCCACCAGTGGATGATCCCCAGCGGGCATTTCTCCTGGGGCGTGGCTGGCGCGGCCGAGGCGGTGGTCTCGGGGGCGGGGGAGGTAGGGGGCTGCGCGTTCCGGACACAGGCCAGGGGGGCCAGTGCCAGCGCGGTGATCAAAGTGCAGGCTCTCATCAGGGGGGGCATAAAGGGGTCCTTGGGCGTGCCCAGCACGACAAACCTGTCTGACTGTCAGACAGGTTTTACAAAAGGGCGCTGGTGAGGGCTGGTTAGCGCTTCCACACCACACGCTCGCCTTCGTAGGCACATCGCCCTGTGCGCTCCAAGTGATGGATGCCGGCTTCCAGCACGGGGCGCACAGTACGTGTCAGCCGCTGTACGCCGAACAGGTAGCCCGTTTCCCGGCAGAGATCGTCCTTCCCCAGTGACAGCGCCTGGGCGAGCACCGAGGCCGCCGCGTTGGCGACCTCCTCAGGTGGCAGCTGCGAGGCCTCGCGTTCCTCATGTGGGCCTCTGAACTCCGTGTATTGCGCTGGGTTGCGCTCGGCCCACCAGAGGAACTCATTCTGCGCGAGTACCGCGCCCCGCTGGACGAGCTGTCCGAGTTGCTCCTCGAGGCGGGCCCGGACTCGCGGCGTCAGCTTGCTCAACCCCCACGCCTCCAGGATGCGCCGTGCGAGCAACTCTTCATGCAGGGGAGCCTCCTGTCTCAGCACTGCCTCCAGTTGCTCTCGGAGACGCAGGGTCGACGTGGGCGCGAAGAGGTCGGCGCCATCGCGAACCGGTGGGAGTTTCGCGGGCACATAGGGCTTTACGGGCGAGGCGGGTGTGGAGGCGGGACTCGCCGCGTTCGTGGGGTGCTCCGGTGCTGGGGCTTCTCCGTCGGACAAGTGGGTGGCTGGTTCCACCGAAGCCATGTCGAGCGATAGGGCGCGGGGCGGCGGTTCTTCACGAGCGGCCTTCAGGGCTTGTTGGATCGCCTCGGTGAGCTGTTTGACCTGTCCTTCCCGGTCCGTGCTCCATTCGGGCGACCACACCCGGTGGAGCCGCCAGCCCAAGCCGCGCAGCACATCGGCCCTCAGGCGGTCGCGGTCCCGGGCACTCGCGGCCGAGCCGTAGTGGGGCCCGTCACACTCCACGCCCAGCAAGTACTCTCCAGGGCGCTCAGGGTGCACGATCGCCAGGTCCACTCGGTAGCCGCCACATCCCACGTCCGAATGCACCGTGTGGCCCAGTCCGCGCAGGGCCGTGGCCACCTCTCGCTCCAGCATGCCCGAGGGCTCACGATCAGCCGCGGCAGCCGAGGCGCTGCCCGCTTCCGCGGCCCGTCTTAGAAACTCGCGTAGGTGTCGCGCACCCACGGAGGAGGTGCGCGACAGGTCGATCTGGTCGTGCGTCAGCGTGGAGAACACGCGCAAGGCGCAGCGTGCGCGGGTGACCGCGACGTTCAGCCGCCGCTCCCCGCCCGCTCGGCTCAGCGGGCCGAAGTTCATCCGCAGTTTTCCGGACGCATCCTTCGCGTAGCAGATGCTGAAGAGGATCTCGTCCCGCTCGTCACCCTGCACATTCTCCAGGTTCTTCACGAAGACGGGCTCGGCAGACGTGAAGTGCGCCTCCAGCTCTGGAGCCTTGGCGCGCTCCGCGTCCAGGAGATCCAGGATGAGCTGCTGCTGCACCACGCTGAAGGTGACGACGCCAAAGGTGCGCTCTTGAGGCGTGTAACGGCGCAGGGCGCGCACCAGTTCCGCTACCAAAACCTCCGCCTCGCGTGGGTTGATGGCCGCGGTCTTGCCCGTCGTCTTGGATTGATAGACACCGTCCGGCACGGGGTGCCACTTGATACCGAGGTCCTCCACATGAGCCCGGGCCGCGGGGAAGACGTGCAGTCGCCCCTCGTAGTATTGCCGGTTGCTGAAGTCGATGAGGCTGTCGTGCCGGCTGCGATAGTGCCACCCGAGCATCTGCTGCGGGAGCTGTTTGGCCAGCGCCTCCTCCAAGATGCTCTCCAACTCGACGATGTCGTTCTCATCGGGCATGGCCTCGGAGTCATCGCCTCGGGTGAAGAACGCCGTGGGTGGCAGCTGCTTCGAGTCGCCAACGATGATGACCTGATTGGCCCGTGCGATGGCGCCGATCGCGTCGTGGGTGCCGATCTGTGAGGCCTCGTCGAAGACGAGCAAATCGAAGCGTTGGCCCTCGGCGGGCAGGTACTGGGCCACCGACAGCGGACTCATCAGGAAGCAAGGCTTGAGCCGCCGTGCGAGATTGGGAACGGAGCCCAACAGCTTGCGCAGCGCCATCTGGCGCGTCTTCTTGCGCAGCTCGCGCGCGAGGATGCCAGGCTCGGAGGTCTCCGCCGAGAGAGAGAAGCCCGTGGGAAGCTGCCGCTCCAAGGCCGAGATGACCTTGCGACGGGACAGCGAGAGATGGTCGGCATCCAGTTGGCGGAAGCGCTCGATGCGTCCCGAGTGGGCAGTGCCTTCAAAGTCTCGCAGCGCGGGCTCCGCGTCTTGGAGGGCGCGGGTCCACGCGGAGAGCACAGCGCGCTCGAAGGTCTCCCCCAGCCGATCCGCCGAGAGTCCCTGGGTCTCTACCGCCTCCACGAATGGGCCGTGGCCTAGTGCCCGGAGTCGCTCCGCCTGTGCCTGGTAGAGGCACCAGGGGCGAAACGCCTTGAGCCCCTGACGCCACGCATCGAGCTGGCGTCGCAGAGAGGGACGGTGGTCCGAGGCTGTCGCTGGCTCCCAGGGGTGGGTTTTCAGCAGCCCAGCGAGAGACTCCTCGGCGCGGGCAAGGCGATCGAGGGCGGCACGCAGCTCCCGGGTCTTGAGCGCCAATGCCTCGAGCTCAGCGGGACTGGAGGGGAGCTGCACACGCGGTACACCGAGTGCGTCTCGGAGCTCTCTTGCCTGCGCGGAACGCTGGACGAGCAACTCCAGCGTCTCCGGTCTCTCGATTTCCGCGGCGGGCAGGCCCCGCAGCGTGCTGGTGAGCAGTTGGGTCTGCTCGGCAAGCCGGGGCCGCTGCTCGAGCACCTTCAGGGCGGCGTCGAGGTCTTTGGCGATGTCTGGATTGCCTGGCAGCTCGCGGGCAGAGAGTTCCTTGAGCAGCCGGCGCGCGCTCCAGAGGAAGATGAAGGCCAGGAGCACGAACGCCCCCGCCCACTTCTGGAAGCGCAGCTGGAGCCCAGGCAGATCCTGGGTGAAGAGTTCGGGTTTCCATCGAGAGGCGAGATGGGACTCGCGCAGGGACTGCTCGCGCAGCGATAGGGCGTGTGCTTTTACCTGTCGCACCGTGTCGGGCCAGGCATCGTCCACGAATGCCACGGAGGGCAGCGGTCCCGTGGAGAGCACCTCGCCTAGCTCCGTGAGGGCGCGCAGTCCCTGAGTGGAGTCTGGCACGGCGATGCCAAGCGTCGCGGCAAGGGAGGGAGCCTGCTTCTCCACATGCTCGAGTGCCGCGTGCGCTTCGCCGAGGGCGAGGTGGATCTGCTCCTCGAGGGCGTTGGTCCAGGTGAGCCCTCGCACCGGACTCCAGGGGTGGGCGCCGAAAGTGCGCACAGCGGAGAGTTTGCGAGAGAGTTCGTTCACCTCGGCGAGCGCTTCGCGGAGTCGGGCCTCGGTGAACTCTTGGGGGGTGGAGAGCGGGAGGCGCACTTCGGGCAGGTTGCGCAAGGCGAGCAGCCGGCTGGTGGCTCCATAGATGCTCATTCCCAGGGGCCAGGGCTTGTGGAGCGCGAGGACGTAGGCGTTGAGCACCTCACGCGAGGCTCCCAACTCGGCCGAGCGCTCCTCCCATCGTGGCTCGGGGGTCCGTTGGGTGCGTTCGAAGGCTCGGGCAAAGGAGGCCAGCACCTCCTTCTTGTTGCTCTTGTGGCTATGCAGTTCCAGGCAGAAGTCCTCGAGCCCCACGTCCTTGAGCCGCCGGTGAACCACGTCGAGCGCGGCCATCTTCTCGGAGACGAAGAGGACGGTCTTTCCCCGGGCGAGCGCAGCGGCAATGAGCTGGGTGATGGTCTGGGACTTGCCGGTGCCGGGGGGGCCCTGGAGGACGAAGGAGCGGCCCGAGAGCGCCGAGGCTACCGCGGCTGTTTGCGTGGAGTCAGCGTTGACGACGCAGGGCAACTCGGCGGGTGCCACCTCCCCATCGATGCGATCAGGAGCGTACTCCTTGCCATTGACCGGAGGTGTGGATGCCCCGGCAGCGGCGATGTGGCGCACGAGGGGGTTGTCCAAGAGGACGCTCTCGTTGTCCTCCAGGTCCTTCCACATGAGGAAGCGAGAGAAGGTGAAATGGCCCAGGTGGGCCTGGTCCAGGACCTCCCACCCCGCACGGCTCTGGATGGCCTTGCGCACGGCCTGGAGGATGCCGGCCACGTCCAGCCCGTTCTCGTCGCTCTCTAGCGTGGTGAGCGCGCTGGCATCCAACCCATAGTCACGCTTGAGCTTCTCGGAGAGGGTCACGTTACCGATGGGATCCTCGGCCTCCCGCACCAGACGCACGCGCTTACGGTCGCGATCGAGGCGGAAGGCAGCGGGGTAGAGTAGCAGCGGCGCCAGACGCTCCGTGGGGTCGCCCTCCTCGAACCAGCGCAGCATTCCGATGGCAAGGTAGAGCGTGTTGGCTCCGCCCTCCTCCATGTCGGTGCGTGCGGTCCGATCCAAGTGCCGCGCGCGGGACCACAGCTCGGCCTGTCGCAGTGACGAATGGAGGAGGCCTTTTGCAAGGTCTTGTCGGCGCCGCTCGGCCAGTTCCTCCTCGGTGCTTCGCGCCTGCTGAAGCCTCGTGGCGCGTGCGTCCCGGCCATCCTCCTCGGGGGCGGGGAGCAGCTCGTAGGCATCTCCCGCGGAGAAGACATCCTCGAAGGCCGCCAGATCTGGGACGTGGAGCGGCAGCGCTCCCCGGGTGTCGAGCCGGAAGTTCAGCAGCCGGTTGCGGAGCGTGAGGTCGAGCAGTTTCTCCTTCCATCGCTCGAAGCGAGACTTGAGCTGGGCCGATGGGGGCTTCGTTTCAACGGGCGGCGGGGCGGCCGCTGCACTCTCCAGGATGGCGCGGATGCGTGCATGAGCGGGTTCGGAGGAGGCGCGCTCTGGCGCGGGAGCCTCGACCGTACGCAAGGGAAGGGGCTTGTAGCGATCGAAGCGCAGGACATTCACGTCGAGGGCAACGACAAAGCGTGAATCGTCCGCGAGATATTGCTGAGCCACTGCGTGCGCCCGCTCGAAAGCAGGCCTACCGGCACTGACGGCAGTGGAGACATCGAACGGGAGCAGGTGGCCAAGCGCGACGAGGTTGCGCAGACGCGCGGCGTCTTCCACGCTTCCCTCGGGGAAGCGTTCATCGATGAGCCACACCGCGGGCAGGGCGTGGCCTTCAACGAGGAGCAGGAGCGGGTAGAGGCCCATGGCCTCCAGTGCGGAGGCGCACAGAAGCGTCAGATCCAGGCAGCACCCCATCCGCTCGCGGAGGAGCTGATCTGGCAGCCGTACCTTCTGGCCATGTTTCTCGAAGCTTGGGGGCACCTCCGCATAGCCGAGGTTGAGTGCCTGGAGTGCCTCGTAGAGTGCGGCCACCATGGTGCGCACGTGGGTGGGGTTGCGCTTCTGGTAGCCAGAGAGGCTGCCATCGCCCACGGCTTGCTCCAGCAGTACTCGCACGTCCTTGAGCAACTCTGGAATGACGGGATGGTTGGGCGTGACGAAGGTGGCCAACAGCCCCCAGGGAGCACGCGCGCCGGGCCAGTGGTTGTAGGGGAGGACTTCAACGTCCACGGCGCTCTCGGCGATGACGCTGTCCCCATGGTGAAGCGCCCATCGGAGCCGGGCCCGCTCGCTCTCCGTCACGGTGCGCAGGCGGCCCGCGGGTAAGCGCAGATCGATGACTCCGAGGCTCAATTCCTCACCCGCAGGGAGTTCGGGAACGGGAACTCGGACCGCATCGCCCAGGTCGGGGAGGAGTTGCACCTCCAGCACCAAGGGGCCGAGCGCGGCTGCGCCGGTGTTGCGCAGGAGCACATCCCTGACGAGGGGGACTCCGCTCTGTTCCATCGCGAAGTTGAGCGTGGGCGCGGCGGTGAACTGCACCTGGAGCGAGGCCCAGGGCGAGGCAGGAGCGAGTACGGTCATGGTTCCTCGGGAGGCAATGACAGCCCCGGGTTTCGAAGTGTCAATAGCCGCGGTACTTGCGGCCCGCGAGCTGGCGGAGCTGCATGGCCTCATCCAGCTCGCGGCGGTCTTCTGGCAGGTAGTGCTGCGGAATCATCTGCTGGTGTACCAGCTTGCCGAGAGGGGTCAGGCTGAAGGTGCCGAGCAATCGGTTCTCCTCGCCTAGTCCCAACTCCAACCATCGATCGAGTAGCTGGCGGTGCTGGACCATTGTCTCCGCGCCGTACTTCTTCGCGCGGGAGCGCACCCGGGTGAAGGGGCTATAGAGGATGTCGAACGTCACGTCCCGGGTCGCCCGCTGTGAGTCGTTGAGCGTCCTCCAGTACGCGATGCCCAGGCCGCCTTTCTCCACGGCCGCGATGTAGTCGTTCACGTCGCGGTGGTTCAGGAACGTGGCCTTGTCGCCAATGGAGAAGCTGGAGTTTCCCAGCCCGTGGTACAGCACTTCGCCGTAAGCGGGGTTGACCCGTACCTTCGCCAGCTCGAGCAGCTCGCGCCGCACGTGCCGGGGAGACCGGTAGAAGCGCGCGCCCAGCTCCTTCCAGCCCAGGCGGGTGAACAGGGCCCGCGCCTGCGCTTCACTGTGCGCGGTCTGGATGAAGGACGGCACCGCGCCGGGTTTGCCGTACGTGCCGCTGCGCGGATCATCGTGGTACGGGTAGATGAAGACGCTGTCCACCGCGCCGCTCGTCGCCAGCCGCTCCAGCTCTGCCAGCGTCTTCCGCCAGGACTCGGGCGTCTGCCGCTCCAGCCCCGTCATGACGTCGATGTTGACGAACTCGAACCCGCACTTGCGCGCCCGCTCGATGGCATCGAGGGCGACGCGCAGCTCCTCCTTCTGGTGGTGGAAGGCGTAGAGTTCCGGGTCCAACGTCTGCACCCCGAGGTTGATGCGGCGGAAGCCCGCCTGCACCAGCGCCTGGAGCTTGTCGTTGGAGGCGGTGATGGGCTTCGCCTCGACGGTGCTCATCGACGTCATCGGCGGGCCGAAGTTCGACAGCAGGCGCGAGAGGAAGCGCTCCAGCAGGTGTACCGGCAGAGCCGTGGGGGTGCCGCCCCCCAGGAAATACAGCGCGCGCTTGAGCTTCGGCGTCAGCTCGCGGACGAGCGCCATCTCTTGCGACAGCGCGTCCACATACCGCGTCATCAGCTCGTCCTGGTGCTTCGTCAGCAGCTCGTAATGGAAGCAGTAGCGACAGCGGTATTTGCAGAAGCCGAAGTGGAAGTAGTAGCCAGCGGCGCTGAACGGGCCCAGTGCCTCGCGCAGGTACTCCTCGTCGGTCGGCGCGCGCCGATACTCGGGCCGCTTCTCCATCTGGACCGCGGGCGGATACGTGAGCTGGTAGTCGTGCATCTCCGGCCGTGGCCGCAGCGCCGGCTCCTTGTCCCAGAGTTGCTCCAGCCGTGCCCCGAGCTCGCTCTCCGTCGCGGTGCCCACGTCCAGCGCGTCGCCGATCCTGAACAGCTTCATCCGATCCATGGGAAGCGTCGCTCCTTCGCCAGTTCGTCCGCCGCGCGCTGCATCGATGCTCGCACACGGGCGTCAATCGCGTCGATGTCCTCGCCCTCCGGGAAGATCGGAGGCAACACCCGCACCTGAATCTTCGTCGGCAGGGGCACGTAGCCCGGCAGCGGCCCCAGCCACAGCCCCCACGGCAGGCTCAGGGAGAGGGGAAAAGTCTTTAGGCGGAAGCGGCGGTCGAGCCCGAGCTTCCTGGCGAGCCCCGCTCCCTCCGAGAGGATGATCAGCGCCTCGTGCCCGCCCACGCAGACCACGGGCACGATGGGAACACCCGCCTCCCGCGCCAGCTCGACGTAGCCCTTCCGGCCTGCGAAGACGATCTCGTTCCTCCGAGAGAAGCTCCGGCACGCGTCGTGGTCGCCTCCGGGGTACACCTGCACCGCGTACCCGCGCCGGAGCGCTTCGAGGGCGAGTTCCTTTCGGGCTCGAATGGCGCTGAGCTTGGACAAGGCGCGCGCGAGCGGTCGCGGGTAGGCGTCGAACATCCCGTCATGGGCGAGCACCACCATCGGAGGCTGGCGGCCCGACGTGTGGTACGCGCCGACCCAGACCAGCGTGTCCGGAATCATCACGCCGCCGCTGTGATTGCCCACGCCGACGAAGGGGCTGGAGGGCAGGTGCTCCATTCCCTGGATGTCCGCGCGGAACCAGGTGTGGAGCACCTGCGTCAGCCACCCGGCGTGGCGACGCAGGAACTCCGGGTCGAGCGCCTCGAGGTCTCCAGGCCTTACTTCCATCGTCCGATGATCTTCTTGAGGTCGAAGCCGTAGAACTCGCGAGCAGGCCAGTCGGGCAGCGTGTTGCAGAACTTCGCGAAGCCCACGAGCGAGGAGAAGCGCGGATCCAGATCGAGCATGTCCGGGTACTCGAAGCGCTCGGCGGCCTCCGCCAGCTCGATGAGGCGCGCGTGGTAGCCCGGCCAGCCCACCAGCTCTCGCAAATAGGGCGCCCAGCGCGTCTTGCCCTCGACGATCTTCGAGGCCTCCTCTCGCAGCAGCGCCAGCCCTCCTGGGTGAGACTGCAGCACCTGCAGGTCGTAACCGAGGAACGCGTCCTCGTGGTACACGCTGACCACGTGCCGGATGAGCGCCGCCGCGGTCTGGTAGAGGCCGGTGTCCACCATGAGCTGGCGCGGGTTGTAGAGCAGCTGCAGCGGGACGCGGATCGGCACCTGACCCATCAGCGTGCGGCGGCTGCGCTCCCGCTCGCGTTCGCTCTCTCCCAGGATGATGGGCAGCATCGCCATCCAGCCCACCTTGACCTGCCACGACGAGGGCACGCGGTCGAGGTAGCCATGCTTCACGAAGAAGCCGATTCGATCCTGCAGGGCTTGATCGCTGCCCATCACGCCCCCTTCAACGGAGCAATGCGCGTCTCGAGCCCGAGCTGCCCGATGCGCAGGTTCAAGTCCTCGATCAGCCGCCCGCAGACCGCCTCGCCGTCCACGCCGATTCCGTACACGAGGTCCGGATCCCTCGCTTGCTCCAGCACGCGCTCGCCCCAGTGCGCCACCCGCTCCTCGAGTCGCTGCCGCGCCGCGGGAGCCAGTCGTGGGATGCGCTGGCGCAGGGCATGCAGTCCGAAGGCGATGTGGCGGCTCTCATCTCGTGCCACCAGTCGGGGCATCCACTCGCCCACCACCGTCTTCATGGCGCGGAGCGGACTGTCGAGTCCGTCGCCGTCGTCCGGCGTACCCACCAGGCGCGCCCCCTCCAGGACCAACGAGTGCGCGGCGCCCTCGATGAGGACCTGCATGCCCAGCATCAGCTCCTCGGGGGTTTCCGCCCCCTGCACCTCGTGCATGAGCCGCTCGACGGAGGGCCGAACGCGGCCCTCGCACCCGAGCAGGCGGATGACCTGCTCGAAGAAGGCGACGTGGCGGGCCTCATCCGTTCGCTGGGTCGCGACGAACGCGCGCGCGGGGCCGTCGGGCAGCAGCTCGTGCAAGCGCGTCGTGACGAAGTGCGCGGTCCGCTCGCCCCAGAGGAGCTGAGCGAAGCCATCGGCCGCGACCTGACGGATGGGCTCCGGGAGGGCCGAGACATCGAGCGAGGCCCAGTCGAGGTCCTCGAGCTTCCATTGATCGCGAGCCGCCAGCTCGCACAGACGTTCGAGGTAGACGTCCACGGGAGTGCCCGAGGAGGAGTCCGCCTCAGGCCGCCCCCCTGAGTTCGTCATGAGCTCCAAGCCCTTCATTTTCCCGGACTATGCCACGGGGAAGTTCCGCTAGTCGCCCGGGGTCCCGAAGCCGCGCACCGCGCGATCCCACAGCCCGTTCGGCAGCAGCCGGGACAGCTTCGACACCGTGGCGGCCTGCCAGGGGAAGGAGAAGTCCGAGGCCCCTCGGAAGATGGCGCGGCCGATGCGGTCCACCGCGTCATCGACTTCGAGCAGGAACGGCATCTTGAAGGCGTTGCCCGCGGTGCCCGGTGTCCGCACGAAGCCTGGGTGGATCGCGGTGACCTTCACTCCCCGGGGACCGAGGTCCACTCTCAGTCCCTCGATGAAGTTGGAGAGGAAGGCCTTGGAGGCGCTGTAGGCGACATGGCGCGGCAGCCCGCGCCCCGCGGCCTGCGAGGAGATGCCGACCAGGTGGCCAGAGCCGCGCGAGACCATCCGGTCCGCGACCGCGCCAAGGGTGGCGGCCGCGCCGCGCACGTTCACGTCGATGATCTGCTCCACCGTGTCCCACGCGAGCGCGTGGCCTGGCGTCTCCGGGGCGATGGCGGCGTTGGCCACGACGAGCTCCAGCCCTCCACAGGACTCATCGATCGAGCGGATGACCTCGAGCGTCGACCGGGCGTCCGCCACGTCCAGCTGCACGGGGACGATTTCGCCCTCGCTCTGGACCTCGCGCGCGAGCGCCTCGAGCTCTTCCAGGCGGCGGGCCGCGCCGAAGACCCGCACCCCACGGCGAGCCAGCCACGCGGCGAGTCCACGTCCGATCCCGCTCGAAGCGCCGGTGATGAACGCGGTCCTGTACGTGCCTTGCATGGCGCCTACTGTAGACTGGGAGGTACCCATGTCATCGAGACGAGACTGGTGGCTCGCGCTGGGGCGGAAGGTGGGACTGTGGCCGGGCCATGGCTGGCAGGCCCGGTTCGAGTTCTTCGTCACGCATGGCCTGCTGGAGAGCGTGCCCCATCCCCGGCAGATCGAGACCGCCACGGTCGAGATGATGCCGTTCGCGTTCAACGAGACGCCCATCGAGTACGCCGCCAACCGCACGAGCATCTGGGGCCACATCCCCCTGCGCGTGCCGCTGCAGCTCCTCTACTGCCCGCAGCAGGCGATCGTCTGGAACGGGCTGCTCGCCACCCCCCACACCCTGGTCAAGCACCTGCTGTCTGCCTTCCACGAGGACGGGGTGATTGCCTACGACCTGCAACTGCTCCAGTCGCACCCGGGAGGGCTCGAGCTGCTCGAACGCTCGGCGGAGGAGGTCGCCTCGGGGGAGCATCCGCTGGCGCCCATGCTGAGCGCGATCGCCGGCGGCTATCACGCTCACCTCGCCGAGCTGGCGCGTGCCGCTCGCCGCTTCGAGTACCCGGCGGATCTGGATCCGCGCTTCAGCTCGTTCGTGGGCTTCTCCCGGTACTGCCTGCAGCTGCCCATCCCGCCGTGAGCTGACTGTCATGCGCTGTCATGGGCCGTAATGGTCCGGTTCCCGGCCAGACGGCATCTTCCCTCGTGTTCCCGGGGCGCTTCACCGCGCCTCGGGCCCACCCACACCGAGAGGAAGACACCCATGTCCGCTGATCTGACCCAGCTGCTCCCCACCCTGACCCAGGGCGCCACCGGCCGCTTCGATGGCCACACCGACAACAGCCTCGATCCCTGGCACAACCTCAACAACGAGGGCGGCCAGCCCGCCGTGACGACGCTCACCGCGTCCCAGCTGCTCCTGCAGGGCGCCTACTCCTACTCCCATGAGTCCATTGGCTCGGGCTCCGGGAGCATCACCCTCAGCATCGCGCTGGCTGGCTCCAACGCCTGTGTCGTCTCGCTCACCTTCACCGGCGCCTTCGGTGGCGGCACCACGTTCACCTCCTCTGGCACCTACAGCACGACGCAGGATGGGGACTACACGCAGGTGACCTACGCGCTGAACGATGGTTGGAAGCTCGTGCAGACGCCGTTCGGCTCGAGCGCCCTCTGGTACCAGGGGGTGGAGTTCCAGCTCTCCAACGGCCAGGCGTTCTGCTTCGAGAACATGTCGAGTGACTCGGCCAAGGTGGCGGCCCGCTCGCAGCGCAACGTGAGTCGTCGTCAGGCTCCTCGTCAGGCCCTCCAGGCGCGCTAGCCCGAACAGCCCCAGCCCCGTTCGAGGACTCCCATGACGAGCACGACACTTCAGAACGCACGCCAGAACGCCACGCGCATCCAGCAGCTCCAGCAGCGGTTGAAGCAGCTGGCCAGTCCGACCACCGTGCCGACCGGCATCCTCTACGGGGCCACACTGTCCCCGTTGCGTCTCGGCCAGAGTGAGGGCGGCGCCGCGCCCGTCCTGAGTCAGCCCCAGTGGAAGCAGTTCTACATGGAGCTGACCCAGGGCGCGCTTCCGGGCACGACGCTGCCGCCGCTGTCGGAGGTCGAGGCGCGGGCGGCCCGCCACCGGGAGCAGGGCGTCATCCCGCTCGCGCTGGGCCACTTTCGCTACCAGGCGCCGGGCAAGCAGCTCGCTGCCGTCATGGGTACCTACGTCCGGGAGGGCGGACAGTTCCCCGAGGCGGAGTTCTCCCAGCCCGGAGGAGGGCTGGAGGAGCAGACGGCGTTCTTCGCCTCTCCGCTCTGCAAGGACGAGTACCGCGTCCTCGAGCTGCTGCCGCACGTGAATTACGGCCGGACCGTGCGCTACCTCGTGCCTTCCGACCTGGTGCTCACCAACCCCGGCGCTGCTCCCGTGGCGGTGGAGATCGACTTCGGCGACGGCGGCGGCTATCGGCCGGTGACACTCGACCAGCCCATCGCGGTCACCTATTCGTCGGCCGGGGACAAGGTGATTCGCGTTCGCGCCCGGCCGGAGCAGCCCGCCCTCGCCGCGAGCTGCCGCCTCACGGTGGCCGAGGCGTCGGCTCCGGGCGCCAGTGACATCTGGGCGCTCTCCTCGCCCATCTCCTTCCAGAACGTGACCGCGACCGGCTACGCCTACGTCCTCTACGGGGCTGGCCACACCCAGCTCACCAACCCCCTCATCATGGCCGAGGGCTTCCCGGGGGGATATTCGCTCGACACGCTCTGGAACATCTTCAACGAGCAGAACCTCGCCACCAACCTGTTGGCGATGGGCTACGACCTGGTGCTGGTGGGCTTCGATGATGGCACCAACTACCTGGAGGCCAACGCCGGGGTGATGATCGCCGCCATCCAGCAGGCCATCTCCCAGACGTCCTCGAGCACGAACCTCGTCGTCGGCGGCGCGAGCATGGGCGGGCTGGTAGCGCGCTATGCCCTGGCCTACATGGAGCAGAACAACCTGCCGCACCAGACGACGCACTACGTCTCCTACGACACCCCGCACCTCGGGGCGAACGTCCCCGTCGGGGTGCAGTACTTCGTCCAGGTGCTCTGGGAGAAGACGCAGAGCGCCGGGCTCCAGCAGCCTTCCCAGCTGCTCCTCAGCAAGGCGGCGCAGGAGATGCTCATCTCCTGGGTGCCGGGTCCCTCCTCGAGCCAGGAGATCTCTCCGCTGCGCACTAACTTCCTCGCCAACCTGAGCGCGCTGGGCGGGTTCCCCAAGCAGCCCAAGCTGCTGGGCGTCTCCAACGGAGCGACGGATGGGACGCTCAACGGCACCCCGCCCGCGTCCCAACCGGTGTACGAGGTCAATGATCCGTTCTTCCAGTTCTACATCGCCACCTCGCCGGGCATTTATGACTCGCAGGCCGGCGGCTCGGGCGAGAACTATGTGGTCTTCGCCACCCAGGTCGCGGGCTGGGTCGACTACGTCTCCTGGGGAGGGCAGTCCCCCGCCTACGACTCCGCGCCCGGTGGAACCTCGGCCTTCTTCCAGACCATCTCGAGCGCGGTGAGCCAGGCCGGCTACGACGCCACGATGCAGTATGCGAACGGGTGCTTCGTGCCGACCATCAGCGCGCTGTCGATGAGCTCGCTCAGTGTGTACAGCGCCACGCAGTTGGTGCAGAACGTCACGCAGACGCCGTCGGACCTCGATGCCTGGATTGGCTCGGCGAACGACCCCCACGTGACCATCACGGCGGACACCGCCCAATGGCTGCTCTCGCAGCTTCCGAGCCCCTCGCAGCTCGCCGTGCGCAAGGCGGCGGTGGGGTAGACGCTCCCGGAGTGGCGGGCCTCCTTCAGGAGGCCACGCGCTCCCGGGGCACGGCTCCGGCGACGGGCTCGCGGAGCGTGAGCACGGCGGCTTCGGCGGAGGCGCGGAAGGACTCGGCGTAGCGCTCGGGGGAGAGGAGCGCTTCGGGCAGCAGCTCCTGGTAGGGGCCGAGCTGGGTCTTCACCTCGTCCATGAAGGAGGTGGGCGGCGCCTCGCGCTCACCTTCGTAGAACGCGCGCAGCTCGCGGTCTTCCTCCAGTCGAGCGCGGGTGCGCTTGTGGAAGTCGATGAAGCCTCGTCCTTCGTCCACGCTGCGGCCGAAGTTCACCAGCTTTCCCCAACCCCCGGGAGTCACCCGCGTGCGGCGGAGGACGGCGCGCCACGAGTAGGCGAATTCGTAGAGCCCGATGAGCCGGTCGTAGAGCTCGACAGGGGAGTAGTGCAGAGGGCGCACGTTGCCGAAGCAGTTGGTGTCGAGCAGCGAGAACGGCATGGCCAGCGTGCGTCCGGAGGCATGCAGCTCGCGGCTGAGCGGCGCGTTGTAGAAGTTCGTCACCAGGAAGTAGGTCGGGTAGATGCCGGGGGAGAGTTCCACGAGCCGCTTCGTCAGCTCCCAGGGCAGGTCTCCCTGGTCCGTGTCCAGCCCGACGATCATGTTCGTCTGGATGTGCTGCACCTCGGCCTGGACGACGTTCAGGGCCTGCGCCACGTGCTGGACCTTGGCCTCTCCCAGCAGCCGCGCGCGCCCCGACTTGTCGGAGAAGTCGAACCATGACTCGATGCCAGGCCCCAGCAGCCCGAAGCGGGCCTTGCCCAGCCGGCGGACGTTCGCGGCGCTCATCAAGGACAGGCTCATGTGGGCGCAATGCACCAGGCGTGTGCCCGAGTTCTCGATGGCGCCCAGGTATTCATCGAAGCGGACGCCGAAGTTTGGATCGTGCCACCCCACCAGCGTGTCGGCCCCCCAGCGGCGCTCGATGAAGCGCAGGTCCTCGATGAGCGGCTCCACGGGCAGGCCCTGCCACCGCGTGGGGGCGTCCACGCAGAAGCTGCAGGTGTACGGACAGCCCAGGCTGCCCAGCATGGGCACCAGCCGTAGGACGTGGGTACCCTTCTGGAGGCAGTGCTCGATGAACCGCGCGCGCTGGGCGACGCTGGGGAGCGTGGTGGGCCCTTCCTTGGCGGAGAGGATGACACCCCGCGCCTGCCGCTCGGGCGCTCCGAGGAGCCCGGCGATCAATGCGCGGTCCGTGGTCTGGCAGATGTAGTCGAAGTGCTCGCGCGCGTGCTCCGCGAACGACTGGGCGTGTGGACCTCCGAGGACGGTCACTACGCCTCGCGCGCGGAGGGAGCAGGAGAGCGCGTACGCCACGAAAGAGGCCCGGGTGAACGCGGAGATGAACACGACGTCCAGACCGTCCGGGAGCAGGCGCACGAGGTCTTCCTGTGCCGTCCAGACGGCATAGTGGACCTCGCAGCCGAGCTCCTCCGCCCAGACCGCCACGGCCTGCGGCATCACCGACGCCGTCCCGGGCGCGATGACGCGGCGGCGCAGGAGTGGCGTGGTGACCGAGTGCGCCAACAGCTCCACGACGCCGACCTTGAGACGGTTCACCGCTCGAAAATACCGTAACGTGGAGGCGTGAAGCACGACCTGGTACGGGCCTACGGCTCGGATCCCATCTCGTATTCGACGCTCCAGGGGGGGCTCTCCTATTTCGAGACCTCCTTTGGCTACGTCGCCTACCAGCGTGCCTTCGGGTTCGAGCTGACCCTGGGTCCTCCCGTCTGTGCCAGCGGCGATCGGGCGGAGCTGCTCCAGCGCTTCCTCCGGGACAGCAGGCGCCCGCTCTTCTTCTACCTCCCCCGCGATGTCGCGATGCTCGCAGCCGGGCTGGAGGAGCGACGTTTTCGCGTCAGTGGCATGGGCGTGGACAAGGTGATGGCGCTCGATGCGCCGGAGCGAGAGGCCAGCGCCAAGGTGCGCGGTGCGCTCAAGAAGGCCGCCCGGGCGGGCTTCGAGGTGCTCGAGGTGCGTCCCTCGGAGCTGAGCGCTTCGGAGCGCGAGCGGCTCGGGGCCATCACCCGGGCCTATCTGCGCAAGAGCGCGGTACCCGTGGAGATGCACTTCCTCAACCGCCCGCTCTCCTTCGACGACGATGGGCTCGCGCGGATGTTCGTCCTGCGGCAGGGCGAGGAGGCCCGCGTTTTCGGCTATGCGGTGCTGGACCCGTACTTCGACGGTGGCCGCATCCAGGGTTATCTGCTGAACCTCATCCGCTTCGAGCCGACACGGCTGTGGGGGGTGTACTACTCGGCGGTCGCCACGCTCGCCTCGCGCCTGCGAGCCGAAGGCGTCCGGCAGCTCTCCCTGGGGTTCTGTCCGTTGGTGGACGTGGACACGGAGGGCTGCTCGCCCGTGCTGGCCCGCCAGGTGCGCTGGCTGGAACGCCAGCTCGCGGGGGTCGGGTACTTGGCACGGCTCCGGGAGATCAAGGGCGAGTTTCCCGGGCTGACGCCCCAGCGCTACTTCGTCACCCCCTCGCCATTGGCCGTGACGACCCTGGTCGCACTGTTGCGTGCCTGCCGTGTCCCTTTCTCGGAGATCCTCCGCCGAAGTATTTCCGAGTAGGGTAGGGTGCCGAGGCGACTGTTGCGTGGAGGCACTCGTGGCGAACCCTGGCGCGTTCGACAAGGACTTTGGCTACCTGATGCCGTTCCTGGACAAGGTGGCGGCCGCGGCCAGCGAGCTGACGGACCCGGTCGCGCGCGAGGAGCTCATCCAGCTCATCGCCGAGGAGAAGGTGCGCTGGGAGCGCGCGCGCGAGCTGCTGCGCGGTGCCTCGGGCAGTGCCGCTCCTCCCAGCCCTTCCACGTCCGCCGCCGCCCCCCTGCTGGCCCGCTCCTCGGCGGATGGCATCAACCGCGTGGCCCCGCTCACGACGGGGCTCACGGTGGGCAGCCTCAAGCAGTCCCGCTGAGCCGCGCGCCGCTCAGCGCGTCCAGGCCTTGAGCTGGTGCAGCGCGTCGTAGGTGGCCGCCTTGTAGGTCTCCGACAGCGTCGGGTAGTTGAAGCACGTCTCCACGAAGAGCGAGGCGCCCGCCCCGGCCACCAGGGCCGTGAGGCCCACGTGGACCAGCTCCGAGGCCTGCTCGCCCAGCACGTGGACCCCCAGCAGCTTCTGGCTCTCGCGGTGGAAGAGCAGCTTCAGCAGCCCGTGCGTCTCGCCGATGATCTGCCCGCGCGGGTTGGTGGAGAACGAGGCGCGGCCCGCCACGTACGGCACGCCCCGGGTGCGCAGCCCCTCCTCCGTCTCCCCGGCCATGGAGACCTCGGGGATGGTGTAGATGCCATAGGGCAGCACCGGCGAGGGCGTGTGGGGATCTCCAAAGGCGTGCAGCACCGCCACGCGCGCCTGCTCCATGGAGGTGGAGGCCAGCGCGGGAAAGCCGATGACGTCCCCCACCGCGTAGATGTGTGGCACGGACGTCTGGTAGGTGCGGCCCACCTCCACCTGCCCTCGGGCGCCGAGCTTCACCCCGAGCGTCTCCAGCCCCAGGCCGGCGGTGTTGGCGGAGCGGCCCGAGGCCACCAGCACCTGGTCCACCTCCAGCTGCTCTCCGCCCGAGATCGTCAGCCGGATGGGCTCGGATTGCTGCTCCGGCACCTGGACGGTCTCCACCGTGTGTCCGAAGCGCATCCGCACGCCGAGCGCCTCCATGCGCTGGCCCAGCAGGGCGGAGAACTCGTCATCCAGGAAGGACAACAGCTCCTTCTTCACCTCCACCAGCGTCACGGGGATGCCCAGCGCGGCGAACATGCAGGCGTACTCACAGCCGATGACGCCGCCGCCCACCACCACCATGGCGCTCGGCAGCGCGTGTAGATCGAGGATCTCGTCCGAGTCGTGTACGCGCGGATCGCCGAACGGGTAGAGCGGCGGCCGGAAGGGCGTGGAGCCCGTGGCGATGAGGACGTGGTGGGTCGTGAGCCGGCGCTCGGGCAGGCCTTCCGCGCGCACCACCACCGTGTGCGCGTCCGCGAGCGCGCCCTTGCCCTGGATGACCTCCACGCCGTGGCGCTGGAGGTTCTGGGCGATGCGCAGGCGCTCCTGCTCCTTCACCCGGCGCTCGCGGTAGAGGAAGTCGGACACCGTGGCCTCGCGGCGCAGGCTGCTCTCCACGCCGTAGAGGCCGCGCGCGCGGTAGCCGGACAGGTAGAGCGCCGTCTCGCGCAGCGTCTTGGAGGGCAGGGTGCCGGTGTTGGCGGCGGTGCCACCCAGCACGGGCTCGCGCTCCACCACCACCACCCGCTTGCCCAGCCGCGCGGCCTGCACCGCGCCCTGCTCGCCCGCCGGCCCGGAGCCAATCACCACCAGATCGAAGTCAGCCATTCCCGACGCTCTCCTCCCGTGCGCGAGCGCAAGGTACGCGAGTGGCGCCGGGCTTTGAAGCGCTCGCGGTGGGTGTCAGGGGCCAAGCTGCTGATTGAGGAAGGCCCCCGTGCGGCGCATGGCGTCCCGGCTGCTCTCCACATCGTCGGTGAACTCGAAGGCGTGGTGCGCTTCCGGCAGCTCGATGAGGGTGAGCGGCGCCTTCTTGCGCCTGGCCTCCTTCACGAAGGCGTCGATGCTGGCATTGAGGGCGGGGTTGTCCCGGCCCGCACGCACCAGGAGCAGGGGCAGGGGCTTGCGGGAGGCGCGCAGCAGCTCCAGGGGCACCAGCTCCTTGGGCTGCGCGGGCTGGGTGGCGAGCATGGGGTAGTAGGCCACCGCGCACTTGAGATACGGCGGCGGGTTGCTCAGCACGGGCTTCAGGCCCCAGAGCCCGCCGCCGGAGAACACCATGAGGCACAGCTTCTCCGGATCGATGGCATGGGTGGTCGCCTCGCGGCGCACGAAAGCGATGGCGTCCTCGACGTTCGCTACCAGGTCCTGCGTGCCGGCGAACCACTGCTCGGGTTGGGGGCCTCGGGCGGGGGAGCCCAGCTCTGGCATCACCACGATGAGTCCGTGGGCCGCCAGCCAGCGCGCCTCGCCGGCAAAGGCGGTGGTGTCCTTGAGGAAGGGGGCATGGGCCGGCGGCACCAGGCCGTGGACCAGCACCACCGCCGGCACGGCGCGCCGCTTCGCCACTTCCGGGATGTAGAGGTCGAGCTTGAGGTCGCGATTGCCCGCGCGCTTGTAGACGAGGTCCTTGCGGACTTCGATCTCCTCCATTCCGGGGATGGTGAGGACAGGGCGCAGCTTCGAGAACTCTGGAGGCTGGGCAGCCTTCCACTCCGGACTCGAGATGGGTGAGTCGGCGACCATGGGGAGGCCCATCGTGGGTACCGAGGCAAAGCCCAGGTGCGTGCGGAGCCACTGGGCCCGGTCTCGGCGCGCGGCCTCGTTCAGCTCGTGACCACCCTCGTAGATCTTGAGGAGCTTGGCTGGGGGCGCTGCCTCGAAGTACTTCCGCGTCCGCTCATAGGGGACATATTGGTCCCCTCGCGGGTACTGGAAGAGGAAGGCGGCGGAGGCGTTGCGGACTCCGACGATGCCGTCGAGCGGTTCGATGGAGGCGAGGAACTCCTCAAGCTCTTCCGGTGGGGTGCTCTTCCGCCACGCCGTCTCCATCGGGCCGGTGCCATGGCGCATGCCGTGCGTGAAGTCGCCCATGCCCGCCATCAGCACGAAGGCGCGCAAGCGGGGCTCCACGCCGGACAGCCCACCGCCGATGCTCGCGCCGAAGCTGTGTCCCACGTAGGCCAGGCGCTGGTCGTCCACCTCCGGGCGCCGGGTGAGCACGTCCACCCCGCGTCGCAGGTCGATGATCGCCTGTCGCCAGGTGTCGCCCATCTGCGGACCGACCATCGGCCGGCGCCAGGGTTCGGGTCGGACGAAGGGCGCGTCCACCAGCAGGCTCACCACGCCCGCGCGGGCCAGGGAGGTTGCCTCGTCGAGGAACTCGTTCTTGGTGCCCTCTCCCCAGTGCTGGAAGAGGACGGCGGGGAAGGGGCCCCGGCCCGGCGGGAGCACGAGCCAGGCGGGGACAGGGCCTCCGAGGGGGCTCGCGTAGGTCAACTCGGTGACGGTGACGTCGCCACGCCGCTCCGAGCGCACCTCTTTGACGTCCAGCGGCTGTTGGGCGTCGTAGGCGGTGAGCCGTTGCAGCTCGGGGAGGTGGGAATCAGGAGTACTGGCAGCGAGCGCGGGTGCAGCGAGGACGAGCGCTCCGAGCAGGGAGAGAAAGGAGAAGTGGTGAGGCCTCCGCATCGTCTGGCTCCTCGGGGAAGGCGGGCGGGGAACGGCGGAGGCATAGCCCAGCAGGACCGGCACCTGTCCAGCGACGCATCCGCGCGACTTGCTGCCCTGTTGTCCCCGGAGCGTTCTGCCATTTTGTCGCACGGCCCCGAGTGTCCGCAGGGAGAGGCCCCGTGGTGTGGGGTTTGCAGTGCCACGCGGTGATGTCACGCAAGGAGCGGCTGAGACTTCGGGTGTGGCCCCTGTTGTGGACGCGCTACCACGTCAGGCTCGCGGATCGTGCCTGGCGGGGGAAGCTGGCGCGGTTCATGGAGAAGCGCCTGCACGGCAAGGTTCCGGAGGGCGCCTGGGGAGTGCGCTGTGTGGTCCGGGGGGCCTATCCCGCCGAGAAGCACATGGGGCCGAACAGCGCCGTGAAGAATCACTTCGACGTGGTGTGTAGCTGGTGGCGCGGCTGGCGGCTCTGGGAACGCGAGTCCTGCCGCACCGCCGTGCGCTATGTGCCTGCCAGCGGCGAGTTCCTCTTGCGGTCCGAGGAGTGGAGCACGCGAGAGCTCCTCGAGGTGAAGCAGCGCCGGAAGCAGGCGGTCTCCGCGATGCTCGATCGAATCATCGCGGGCTGTCCGCTCTCGGAGGTGGAGTCCTTCTCCTGCCCGGTCTGTGGGGCGCCGATGTCCGTGGACTTCGCGCCGGAGCGCGAACCCGTGGACTTCGAGATGGAGTGCGAACCCGTGGACTTCGAACTGGAGCGCGAAGGAACGCGCTTCCTGCTCTCGTGCTCCGAAGATGCACGGCATGTGCATCAGGAGGCCATCACGGAGCATTCGCTGGACTGGTGGACGGAGGCTTCTACGCCTGGAGGAAGCCGCTCGCCTCGGGAGCCACCTCGGTGAAGCGCACCCCCATGCGGCTCGATGCCTGCGGCTGGCTGGCGGGCTGGGCCCATACCACCTCGCCGCGGAAGCTCAGCGTGCGGCCGTCCACCTCGAAGCTTCCGTGGAGCAGCGAGCCGGGCAGGAAGACGAAGGGCGCCTCCATGCTGAAGCCGGTCGCGGAGACATCAGCGGTGTGGCCGGGGAGGCGGTTTCCGAGCAGAAGCGGGAGGTGGCGCGCGTTACGGGCGGAGCGGGAACGGAGCATGGCTCCATGGTGATACAGGCCCGTAGCCGCACAAGTTTCCTGCCCGTGGTGCCGTGATCAGGCCTCGTGCTCGGAGGAGGAGGTCGCCTGCTCCGAGGCCGTGTGCCGCCCCGTGTAGCGCAGCCCCTGAGCTACCTCCTCGGGGGTGAGCAGGCGGAAGCCGCTCTCCGGCACATCGAGCTCCACGCCGCCCACCGCCTCGCGGTGTAGCGCGCGTACGGGCAGCCCGACCGCACCGAGCATGCGTTTCACCTGGTGGTGGCGACCCTCGGTGACGGTGACCTCCACGGTGTGGGCGTCGCGTACGTGTACCTTGGCGGGCCGGGTGGGGCCGTCCTCCAGCGTCACGCCTTTGCGCAGCGGCTCCACCTTCTCCTCGTCGGCGGTGCCCTGCACGGTGGCCACGTAGCGTTTGGGCAGGTGCGTCTCCGGGGACGTGGCGTGGGCTACCAGCTTCTCGTCATTGGTGAAGAGCAGCAGCCCCGTGGTGCCTCGATCCAACCGGCCGATGGCGTGCCAGGTGTAGCGGGCGAGGTCGTCGGGCAGCTGGGGCAGGAGCACGTCGTACACCGTGTTGGTGCGGTGCTGGCCCACGGTGGAGGTGAGCAGGTCCGCTGGCTTGTTGAAGGCCAGCACCCGCGTCTCCGGCTCGCGCTGGACCTCGATGCCGTCCACGCGGAGCACGGCGCCCTCGGGCACCGGGGCGAGCGGCTGGCGCACCTGGCGCCCGTTGACGGTGACGCGGCCCTCGCGGATGGCCTCCTCCGCCTCGGGCTGGGGGAGGACACCGGCTCGGGCGAGCGCCCGGGACAGCCAGTCGGGCTTCGCCTTGCCCTCCCATCGGCTCCGGCTCGGGGGCTTGTCGTGAGAGGCCGGAGACCGGCGGGCAGGGGGCTTGCGGGGCATGGGACAGGGCACTGTACCTGCCGTGGCGCGCAGGGGAAGCGCGTCAGTGCCTGGGAGGCTCGGAGACGATGCTGAAGTCCTCGCCCTCGGCCGAGCCGGGCGTCTTTCCGGGCTCACCGCCGGGCACCTTGCGCTCCTTGTCGGGGCCCTCGGCGGAGTGGGGCGTGCGGCTCGGCATCTCGCGCATGGGCTCCTCTCGCTTCGGATGGTGCTCGTCCTGGTGGGCTTCCAGGCCCGTGTGCTCGTAAGGCATGTGGTCCATGTCGTGGTCCTCGTGGAAAGCGCTTCCTCCAAGGTAGGTCTCCCCGCCGGGATGGCGGTCCGGTGCGGCCTCCCTGCCTGCTGAGGGGACATGGAGGGAAGGGCTTGCGGCGGCTGAGTGGGTCGAGCAGCCTCCGGGCCCTTGTTGCCCTGGGAGAAACCATGTCGCGCCTTGCTCTCTTGCTCGCCCTGATGGCTGTTCCGGCGCTCGCCTCCGAGCCGCCCCTGCCTCGCCGTCCCGTCAACACCTACTCCATCGTGGCGAGGGATCCCGCGACAGGGGAGCTGGGCGTCGCGGTGCAGTCCCACTGGTTCTCCGTGGGCGCTGTCGTTCCGTGGGCCGAGGCTGGAGTGGGGGCCGTGGCTACTCAGTCCTTCGTGGATCCGTCCTACGGAAAGCTCGGACTGGAGTTGATGCGCCTGGGCCGGGCGGCGCCGGATGCGCTCAAGGGGTTGCTCGTGGCGGACAGCGGCAGCGCCGTGCGGCAGGTGGCGATGATCGACGCCCAGGGCCGCGTGGCAGCCCACACGGGTGAGCGCTGCATCGTCGCCGCTGGCCACATCGCCGGGGAGAACTTCTCCGTGCAGGCGAACATGATGGACAAGGACACCGTGTGGCCGGCCATGGCCAAGGCGTTCCGGGAGACGAAGGGAGACCTCGCGGCGCGCATGATGGCCGCGCTCGAGGCCGCCGAGGCCGCAGGAGGGGACATTCGTGGCAAGCAGTCCGCGGCCCTCATCGTCGTCTCGGGCAAGTCCACGGGGAAGGCCTGGGTGGATCGCAAGTTCGACCTTCGCGTGGATGATCACCCCAAGCCCCTGGAGGAGCTGAAGCGGTTGCTCACGCTCCAGCGGGCCTACAACCTGATGAACGAGGGAGACCTCGCCATCGAGCGCAACGACACGAAGGCCGCCTTGGAGGCCTACTCCGCCGCCGAGGCGCTGGCTCCGGGCAACGCGGAGATGGTGTTCTGGCACGCCGTCTCACTCGTTAACGTAGGCCGGGTGGACGAGTCGCTGCCGCTCTTCCAGAAGACGTTCAAGATGGACGCGCGCTGGCGCGAGCTGCTCATGCGTCTGCCCAAGGCGGGGCTCTTGCCGGACGACCCAAAGCTGATGTCCCGGCTGACGGGCTCAGGAACTCCGGGCAAGAAGTAGGCGGTCAGCCCGAGGTCAGGCGCTTGCGCAGGGTGTGGAGTGCCGCCAGCCACAGCCGGGCCTCGTTGCGCGTCAATCGTGAGCGCCGCAGCGGGGCGAACAGGTCCCTCAACCCTGTCCGTCCCGGGTGTTCGTCGACCAGGAAGCCTCCGGCCTTCAGCGTTTCCGACAGTGTCTCCTCCACCCGCGCCAGCTCTGTGTCCGAGGCAGCTACCGGCAGCGGTGCCGGAGGTGGAGGCGCCGCCGCGAGGGAGGCCATCCGCACCTCATAGGCGTACAGCAGCACCGCCTGGGCCAGGTTGATGGACGGCTGCGAAGGGTCCGTCGGCACCGCAGACAGATCGTGGCACCGCTCCACCTCCGCGTTCGTCAGCCCGCTGCGCTCATCCCCGAAGACGACCGCCACGGGGCCCTGGGCCGCGCGGGACACCAGCTCTTCTCCTACTGCCCGGGGTGACAGCCGCCGCTTGCCCTCCACCTTGCGCGAGCTCGTTCCCACCACCCACACACAGTCGGCCACCGCTGCGTCCAACGTGTCCGCCCGTCCAGCGCCGTCCAGCACGTTCTCCGCGTGGACCGCCAGACGCCGTGCCGGGCCCAGGTCTTCTGCTTCGGGCCGTACCCAGGTCCACTCGGCCAGGCCACAGTTCTTCATCGCCCGCGCGGCGGCGCCAAGGTTCTCCGCGTTGCGCGGACGCATGAGGATGAAGCGGATGGGCAGCACCATGGATTGCTCGCCTGGGCAGAGTGTTACGTTCGGCTGCCTATGAGCAAGCTCCATCGCCTGTGGCCGTTGGTATGCGGCGCGTTAGTTGCTTGTGCGACGACGCAGCCTCTCGTGGATGAAGGGGGCGAAGCGTCAGTTCCGCTTCTCTCCTTCGAGGAGGCGTGCGGGGAAGAGGGGAGTCTGCTGGCGGTATGCGGCGCGGAGCAATGCGCGGTGTACCGGTGCCGGGACGTGGCCGAGGAACCGCTGTCGGGCCGGGTGGTGCGCGCAAGGGGGACGGGCTTTGGCCGAGGCTCGGGCTTGGCCAACAGGTATTGGGGGAGCGCGCAAGGGCCGCTGAAGAACACACAGGCGGTGTTCATCATCCCGTGGGGTCCGAGATCTCAGCAGGAGCTGTCTCCAGGGCAGAAGCTGCTGCAGGAGGACACGAAGACAAAGCGCACCCAAGTCTACGAAAGGCACCACATCTTCCCGAGGGAGTTCGAGGAGTGGTTCGAGGAGCGGGGCATCGACATCGACCAGTACACGCTGCCGCTGGAAGTCGAGAAGCACAGAGACATCCACCGAGGCGCGCAAGGTGGGCCGTGGAATGCGGCGTGGAGGAGGTACGTCGAGAAAAACCAGGGTGCATTGAAACCCGACGTCATGAAATACGCGGGTCAGCTCATCTACGAGTTCGAGCTGTTCGGCGTGGTCGTTCCGTACAGGCCTCGGGGGATTCCGCCCCCGGCCGTCGGAGGGTACTGAGGAGCGATGCGATTCTTCTGGCTGCGTGATGTCCAGGCTCGACGCTACTCGGCCTCCTATACCGCCAGGCACAAGTGGGGCCTGCCCGGGGTGCATTGCCCCAGGTGTGAGGGCACCTGGTCCATGGCTGGAGATGCCTACCCTTCCGTGGACTTGTCCCACTTGCCCGGCTCAGAGAAGTACGCAGCGCGGTTGGAGGAGGATTATGCGGAGTTCGAGCGGCTGCGCGAGCAGGTGCGGCCGTTGGTGCCTCAGGGCGTCCACCTCTGGCCGGGAACCAAGTTCGGTCCCATGGTGGGCACTGCCCAGGGGGAAGTCGGTTCCATCCTCCTGCACAATCCGTGGGAACTGTTGATGCGGCGCGAGGCACTGGAGCACCTCCAAGCGGAGGGTGTGCGAGGTCTCAAGGGCATCCGCACGGAGCTGCGCTTCCGCAAGAAGAGCCCACCTGAGTTGTTGGAGCTGGAGCTGCTCCCTCGGGGTTGGCTACATCGGGACTGCCTGCCCTCGGATCGTCCACCTCCATGCGAGAAGTGTGAGCGGGACGGTCTCAATCTTCCAGAAGAGCCCATTCTCGACGCAGCCTCGCTACCCCAGGACCTGGATGTGTTCCGGCTGGCGGGCTTCCTGACGATGATCATCGGCACGGAGCGCTTCGTGGAGGCGGTGCGAAGCTTGGGCGACGCGCAGGACGTCGTCTTCCGCGAACTTCCCCTGAGGTAGCCCTCAGCGCGCCTACCCGGTGTGCCCGGTTGACCACTGGCAGTACGGGCGCCTAGCGTCCGCCGCCGGTCATCGCCCGAGCGGGGTGGGGGGCTGTGTGTGGCTCCCCAGACACCGTGCGGGCCCTGAGACGCGCGGGGGGCGCCCTCGGGCCGTGGGCATGTGGCCACACCTTCCCCTCGCTCGCGGCGCCGGGCCTCCGGCACGCGGCGTGAAAAGTCGATGACGTCCTTCGGAGGAAACATGGGTCCGCAGTCAGTCGTGACGCCGAGTCCGCTTCGCTCCGCCCGTGCGCGGTGGCTGGTCGCGGCGCTGTTGGTGGGCACCGCGCTCGCCGGTTGTAAGAAGGAAGAGCCAGGGGGCTCCACCCCCGCAACGCCCACTCCGGGCACTTCCACGTCCACGCCCCCCGCGCCCAGCGGGAGCACCCCCCAGGGGCCGCAGGCGAGCGTGGAGCCCCCCAAGCCCGAGTCGTTCACCCCCTCCATCAAGGAACTGGGCCCCGAGGGTGTCGTCCCCGAGCAGGTGGTGTTCGAGTTCACCCGCAACGTCGACTACTCCGACGGCGAGGGGAAGAAGGGCACCGTCATCACCTTCTCGCCCGAGGTCTCGGGCCGGATCGAGCACTACCGCACCGCCTCCGTGCTCGTCTTCAAGCCCACGGACAGCTTCGAGCTGGGCAAGACGTACACCGTCACCCTCGAGTCCGTGGAGACGCCCTCGGGCCTGGTGAAGGCTCCCTCTCCCGAGGCGTGGCGCCACACCTTCACCACCCCGAACTTCGCCTTCGTCCGGATGGCCCCGCAGCAGGTGGACACCGTCAAGGGCCAGGTGTCCGTGGAGCTCGTCTTCTCCGGCCCGGTGGACGTGGCCGCCGTGAAGCGCTTCGGCAGCTTCCAGGTGGAGGGCAAGCCCCTCTCCGACGTGAAGTTCAGCACCCACGCCAACAGCCGCTACATCATCAACGCGCAGCTCTCCAATTCGCAGCTGCGCCCGGGCGCTACCGTGCGCTTCGCGCTCAAGCCGGGGCTGACCTCGCCCAAGGGTGGAGGTAAGGCGCCCGCGGCCGAGGACACCTTCGAGCTGCTGGGAGGCAAGCGCCTGGACATCACCGGCGTCGCCGTCAGCGAGGGCAACACCGGCTTCTACCTGGAGGTGAGCTGCCGCGACGTGGAGATGGAAGCGCCGCCCAGCCCGGACCAGGACGAGTACGACGACTACTACTACGACAACAGCAACCAGGGTTGCACCCTGGATGATGGCGTGGCCGCCGACGCCATCCGCTTCACCCCGGCCGTGAAGTTCTCCACCTCCCCGTCGCGGCGCGGCTTCCGCATCTTCGGAGACTTCAAGCGCGGCACGTACACGATGAAGCTCGCCGCGGGCACCCTCTCGGAGGGTGGGGGCCGGCTGCTCTCCAACTTCGAGAACCGCTACTCCATCAGCCCGCGCAAGCCGCAGGTGGGCTTCACCTCCGCCGGCCGCTACCTGCCGCGCAACGCCTGGCGCAACCTGCCGCTGACGCACCTCAACGTGGACTCGGCGGAGCTCGTCATCCGCCACGTGCCGCCCGAGAACCTCGTCTTCTGGATGAGCGACGACAACCGGGAGGCCGCCGACGAGCGCACCTCCAACGTCCTCATCAAGAAGACGATCCCCCTCAAGGGCGCCGATGACACGCTGACCACCACCTACCTGGACGTGGCCAGCATGGTGCCGGCCACCACCAAGGGTGTGGTGGATATCTCCGTCAGCCGGGACGAGGCGAAGGCCGGCGCGCGCATTCTGCTCACCAACCTGAGCCTGGTGGCCAAGCGTGGAGGAATCGTCACCGGTTCCCAGCCGCAGGAGGAGATCCGCGTGTGGGCGCTCGGCATGGAGTCCACCGAGCCGCTGTCGGGCGTGGAGGTGACGGCGGTGAAGAAGAGCGGGCAGGTGGTGGCCCGCTGCACCACCAGCGGCGCGGATGGATGCCAGCTCCAGGTCCCCGCGCAGACGGTGGACGCGAGCGCCCCGTTCGCCCTCATCGCGCGCAAGGACGAGGAGCTCACGTACCTGAAGTACAGCGAGCTGAAGACGGAGATCGCCAACTCGGACGTGCAGGGCGAGCCGTACCGCGCCCAGGCGGCCTACCGCGCCTCCATCTACTCGGACCGGGGCGTGTACCGGCCGGGGGACACCGCCCACGTGGCGGCGGTGCTGCGCGACGCGGAGAACAAGGCGCCGGCGTCCGGCATGCCGGTGGAGCTGCGCGTGATTGATCCGCGTGAGCGCGAGTTCAAGAAGGTGACGGTGAAGACGAACGAGGCGGGCCTGGTGGCGCTGGATGTGCCCTTCGAGGCCTTCCAGGACACGGGCAGCTACCGTGTGTCGCTGCGCGTGGCGGACCGCGAGGTGGCCTTCTACGGGCTGCAGGTGGAGGAGTTCGTCCCCGAGCGCATGAAGGTGACGGCGAGCGTGGACAAGCCCGGCTACGCGCAGGGCGCTCCGGTGCCGGTGAAGGTGGAGGCGGCGTACCTGTTCGGCGGCTCGGCCGAGGGCAGCCCGGTGGAGGTGACGTGCCGGCTGGAGCCCTCCGACTTCAAGCCGAAGGAGAACGCGAACTTCACCTACGGCGTGTGGCGGCAGAAGGCCACCGAGGCCAAGGCCGTCACCCTGGGCCAGGTGAAGGCGGACCTGGATGCCAAGGGGCAGGGGCTGCTGGACTGTCCGGCGCAGCAGGCCACGGGTGGCTTCAAGGGCCCGGCGAAGCTGGTGGCGCAGGTCAGCGTCTTCGAGGCGGGCAGCGGCCGCTCCACGTTCGGCGAGGCCACGGTGCCCATGCACCCGGAGGCCTACTACGTGGGGCTCCAGTCCGGCGTGCAGAAGGTGACCGCGGGCAAGCCCTTCACCGTCACCGGCGTGGTGGTGGACTGGGAGGGCCGGCCCGTCATCGACGCCAAGAGCGTCAAGCCGCTGGACGTGGAGTACCTGCGGCTGGAGGAGGAGTACGGCTACTACTATGACGAGTCGGAGGGCTATGAGCGCTACCAGCGCTACCTGCGCCCGGTGCGCGAGGGCCGCGGCGTCGCGAAGGTGGAGGGCGGCAAGTTCCAGCTCCAGGTGACGCCGGCGCAGGACGCCGCGGGCTACATCGTCCGGGTGCGCTCCGGCGGGGCGCAGACGGACCTCCAGCTCGAGGGCCAGGGTCGCTATTACTGGTACGGCGAGGGCGAGGCGCGCGTGGACCAGACGCCGCGCCCGCTCAAGCCCTCCTCCATCGCCCTGGAGCTGCCGCGCCTGGGCAAGGTGGGCGAGGCCGTGAGCGTGAAGTTCAAGGCTCCGCACCGGGGCCGGGTGCTGCTCACCGCGGAGACGGACCAGATCATCGCCGCCGAGTGGAAGGCGGTGGAGCCGGGCGAGGTGACGTGGAGCTTCACGCCCAAGGCCTTCGCTCCCAACGTCTACGTGAGCGCCTTCCTGGTGAAGGATCCGCACCTCGAGTCGGCCGAGGCCTTCATGCCGGACCGGGCCTTCGGCGTGGGCAACGTCATGCTGGAGCCCACCGAGTTCACCCAGGCGGTGAAGATGGACGTGCCCAAGGAGGTCCGCTCCAACAGCGCCCTCACTGTGAACCTGGACCTGGGCCCGGTGGAGGGCCCCACCTTCGCCACGGTGGCGGTGGTGGACGAGGGCATCCTCTCGCTCACGCGCTTCCAGAGCCCGGATCCGCTCAAGGAGCTGTTCGCCAAGCGCGCCCTGGGCGTGGAGACGTACGAGACCATCGGCTGGACGCTGCTGGTGCCGCCAGGAGGCAACTCGCGCTCCACGGGTGGTGACGAGGGCGGCGCGGCGGGCCGGGTGCAGCCGGTCAAGCCGGTGGCGCTGTGGAGCGGCGTGGTGGCGGTGCCGGCCAGCGGCAAGGTGAGCATTCCCTTCCAGCTTCCGTTGTACCGCGGCGCGGTGCGGGTGATGGCCGTCACCACGAGCCCCAAGCGCGTGGGCAAGGCCAGCGCCCAGGTGGTGGTGAAGGACCCGCTGGTGCTCCAGGCCACGCTGCCGCGCTTCCTCACGCAGAACGACGAGATCCAGATCCCCGTGTTCCTCACCAACCTGTCGGGCAGCGCGCAGGACGTGAAGGTGACGCTCACGGCGGAGAACCTCCCGGTGCCGGGCCTGGCGATGCCGGCGGGCGCCATGAGCTCGCCGCTGCAGATGCTGGGCAAGAGCGAGGGCCGGGTGCGGCTGGAGGACGGCAAGGCCACCACGCTCGTCTTCCAGGCGCGGGCGGCCACGGCGGTGGGCGCGGCGCGGCTGAAGGTGACGGCCGAGGGCGGCGGGCACACGGCGTTCGAGCAGCTCGACGTGCCCATGCTGCCGGCGGGCCCGCGTGAGCGCCTGGTGCAGCGCATCGAGCTGGCCCAGGGCCGCACGGATCTGGCGCAGTACCTCCAGGGCTGGGTGCCCACCACCGAGCGCAGCACGTTCTGGGTGACGACCAACCCCTACGCCGAGTCCATGCAGCACCTGAGCTACCTGGTGCGCTACCCCTACGGCTGCATCGAGCAGACGACGTCCTCCACACGCCCGCTGCTGTTCGTCTCGCAGCTCATGGACAACGTGGACCCGACGGTGACGGCCAACAAGAAGGTGGAGGACATGGTGATGGCGGGCATCAACCGCCTGCTCTCCATGCAGACGCCCTCGGGTGGTTTCGCCTACTGGCCCGGCAACACCGAGCCGGTGGCCTGGGGCACCGCCTACGCCACGCACATGCTCCTGGATGCCCAGAAGCTCAAGTACCCCGTGCCGCAGGACCGGCTGGACGACGCGCTGGCGTGGATGGGCCAGGAGCTCAACCGCAAGGAGGGCGGCGTCAAGGACAACTATTACGGCCACGAGGCCGAGCCCTACATGCACTACGTGCTGGCGATGTCCGGCAAGGGCCGCAAGGCGCGGGTGCAGAAGCTCATCGACGGGCTGGCGGCGAAGAAGACGCTCGAGGGCGAGGAGCGCGAGCACGACCACATGCTCAAGGCCGCGCTCTACCTGGCCGGAGACCGGCGCTATGAGAAGGAGCTGCGCACGCCGGACCTCTCGCCCGTCACCGACGAGCGGCGCAACAACTGGTCGTTCTACTCGGACCGCCGCCGCCGGGGGCTCATGCTGAGCACCTTCCAGGACCTGTTCGGCAACGACGCGGCGGGAGAGCCGCTGGCCAACCAGGTGGCGCAGGCGCTCCAGGGGCACTCCAGCTACTGGTACACCACGCAGGAGCTGGTGTGGGGCATCACCGGCCTGGGCAAGCGCGTGTCCGGCGCGGCCTCCAGCTTCACGCCGCCCACGCTCATGGCGGACGGCAAGGAGGTGGCGGCCCAGGTGAAGGAGAACGCGAAGACGGCCCGGGCCTCCGACCGCACGTGGGCGCTGGCCCGCGCCAGCGAGCGCAAGGGGCTCACCCTGGATCTGAAGGAGAAGGGCGAGGGCAAGCTCTACCTCATCGTCAACAGCGACGGCGTGCGCACGAACAGCACCGTGAAGACGGGCGGGCAGGGACTGGCGATCAGCCGCTCGTACCGCAAGCTCGACGGCTCGACCTTCGGCGTGGGCGATGCGGTGAACCTGGCGGACATGGTCTACGTGGAGATCTCCATCAAGAACACCACCGGCGAGCGCGTCCAGAACATCGCGCTGGTGGACCGGCTGCCGGCCGGCTGGGAGATCGAGAACGCGCGCCTGGGCCGTGGGGGCAGCGTGGAGTGGGCGAGCGCCGATGAGATGTGGAGCGCCGACTACGTGAACATCCGCGATGACCGGATGGAGGTCTTCGGCAGCCTGGAGTCGGGCGAGACGAAGAAGGTGGTGTACGCGGTGCGCGCGGTGACGGCGGGCAAGTTCACGCTGCCGGCGGTGGAGGCGGAGGCGATGTACGACCCCCGCATCTGGGCGCGTGATGCGGGCCAGTCGGTGGAAGTGTCCGGCCCCTGGAAGGACTACCTGCTGTAGCGCGAACCCATGCGTCTTCCTCGCATCACGAAGAGACGGCTTGCCGTGGGGCTGATGCTCCTCCTCACCCTGGTTGGGGTGGGGCTGGCAGCGGCGTGGCTCGTGCCGCTGCCCGCACGGTTGTCGTCATCGCACTCGGTCGTCATCGAGTACCGGGACGGCACGCCCGCGCACGTGTTCCTCGCGCCGGACGAGCGCTGGCGCGTGCCCACCCGGACGCAGGACGTTGACCCTGCGTACCTCCGGGCGCTGCTGGCCCTGGAGGACAAGCGCTTCCCCTGGCACCCCGGGGTGGATCCGTTGGCCGTGGGGCGCGCGGTGGTGTCCAACGTGATGAAGGGCCGCCGGGTGTCGGGGGCCTCCACGCTCACCATGCAGTTGGTGCGTGTGCTGGAGCCCCGGCCTCGCACGCTCACCTCCAAGGTGATCGAATCCTTCCGGGCGATGCAGCTCGAGCTGCGCATGTCCAAGGAGGACCTGCTCGCGGCCTACCTCCAGTTCGTCCCCTACGGGCGCAACGTGGAGGGGGTGGAGGCCGCGGCGCTGGCCTACTTCGGGCACCGCGCCACGAACCTGAGCCCCGCGGAGATCGCCACCTTGCTGGCGGTGCCGCAGAACCCGAACCGGCGCTTCCCCACGCCGGAGAACGCGGCGCGGCTGAAGGCGGCGCGGGACGAGGTGGCGCGGCGGCTCCTGGAGGAGGGTGCGCTGCCGCTGGGGCCCACGGGAGCGGCGGCGGCCCCCGAGGCGGTGCTGGCCGAGGTGCGCTCCACTTCCGTGCCGAAGACCCTGACGGCCTTTCCCCGGGAGGCGCCTCACGCGGCCATGTGGCTGCGGGCACAGCGGCCGGACGAGTCCCGGCTGCGGACCACGCTGGATGCGGGCACGCAGCGGCTGGCCGAGCGGCAGATGCGAGACGCGGCGGCGGAGCTGGCCACGCGGGGCGTCCACAACGGGGTGGCGGTGGTGGTGGACCACGAGCGTGCGGAGGTGCTGGCGCTGGTGGGCAGCTTCGACTTCTTCGACAAACGGCACGGCGGGCAGATCATCGGCTTCGCCACGCCGCGCTCGCCCGGCTCGGCGCTCAAGCCGCTGCTCTATTCCATGGCGATCGACCGGGGCGTGGCGCTGCCGGAGTACCTGGTGGCGGACATCCCCGAGTCCTACGGCGGCTACATGCCGCGCAACTTCGACGGGCGCTTCATGGGGCTGGTGCGCATGGAGTACGCGCTGTCCCAGTCGCTCAACATCCCCTTCGTGCGGCTGCTGCGGAGCCTGGGCGTGGAGCGCTTCCTGGGCACGCTGCGGATGGCGGGCGTGGACAGCCTGCGGCCCGAGCCGGGCTACTACGGCCTCTCCGCGGCGGTGGGAGGCTTGGAGGTGACGCCGCTGGAGCTGGCCGGGCTGTACGTGGCGCTGGCGCAGGATGGGCGCTCCCGCCCGCTGAAGGTGCTGGAGGACGGCAAGCCGGACACCGAGCCCCGCGAGCTGTTCACCCCCGGGGCGGCCTGGCTCACCCGGCGGGCGCTGGCGCTGAGGGACCGGCCGGACTTCCCCTCGCGGCGCAAGCTCACGGGCATGCCCGCGCAGGTGCATTGGAAGACGGGGACGAGCTTTGGCCACCGGGACGCGTGGGCGGCGGGCTCGGGGCCTCGGCACACGGCGGTGGTGTGGCTGGGCAACTTCGACAGCTCACCCAGCGTACACCTGGTGGGCGCGGATGCGGCGGGGCCGATCCTCTTCGACCTCCTGGAGGCGGTGGGGCCTCGTGGGAAGGCCTCGGAGAGCGAGGACTCGGTGCCTCCGTCGGACCTGGCCCGGGTGGAGGTGTGCGCCTACTCGGGGCACCTGCCCACGGACGCGTGCTCCGACCGACGGGAGGTGTTCGCGCGGCGCTCGGCGGTGCCCACGCAGCCCTGCCCCTATCATCAGAAGGTGGAGGTGGACGCGAGGACGGGGCTGGCGGTGAGCCCTGTGTGCCGGGCCGGACGCGAGGTGGAGGAGCGGATGTACCTCACGTGGCCGGCGAGCATCCGCCGCTGGCTGACGGAGCAGCACCGCAGCCTGCCCACGCCTCCCGCCTACGCGCCCGGGTGCGAGCCGGGCGGCGCCGAGCACCCGCCGGAGATCCTCTCCCCGGCCGAGGGGCAGGTGGCGCTCCTCATCCCCGGCGTTTCTCCAGAGCAGCAGGAGGTACCGCTGGAGGCCGAGGCCGCGCATGACCGGGAGCTGACGTGGTTCGTCAACGGGAGCTTCCTGGGCAAGGCCCGCGCGGACGAGCGGCTGTGGTGGACGCCCGCACCCGGCACGCATGAGATCCTCGTGTCCGATGACCGGGGTCTCAGCTCTCGGCGGCTGCTGGTGGTACGCCAGCGTCGCTGAGGCTCAGGCGGACTCGCGGACGAGGTAGGTGGCGCGGCGGGCCTGACGGTCGACGCCGGTGAGCGTGAAGGTGGGGCTCTGCGCGCCGCGAATGAGCTCCGCCGACGCATCCAGGAAGCCGCGCATGAAGTTCGAATCCACGCCGGGGTGGCCGCCCAGGGCGGCGTGGAACTCCGGGAGGATCTCGACGCTCACCTCGAAGCCCCCACCGGGCAACTCGTTGGCGTGAGCCGCCAGGAAGTTGCCGCCCGTGCGGAGGGCTCTCGCCAGGTTGCCCACCGCGCGCTGCCAGCCCTGCACCCGGAGGTTGGCGAAGAGCGCCTTGCCCATGTTGGTGTGGGCGTAGCCGTGGGCGATCTTCTTGCCGATGGCGTACAGGGCCTCGGTCTGGGGCTGGTCCGGGAAGAGCAGCTCCGAGCAGGCCAGCACGACGTCGTACCAGACGGTGAGGGGGTAGGCGACCATGAGGGACTGGCTCAGGTCGATCCCCGCGGCCTCGATGCGCCGCAGGGCCGCGTCATTGAGCCGCCCCTGCATGGCGTAGACGATGAGCGCCTCCAGCATCTGGCTGAAGACCACGGGCTCGTTCTGGGGAGAGGCCGCCATGGGGGAATGCTGGTGAGTCGGGTTCCGGGCTGTCAAGGCTTGGCTGCGGGATGCGCCGGATGGTCTATGGTCCGGCGCTACCCTGCTGGAGGAGGTGAAGACGATGGCCAATCCGATTCTAGGAACGACGCTGATGTCCGTCCCGGTGACCGCGCTCTACGGAGCCTTCAGTGCCCTGATCTTGGTGGCGCTGGGCATCAACGTCAGCCGCGTGCGAGGCAAGTACAAGACGTTCCGCGGTGACGGAGGGCATGTGGAGCTGCAAGGGGCCATCCGCGCGCACGGCAACGCCACGGAGCACGTGCCGCTGATGTTGATCCTGCTGCTGGTCGCCGAGCTGTGCGGGGGGTCTTCGACGGTGCTCCACATCTTCGGTGGGGCGGTGGTGGTGGCGCGGCTGCTCCATGCGGGCGGTCTGATGGGGAGCATCCAGGCGGCACAGATCTCTGGCGCGCTGGGGACGTACCTCATCGAGGCGGGCCTGGCGATCTACGCCCTGGTGCTTCGTCCCTGGGGCTGACCTGGGGCCCCGACACATTCCGATTTGCTGGACAGGGCAGTCCAGAATCATTAGGTTTCCAGCATGGCGAGGTCCAAGGAATTCGACCGCGATGAGGCGGTGAAGCGCGCGATGGCCGTCTTCTGGGAGAAGGGCTACGAGGCCACCTCGACCGACGACCTGTTGCGAGCGATGGGCATTGGCCGCCAGAGCATGTACGACACCTTCGGCGACAAGCACCGGCTCTACCTGGAAGCGCTGCAGCGATACCAGACGGATGGGCAGATCGAGCTGTTCGAGCGGTTCCGAGCCTCCGCGTCACCATTGGCGGAGCTTCGGGAATTCCTGGTGGCTATCTCGAACGGCTCCCCGGCCGAGCGCATGCGTGGCTGCCTGGCCGTCAACGCGGCCACGGAGTTCGGCCGGGTGGATCCCGAGGTCGCGATGCTGATCGACGCCGGCACCACGCACTGCGAGGCGGTGTTCGCTCGGGTGGTGCAAGAGGCCAAGAAGAAGGGCGAAGTGGGCTCGGCGGTGGATGAACGGGCGGCGGCGCGCTTCATCCATTCGACGATCCGAGGGCTGCGTGTCAGCGCGAAGGCAGGAGCAAGCCGTGAAGCGCTTCGCGACATCGCCTCGTTCGCCATCGCGGGCCTGAAGGGCGCGTGACAGCAGGCCCGGCACAGCGCCGGGCTCTTTTTTTGAGTTGTTCTGGACTGATTAATCCAAAAAGGAGAAAGACATGAACCCTGAAGCTCCCTCCCATTCAGGCACCGTCGCGCTCGTCACGGGTGGTTCACGCGGCATCGGCGCGGCAATCGTGCGTCGGCTGGCAAAAGACGGCGCGGCGGTGGCCTTCACCTATTCGTCATCGCCAGAAAAGGCGGAAGAGGTGGTGCGTGAGGTCCAGGCCGCTGGGGGCAAGGCCCTGGCGATCCGCGCCGACAGCGCCGATGCCAAGGCGGTCCAAGCGGCGGTGGATGAGACCGTGCGAAAGTTCGGCCGCCTGGATGTGCTGGCGAACAACGCGGGCATCCTGCGCCTGGGCACCGTCGATGAGTATTCGCTCGAGGACTTCGATCGCATGGTGGCGGTCAACGTGCGCGCGGTGTTCGTCGCGGCACAGGCCGCCGCGAGGCACATGACCCGGGGCGGGCGCATCATCACGATTGGGAGCATCTCCGCGGTGCGTGCGGCCTTCCCAGGCTCCAGCGTCTATTCGATGACGAAGTCGGCGGTGGCGGGCATGGTGCGCGGCCTGGCGATCGATCTGGCACCGCGCGGCATCACCGTGAACAACGTGCAGCCCGGCCCGACAGCCACGGACATGAACCCCGAGGATGCGCCGTACTTGGAGGCCGTCAAGGGCATGATGCCGGTGCGCCGGCTGGGGGGGGCTGAAGAGATCGCCGGCATGGTGGCGTACCTGGCCAGTCCCGAGGCGGCCTTCGTGACCGGCTCGAGCCTGACCATCGACGGTGGTTACATCGCCTGAGGTGTCGAGCGCGTGTAACCTGTCGCGCTCATGTCGTCCCCAACTCCTCCGCGCCCCCAGACCCTGAAGGCGCGAGCGCGCCTCATCCTCCTGGGAGTCGGTACGCTCGCCGTGCTCGCCCTCGTGTTCTTCCTGAGGCGCTCGGGAGGGAGTGAAGGCGCGGAAGCCGCCGAGCGCAACACAGGGGCGGCGGCCAGCACGGCGGGGCAGAGCCAGGGCGGGCTGAAGGCAGGGGCCCCCGCTGGCTCTCCACAAGACAAGGGCAGGGCGCCGTCCACGCCGGCCACGGGGCCTCGCAAGCCAGAGAACCTGGCGGAGCTGGGCTGGGGCAGCGGTCCTTCCCAGCTCGGGCGAGAGCGCCTGCAGGAGGGCAACCCCGAAGCGCCCATGTCCATGACGGTGGATCCGTTCGGCAACGTCATGGTGCTGGATCAGGTCAATGGCCGGCTCCTGCGCATGGACTCGGAGGGCAAGGTCCAGGGCACCTTCCCCCTCACCCAGCAGACGCCGCAGGACATCGCCGTGGCCAGGGATGGCACCCTGGTGGTGCTCGACCGGCTGAGGGACAAGACGGTGGCCATCCTGGACCCGGCCACGGGCGCGCTGCGAGGCGAGCTGCCCGTGGAGGGCAAGGGCATCGACGAGCCGGGCCTGGTCACCGGCACGTTCGTGGATGGGGACTCGGTCTATGTCGAGCGGGAGCACGGCGCGCTGATCCGCATCGGCGACACCTCGGGCCGGGCCGACGCCGAGCGCCCGGAGATCCCCGGCCGCCCCACCCGCGATGGGCGCTCCTACCTGCTGGCCGGCATCATCGATAGGCGCGAGGGGCGCGTCTTCGTCAACGCCGTCGACCGCCAGAGCGGTCAGCACCGCTACACGCGGGAGTTCCGGCTCCGCTTTCCGCTGCTGACCATCGCCTTGCTCGACTCGGATCTCTCCGGCGTCATCTACCTGGGCGTTACGGGAGAGCTACCCACCGGGAAGGCCGAGCCCGCCTCCCAGCTCGGCCTGCGCGTCTTCTGCCTCGAGCAGCTGGACGGCAAGGTGCTCGGGCAGACGGATCTGCCCATCAACGCCATGCCCGAGGAGACTTTCCGAGACTTGGCCGTGCTGGATGAGGGCGGCGTGCTCTACCGCCACATCACCGAGGCCGGCGTCACGCTGATGCGGGCGAGCTGCCGCTAGAAGTGGCGGATGGCGTGGTAGGCGGTGGTGGCCGTGCGGCTGTTCTTCACGCAGCCGTACGCGCAGCCCTTGCACTCGTGCGCCAGGATGTTGCCCCAGCCATCACCGGACTCGTAGACGAAGGTGTGGCCGGCCGAGCCGTCGTTGTAGACGAGGGCGTCCGCCTTCAGCAGGCTGTCGCGGGAGATGGTGGACCACTGGCTGCTGTCGACGTTGAAGTGGATGGTGCCGTAGGGGTGGGAGTCGGTGGCGACGTTGGTGTTGCTGCTGGGCACCTGCCACACCTTGGCCAGGAAGCCGGAGCAGTCCGCGCCATAGCTGCCGGTGTGCGTGCAACTGCCGCAGTTGCCCGAGCACGAGCCCGCGGCCTGGTTCGGCTTCCAGGCGCCGTGGCCCCACCAGTAGGAGAAGCCCACGCCTCCGGGAGCGCCCTTCGTGCCGCCCTCGGCGCGGGCGATGGCCTCATTGCGCACCGAGGCCGTCTGCGTCACCACGCTGAGGTAGGTGCCCGAGGCCCAGCCCACCACGCCGCCCCAATACACCCGGTACCAGCCGCCGCTGTCGCAGCTCGGGTTGTCCCAGGTGATGACGGAGGAGCCCTGCGGCATCACCGCGATGATGCCGTAGCTCGTCGCCGGCCCGGAGCGCAGGTTCAGGCTGGTGGCCGTGGTGGACAGCATGGACTTGTAGCCCAGGCACCCGGTGAGGGCGCTCTCACTCGTGGCGAGCGTCTCATCCACGCCCTTCAGCTCGACGCTGTCCACCGAGGACTCGGCGCCGCCGCAACCGGCTGCGATGAGGGACAGGACCGCCAGACACTTCAGGAGATTGCTGCCCATGCGTGCTCCCGGGGAACAGGTTGTCGCTGGAATCGCCGGAAAGTAGGACAAACACTCTCCGTGCGACAACCTCTTCTTCCAGTCACTCTGACCTACGGGAGGGAATGGCTCAGCGGAAGACTGAAGCGGAAGGTGGCGCCGTGGCCCAGCTCGCTCTCCACCCAGATGCGTCCGCCATGGCGTTCGATGATGTCCCGGCAGATGTAGAGCCCCAGGCCCAGCCCTCCGAAGCCCGAGATGGGAGCGTTGCGCGCCCGGAAGAAGCGCTCGAAGAGCTGCGCCTGCTGATCCGCCGGGATGCCGATACCGGAGTCCGAGACCGAGACGATCGCCTCGGAGCCGGTTCGCGTGAGCGCCACGTGGATGGGACCTCCCTGAGGGCTGTACTTGAGGGCGTTCTCCAGCAGGTTCGTCAGCACCTGGGCGATGCGTCTGCGGTCTCCTTCGACGAGGAGCTCCTCCGGCCACTCCTCGTGTACCAGCCGGTGGTGGCTGGAGGGCGGACGGAACTCCGCCAGGACCTCGCGGACGAGCGCCCGGAGGGGCATGGGCCCGCGCACCACCGACAGCTGTCCCGCTTCGACCTGGGAGGCGTCCAGTAGATCGGAGATGAGCCCCGAGAGCCGGGCCACCTGGGAGAGCGCCTTCTCCGCGAGCTGGGGCGGGACGGGGTGCCCCGAAGCGCACCGCTGCTTGAGCACTTGCAGGTGGATCTTGAGGGGAGTGAGGGGAGTCTTCAGCTCGTGCGAGGCGATGGAGAGGAAGTCGTCCCGGATCTGGATGGCCTCGTGCGCCTCGCGCAACAGCCGCTCGCGCTCCTCCTGCGCGCGTCGCTCCTCCGTCACCTCGACCACCACGGCGCCCACGCCCACGATTCCGCCGCGCGGAGTCCGGATGGGGTAGTAGCTGACACGCCAGAAGCGAAGTGCGCCCGGAGTGGCGGGGACTTCTCCTGTCAGGTCCAGTCCGATGATGGGCTGGCCAGTCTCCAGGACCTGGCGCATGAGGGGCTCGACGGCGGCCGCCACGTGCGGCGTCATCTCGCGGAGCGTTCGACCCAGCTCCTCCTCTCGGCGGTGGCCGTGGAGCCCGGCCAGGGCGTCGTTGAGCCGGATGTAACGCAGGTCGCGGTCGAGGAAGCCCATGCCCATGGGCGCGTTGTTCAGGAAGGTGTCGAGCAGGGCGAAGGACTCCTCCAGCTGCGCGCGTGCCCGCTGCTCGGCCTCCAGCAACCGCTCCTGCGCCGCTTTGGCATGGCGCTCCTCGGTCACGTCTCGGTAGCTCCAGACGCGGCCGATGATGGTGTCTCCCAACCGTTGGGGCAGCGAGGTGCGCTCGAGGATGCGCCCGTCACGGAACTCGATCGTGTCGACATACTCCTGGTCGGAGACCTTGAACATCTCCTGGAGCTGCGCGACGAACCGCTCCGGCTCCTTCACGAGGGGCGCGGCGGCGGTGACCGATGCCATGGCGTCGAGGCCCGTGAGCAGGAGGTCATCGGGGAGTCCCCAGAGCCGCTGGAACCGCTTGTTGTAGGTGTTGATCCGTCCGTCCCGATCCACCGCGACCACGCCATCCGCGGTGGAGTCGAACGTGGCGCGCAGCAGCGAGACCGTCTGCTCCTGCTTCTCCCGGGCCTGGCGCTCCGCCGTGATGTCGCGGTAGCTACAGATGCGGCCGATGATGGTGTCCCCCAGCCGCTGGGGCCGCGTGATGCGCTCGAGGATGCGCCCGTTGCGGAGCTCGACGAGGTCGATCCCCTCCAGCTCGGGATCCGCGTAGATTTCGCGGACTCGCGCGGTGAAGCCCTCCGGATCCTTGACCAGGGGGAGTGCGAGACCGAGGGGCTTCTCGAGGTGCGGCTCCCCTTGCAGCACCTCGTCGGGGAAGCCCCAGATCTCCTGGAACTGCTTGTTGTAGGCGGTGATTCGCAGGTTCCTGTCCACCACGAACACGCCATCCGTGATCGAATCGAGCGTGGTGCGGAGCAGGGAGACGGTGCGCTCCTGCTGCTCCAGGGCCCGGCGTTGTTCGGTGATGTCCACCAGAAGGCCCCGGAGTCGGGTGGGGTGGCCTTCCTCGGCGAGTACCTTGATGGTGTTGCGTACCCAGACGGTGCCGCCGTCGGCGGCCACCATGCGGTATTCGAGCGCATAGGCCCTGCCCTCGCGGGTCCCCTTCTGACAGGATGCTTTGACCCAATCCCGATCCTCCGGGTGGAGGTGATTCACCCAGAAGTCCGGCTCCCGCCTCCACTGCTCGGAGGGATAGCCGAGGAGGCGCTCGGCCTGCTGGCTGATGAAGGTGATGCGGAAGTTGCTGGCAACGGCTTCCCAGACGACGCCATCGAAGGTGTCGATGAGCTCCTCGTACCGCTGCTGGAGCTGGGTGAACTCCAGGGCCAGCTCCTCGCGGAGGGCGGGGCCTGTCTTCGAGTTCTCGTCCGTGCTCAGGCAGGCACAGGCCCCCAGGAGCTGGCCTCCCTCTCCGAAAACAGGAAGGACGGGGGCTCTCACCTGAGCGGTCATGCCCACTGCCGCCTTGCCAGTGAGGGCGATGTCGAGTGCTTCCAGGAGCCAGGGGAGCGTGCCAAGCACTTCCTTGGCAGAGCGTCCTTGAGGGGCCTTGCCGGTCCACCCGCTGGCGAGCGTCAGTGCTTCATCCACTCGGGCGATGCGCTGGTGACGGTCGACAATCAACGTGGCGTGGAGGGAGGTGCCTACCTGCAGGAGCGTCTCGGGAAAGGGGGGGAGGGCAGCGTGAGAGGCGTCAGGCGAGAGGGGACCATCATGCGATGCCTCGCTCCCATGCATGTTGGCGGTCCTCATGCGTGCCTCACCCTCGGTGACCCGTTGGCCGCGTCCCTACGATGAAGGTGTAACACCCCCCTGGCGCTATAAAGTCGGGCTCCTTCTGAGAGGGCAGGCGCTCCTGAGGACGGAGAGGCGCATCGGCGCGCTGCCAATGGAGAGGGTGGTCGGTTGCTGGAGGCGGCCCTTGGCTCGCGCTTCCATCGGAACCGGAGGCCGCTGGAATCCCAGCGGCCTCCGGTCCCGGCCAACCTGCGCGGCTATTGATTTACAACCCGAGAGTTCGGCTCAGTATCGGCCCGTCAGGGTAATCCCCGACGCCGCGGCGTAGCCGTAGAGCCGCACGTAGTAGGTGCCCGCCGCCGGAGAGTAGATGGTGCAGACCTCGGTGTTGGTATTGCCCGCGGACTTGCAGTCATGCATGGCCTCGGTCGGCGTGTAGCCGGAGCGCACATACAGGTCCGCGTCACCCGTTCCGCCGGTGGTCTGGAACGTCACGCTCGACATCCCGGCGGGCACGGTCAGCTTGTAGATGCAGCTCCAGGCCTGAGACGCCGCGCTGACCCCGGTCTTGGGAGTGCCATTGGAGAGCGTATCGGTGACGTTGCAGCTCGTCGGGGAAGAGTTAGGGGTGTACGAGCCCCTCAGGCTGATGCCCGTCGAAGAGCCGTAGCCATACATCCGCACGTAGTAGGTACCCGTCACCGGGGCGGCGATGGTGCAGGTCTCGGCGCTGGTGCCGCCCGCGGACTTGCAGTCATGCGAGCTCTCCGTCGGTGTGGTGCCGAACTTCACATACAGGTCCGCATCACCCGTCCCTCCAGTGGTCTCGAACTTCAGGTCCGTGGCCCCCGTGGGCACGGACAGCGTGTAGATGCAGGACCAATAGCCGGCCACCGTGGTGACGCCAGTCCTCGTCACGCCATTGGAGAGGCTGTAGGTGGTGGTGCAGCTCGCCGGGGGCGGGGAGCCAGGGGTGTACGAGCCCTTCAGGGTGATGCCCGAAGATGCGGTGTAGCCGTAGAGCCGCACATAGTAGGTGCCGGTCTGCACGGTGGTGGGGCTGCAGGTCTCGACGCTGGTGCCGCCCGCCGACTTGCAGTCATGCTCGCTGCTCGTCGGTGTGGAGCCGAACTTCACATACAGGTCCGCGTCACCCGTCCCGCCGGTGGTCTCGAACTTCAGGTTCGTGGCTCCCGCGGGCACGGCCATCGTGTAGATGCAGGACCAACCCTGATCCGCCACTCCGAGCCCGGTCCGCGACGAGTTGTTGGAGAGCGTATAGGTGGAGCTACAGTCCGCGGCGCTCAGCTCCACTTCGTTCAGCGGTTCCTGGGCCACCTGGAACTCCTGTCCTGGCTCCGCGGACTCCAGGACCACTTCCTCATCGCCGGCCATCTCGGGACCACAGGCCACGAGGGCCGTCAGGCACGACATCATCACTGTCTTCGCAAACGTAGGGTTCAATGCTGATCTCCAAGAGTGTCGGAGCTGCGTGCTCCGTCCGCCGCTGAGCTTTTCGTCGCGGCGAGACAGCACCCTGATGCATCGGTCTGACAATTCGTAGCACTCGCGGGCCGAGGGAAATCGCCTCTTCTCCATCCCATCGAATGTCTATGTTTTCTCAACTCACAAGACCCATCCGGGAGGGGATGAGGCTCACTTCACTTTGCGAGCCCCAGGGCGCCGGCGGACATTGTCTTTGAGAGGGATTGGACGCCGGCTCCAGTCAGCCGGTACGCAAGGCTCTGGTGACCTCGAAGAGGGAGTCTGTATTCGTCCCAGGGCGGCGCTCTGGGACAGGCGCGCAGCCCCCGAGCCAGTCCCATTTCTCTCCCTCCCAGAGCTGCTCGCGCCAGTTCAGGCGCGCCGCGGCTTCGCGTGCTTTGGCGCCGTGAGCGATGAGCGCCCAGCCCACCCGAGACTGCTTGCACTCCCCGCTCTTGAACTTCAGCAGCCGGCGCTGTCCGCGTGCCTCCTCGAGGTCCGCGTCCCAGAGCGCCTGATGCTTGGGTCCTGCTCCCTGGTAGTCCACCCGGTTCCGGTCACACCAGGCGATGACATCCTTCGCCCGGACCAGCTTGGTGCCCTTGGACAGTTCCGTAACCGCGGCCACGAGGAGGGTGGAGGTGAGGACACGCATGGGAGGTTCACCTGGGCTGGGAGCGATGGTGACCAACCTACAGCGTGAGCCGAGTGGGAATGGCCATGAGGCCTTCATCTCTTTGTCATGGTTCTGTCATGACGCCGATCCACTGGCGCACGATGGCCTCCAAGGCCGCTCGCTTGGCCTTGACGTCCTTGCTGTCCCCCAAGGTCACGAGACAGCGATCCTTGGCGAGCCACTCGAGCAGGCCCTCGGGATCCTCGATCTTCAGCCCCTTCTTCGCGGTGTCCTTCACCTTGGCGCCCGTGTGGAGGATGAGCCGGACGCGGTCCTGGGGGCGCAGGTTGAACGTCGCGAAGTGGTCTGTTGTCCGGAAGCTCGGCGCGTTCCATTTGATCCCTTCGCTGATCTCGGGACTGATGCCGAGGATGATCTTCCGGACCGCCTCGATCTCCTTCTTCATCGGATGATCCAGCGCGCGCAGGAACGTGGGGACGTCGGGCTCTGTCTGCGAGCCCTGGGTCGGCTTGGCGGGCGCGCGCTTCGTCTTGGGGGGCATGCGTGTTCTCCAGGGTGTCAGCGGGCCTCCCACTCCCGCTCGCCACGAACGTAGCGCTGTCCTGCCGGCAGGGGGCCGTAGAAGAGCAGGTCGAAGACGCCCACCACGCCCACCCCGTCGAACACACCAATCTCGCCCTTCTCCGGGAACCTCAGGCCCAGCTCCGCCGCCATCAGGCGCAGGGTCTGTTTCGGCGCGAGCGTCACGTTCGGGAGCACGGCGCCCGTGGGCTGCGCCACCAGTGAGGCCAGGCTCACGCGCAGGTTGGTGGTCAGCGTCTTACCGCCCAGGGACACGGGCTGATTGCCTCGGTTGCCCAGGACGATGAAGCCCGCGCGCGGGTCGAACTCCTCGATGACGAGCCCCGGCTTGCGCGCCTCATAGCGCTTCAGCTCCGCGAGGACGAACTGGCGGCGCTGGGTGACGAAGTCACGCATGAAGGTCCGGCCGGCCCGGAACTTCTCGTAGCTCATGAACGGATCGCCCTTCATGTGCGGATCCACCAGCGCGTGGAGCGCGTCGATGTGCGGGTGCATCACCTCCGGCCTGAAGAGCTCGTCCAGCGCCTTGTGGAGACGGGCCTCCAGTCGCTCGCGCAGCTCCGGGTTCATCACCACGCGAGTGCCCAGGTTGGAGAACACCGGCAGGTAGCCCGGGTACTCGTTCTTGCGCCGGTTGTACATCGTCTGCGTCCACCCATCGGTGATGGTGAAGGGGAAGAGCGGGTGGTCGACGAGCGGCTCCGCGCCTTGCAGCGGAATGGTGTGCCACCAGCGCGCATCCACGTTGTTGAGGTCCCACGGCACGTAGGCCCAGCGCCCCGTCACCCGGTCGTGGATGAAGTAGCTCTCCGAGTCCTCCACGTAGTTGTTGGCCATCAGCGCGTCCATCACCATCGAGCGCAGCAGCCACTCCACCTCCAGGTGCTCCCCCAGGGTGGCGGCGAACTCGGGCTCGGGGGTGTGGTTGATGATGTCCAGGACCTTGTGGAGCTCGGTGTCCGGCTCCTTCTCGTTCGTCTTCTTCACCCAGTCGCCCTGGTAGGGCACCTTCCACGTCTTGAACTCGGAGTCCTTCCAACCGCAGCGATAGATGCTTGCGTCGTCGTCATCGAAGTCGTGCGCATCGAGGAAGGACTTGTTCACCTGCTCGATGTCGAGGAACGGCCCCTGGTACACGCCGTTGAGCCGGATGCGGACGAACTTCGCGCGTGGGGCGGGCACGCGCATGGCGGCCAGCACGTCATAGGCGAGCTTTTCGGCCAGCAGCGAGGCGTCGGCGTACTCCGCCACGAGGTTGAGGGAGGTACGCCCCTCGAACTTGGTCCCCTTGGGGAAGCTCACGTTCCAGCTCCGCTTGGGGAAGTAACGCGCCGAGGCCCCGCGCAGGCGCACTTTCACGTTGTAGCTGGTGCCTCCGGCCTTGAAGACGGCGTCCTGTTCCTCGGTCCACACGTCCTGCTCGAACTTCCGCATCGCCTCGGGGGGAATGAGGAGCTCGTATTCCTGCACCGACGCCTGTACCGGGGGCAGCTTGAAGGGCTGCTCGAGCTCCGGAACGGGCGGCGGTGGAGGAGGAGGCGGCGGCGGTGGAGGAGGAGGCGGCGTTTCTGGCACCGGGGGCGGATCGACCACGGGCGGTGGGCCCGCGGGGGGCTTGGGCGCCTCGGGAGGAGCCGGTGGCCCCTCGTTTTCCACCAGAGGCGTATCACCAGTCAGAGGAGGGCCATCGCCCGTGCCCCCGACCTGGCAAGCAAACAGGAGGGGCAGGCAAGCGGACAGGAACAGTCGCGAGAGTTTCATCGAGCAACCGTTCAGCAAGGCGTATGCCCTGCCGTACAAGAGGTCCGCTCCTCTATCCGAGCCTAAGAGAGGCAAAGGTGTCGGTCAGGCACGTGCGCGGCGCTTCCCGGACGTGCCGCGAGGTGGCCGTATCAGGGGAAGAGGACGACATGACCTGCGAAACGGTTTTCCCCACCGCTTGCCTGCCTGCCCCCCGATGAGGGGGCCGAGGCAGCGGGGGAGGGAGCGGGGGGGTGAGGCGCTGTCCTGGTGGCGCTCCTACCTTTGGGAGGCACCTGAGACAGCGAGGAGCGCGGATGGAGTCCTGGAACCAGACGTCGACGGATGCGATGCGCTCGCACGTTCCGGCTGAAGTGAACAAGCGGATCGATGAGCGAGTGGAGCGGTGCGTGCGCCATATGGCCCAGCAGGACCGGGCGGAGATCAGCCGCTACCTCGTGAAGCTTGAGCGGGAGTGGGACATCAACCGGGCGGTGACGGTGGTGGGCTCGCTGGTGGCGGTGGGCGGACTGGCCCTGGCGCGCCGGGACGGCAAAGGGTGGCGAGTGCTCGGAGGGGTGGCCGCGGGGCTGCTGCTGCAGCATGGCCTGCTCGGCTTCGGGCCGCTGTCCCGCCTGGTGCGCGTGCTGGGCGGCGTGCGCTCACGGCGGGAGATCGACCTGGAGAAGTTCGCCCTCAAGGCGCTGCGCGGGGACTTCGAGCGCATCCCGAAGAACGACGGGGGGCCACTGGCCCGCGCGAACGCCGCGCTCGTGGCCGCCCAGTCCTGAGCCGGCTCCCGCGTGGTTAAAGCCCCGGTCGCGTCCCACTTGTGAAGCCGGAGCCGAGGCTCGGCGGCCGTACGGGCCGGTCGCCGCGATGGTCGAAGAAGCCATTGAGCCCCGCCAGCCCGATCGAGAAGTTGGTCACCCAGCCGTCATCCGGTTTGCCGTTCCGGTTGCCGATGTCCATCGGTCGGGCGAAGTGCAGCCGCATGAGCAACGGTCCGAGCGCGATGTTGAAGCCCGCTACCAGGTCCAGGGTCCTGCGGGCCCACAGGCGATCGGCCGTGTTGCCCACGCCGCCCGCGTCCACGCCGGCGATGGCCTCCAGGTCGCTGAGGAAGGCCACGCGGATGAGGTCATTGAGCGGCACCTGCAGCTCGATCGTCGAGTAGACGAAGTTGCGGCCGAGCAGCCAGTCCTCGTCGCCGAAGTTCACCCCGCGCAGCGTGTCGAAGCTGGACAGGAAGTAGGAGCGCGCGTACCGGCCGCCGAACGCGGTGCCGCCCGCGGCGCGAACGAAGATGTTGGCGCGTCCGTAGATGGGGAAGTAGCGCTCGAGGTCCAGCCGCAGGTTGGTGTAGGCCTCGTCGTTGAAGGGCTGGGTGCCCACGGTGGCCTCCAGCAGCGCCGAGCTGCCGGAGAGCGGGCCGGTGGCGTAGTGGTAGCGGATGTCGTTGTAGCCCAGCTGCCCGGTGAGCTCCGCCTGGAAGCGCACGTCGTCGTTGGCGTCGATCCAGGGCGTATACAGGTCCCTGCCCGCGTTGTTGAACGAGGGGTTGTTCAGGCGGAAGGCCGTGTCCGAGCCGAGGAAGTACGAGGCGCCGCCGAGCGTCAGGTCTCCCTGCAGGTAGACGAAGCTGTTGAACGGGTAGCGCAGGCTGCCCACCGCGCCGAAGTAGCGCTCACCGGAGAAGAAGGTGACCCCCTCGCTCAGGAATGAGTCGTCGATCCGGAAGCGCAGCGACTGGAAGAGGCCCGTGCCCCATGTCGAGCGATGCTCCTGGTTGACGTAGAGCAGCACGCCGTCACTCAGCTCGAACGAGCCGTAGACCGCCAGGTTGAGCACCATGGCATGGTCGCGCATCTTGTCGCTCGCCATGGCGAAGACCTGGCCGAAGAAGCCTCCGCTGCCCGCGCCGGCCAGGCCGAAGATGGGACCCACCTCGATGTTCTGTCGGGCAAAGGGCCGGTAGTCCTCGGAGTCGGTCAGCGGTCGCAGCGCCAACGGCGAGGGAGGCGCGGCCGGGGGAGAGGCCTCCGTGGCCAGGCTCAGCATCTTCGGCGGGCGCAGCATCGCGGGCCGCCGCTCGCCGGACTGGTGGAGCAGCATCCACAGCCCTCCCTCGGGCCCGGGACCCGGCTCGAAGACGCCCGTGGTGACGTCCGTGCGTCGCGTAACGGAGCCGTCCGCCATCAGCTCGTGCAGCTCCGAGCTGCTCTGGTTGTAGGCCACGAAGAAGATGCGGCCATCCTCCAGGGCCAGCGGGTCCGCCTCGTCGCGCTCGCCCGTGGTGAGGCGCTCCACGACGCCAGGCGCTTCAGGCTTCACGCGGAAGAGGTTGAAGTGGCGGTGGGAGGTCGCATCCGAGGTGAAGACGATGCCGCTGGGGCCCCAGGTGAGCTGCCGCTCGGCGAAGATGTCGTCGGTGAGCTTGACCGGCTTGGCGTCCTCACCGTCCTTCAGCGCCAGCGCGTACACGTCGCGGATGCCCGCGTCGTTGATGCCGATGAAGGCCAGCCACTGCCCATCCGGGGAGAAGGCCACCGCGGGCACTCCCAGCAGTGCGTGTTGGCCCACCCGGTACGCGGTGCGGTCTCCCAGATCCAGGTCCACCGCGAAGACCGTCCGCTTCTGGTGGCCGGTACGCACGGCGTTGCGGCGCACCAGCCCCTGCTCCTCGCGTTGCTCGGCGGTGCGTGTGTAGCCCTGCACGTAGATGACGTCTCGTGCGTTCGACTCGGCCACGTACGCCAGCTTGTCCTTGGCCAGCGCGAAGTTGCGCCCGAAGATCGGATGCAGCGATTCGGTGCCCGGCTCCCCGTCGTTGGCGACCTTCAGCGCGCTGTCGGGCACCTCCGGATCCACCAGATACAGTCGGCTCTCGCCCGTGTCCGGCATGATGGTGCGGTAGAGGATGACCTTCCCGTCCGGCGAGCTGTTCATCGCGGTGGTGATGCCGGTGCGCTCCTCCAGCAGCTCCATCACCGGCCCGGACTGCTCCGCGGCCAGGTAGTCCTTGAAGGCGCGCCGCTTGATCCAGTTCTCGAAGCGGGCGGAGATCTTCTTCGGCTCCTCCCCGGTGAGGCGCTCCAGCAGCTCCTCGAACTTCAGCGACGGCGCGTCCTTGCTGCCGCCCACCAGCCGGGTGGACTCCTCCAGCACCCGCTGGGTGAAGCCCGCGCCGTACGCCTCCTCCATGAAGGCCACGCGCGCCTGGCCCATCTTGTAGATCCACAGGTAGCCGTAGGGCCCGGGGGAGAAGAAGTCCAGGTAGGCATAGCCGCGCATCAGGTCCGGGTTCACCATCAGGTCCCGCACCAGCATCTCCGCCTCCGGGTCCAACCCGCGCTTGGCGTAGAACTCGGCCAGGCCCTCGATGAACCACAGCGGGATGCTGCCCAGCGGATCCCCGAACGACTTCTTGTTCTCCGCCAGGGTGCGGACCTTCTGGATGGTGAACTGGTGGGCCAGCTCGTGGGTGCTGATCTCCTCGAAGAGCTTGTGGTCTCCCAGGTACGGCAGCGAGAGCTTCAGGTCCTCGGTGCTGGTGACACCCAGCGTGCCCTCCTGCACGAAGAAGACGTTGGTCTGCAGGAACTCCTGGTAGCTGTTGTAGAGGATGTAAGGGAACGTCTGCGTGGGCACGTAGTGGAACTGATCCACCAGGTAGCGGTACGCGTCCTCGATGACGGGAGCGGCGCGCTCGGCCACCAGGCGCTCGCGCTCGTAGAAGTAGAAGCGCACGCCGCCGGTGGCCGCGCCCAGCGAGGTGGCGTACTTCGGCCCCGCGTCCGCTGAGCCCGTGCCGCCGTCAGCGCCCAGGGCCGCCACCAAGGGGGGCAGGGGCACCGGGGGCATGTCCGAGGCCACCACGCCTCCATCCGGCGAGCCCATGCCGCCGTCCGCGATGGCCACCTCCGTTGCCTCCACCCCGTTGCCGGGAGGCTCGGAGGTGAGCTCCTTCGTCTCCTGGGGCGGCTCGGAGCCTGGAGTCTGCGGGCCGCCGATGTTCGGGGGCGTGGTGGGCGCCGAGGGGATCGGGCCTCCGGGAACACCGGGCGGCATCAGGTCGGTCCCGTCCCGAGGCTTGGCTTCGCCCTGGGCGGCGGGGCCCACGAGGATGTCCACGTGGCGCCACTCGAAATCGAAGGTGTTGACGGCGCTCTTCTCGGCGCGGCGAGGAATGACGAACACCTGTGCCAACGCGGCCCCTGGCAACAGCAGCAGGAGTGCGGCGGCGATGGCGGGGCGACGATTCACGGTACGACCTCGGGGGGTCTCGGGGGACGGGCGACGGAGCGTACGTAGTGATGGAGGCTCGCTCTCGGGAGGGGCGGGCACAAGTGTTACGTGGACTTTTGCTCATCTCTGTACGGACCAGCCCCCTTGCGGCCACCCCTTCGGTAGGGCTTTCGTCCTGCCTTGGTGCCCGATATGCAGAGGCCATGACTCGCCTCCTTGCATTGTTCACCGGAGTCCTGCTGCTCGTGACGGGGTGCGGGAAGACCGAAGAGCCCCCCGCCGCCGAATGTGATTACGAGGATCTGGACCTGACCCAGTGCGACACGTCCACCCTGGGCTCCCTCCAGGCCGACGGCATCTGGAACATGAACCTCACCTTCGCGGAGGGCGACACGGCCCCGGCAGTCATCCGCTTCTCGGGGGAGCCGCAGATCGCCGGCCTGCCCATGAGCGACAAGCGCGTCGAGTCGGACGTCTTCCTGCTGACCAGTGAGGTGCAGACGGTCGAGCAGGTCCCCCGGACCGTGCGCTACCTCTTTGCTGGCTGCCGCGCGTCGGCGCCGACGCAGGTACAGGGCACCTTCCGTCGCTGCACCAGCGGCAAGAAGGACCTGGAGGGCACCTTCGAGGCCAAGCGCGTGCTGCGCCGGGAAGGGGAGGCCGAGGCCTCCGGCGTCGAGCTCGTCTCGGAGCTCGCCCTGCCCAACGGCAGCGCCCGGGACATCTTCTTGGCGGGTGGGTACGCCTACGTCGCGGCGCGGGAAGCGGGGCTCTACATCTTCGACATCTCGAACCCCCAGGCGCCCACCCTGGCGAAGGCGCTCGAGCTCAACCCCACCGACAACGACGCCTGGCACCAGGTCTGGGTGAAGAACCAGACGCTGTATGTCGCCAGCTCCAAGCGCGGGGTGCTGGTGTTCGATCTGACGAATCCGAAGGATCCGGTCTCTCCCAAGGGATATCCGACGCCGGGCGTGGACGTGCGCGCGCTGGCGATCGATGGAGACTTCCTCTACGCCGCCTCTCCCTCGCCCAACGCCGAGGTGCTGATCCTCGACCTCACCAAGCCGCGCGAGCCGGTGGTGGCCAAGCGCTACTTCGTCGAGGAGACGGATCCGTCGCTGGGGGACCTGCCGTGGGACGTGGCGGTGAGCGGTGGCCGGCTGTACGTGAGCCATGGCTTCTACGGGCTGGCGGTGTCCAACGTGGCTGACCCCCGGCAGCCGAAGCTGCTGGGCCGCTACGCGTACACGGGGGCTGATACGCGCACGGCCCTGGTGGGGACCTTCGGCTTCCGCACGCTCGCCTTCGAGGCGGGAGAGGGGTGGGGCGCCCACCTCAAGGTGCTGAACGTGAGCTCGCCGGAGCTCATCACCAAGGGTGGGGAGTTCAAGCTGCGCTCGGAGGTCGCCCCGAGCAGCATGGCGCTGGTGGGCACGAAGCTCTACGTGGCGCACTACCAGGATGGCCTGCGCGTCCTCAACGTGACCGAGGCCGACACGCTCGAGCCGCTGGGCTACTACAACACGTGGCGGGAGTCGGACGGCCGCCGCGGCAACTCGTTCTTCGAGGGCGCCAGTGACGTGGAGGCCCCGGGGGACGGGTACCTCTATGTCGCGGAGACGTCTCGCGGCCTGGTCATCCTGCGCGAGCAGCCCTGAGCGCGCCGCCGTCCGTCACGGGGGCAGGACGGCGGTGTCCTGCCGGTCCAGGGCGTGGCGGCGGGCCGCTCGCAGTTCCAGGTGGGCCTCGTAGAGGGCGCCACGGGCGAAGTAGGAGTCCCGGCGGCCCGCGGCCTCCAGTGCGTAGGCAATACGGGACCGGGCGCTCTCGATGAGCTGCACGGTCTGCCCCTGACCGGCCTCGGTGGCGTTCTGGAGCACCTCCGCTAGCGCCGTGTCCGCCGCATCCAGCGCGTCGCCCACGTCCAGCTCTCCCACCGCGAGGGCTTGATCGGCGGCGAGCAGCCAGATTCCGGCGTCTTCCAGCCGATCCAGGCGTTGGGTGCGCAGCCGCTCCTGCTCCTGGGCACGCTCCTGCATGCCGGAGAACTGCTCCTGGAGGAGCCCCGTACGGGCGGCGGACTCCGCCTGCTGGGCCTCGAGCTGCGTCCGCAGCGACTGGACCTGGGTGCGCAGCCGCTCCATTTCGCCGCGCATGTCGCCCGAAGGGCTGGGAGCGGCGGGGGTGGCTGTCTCCTCCTGGCCAGTGTCCGAACCGGCCCCACCGATTCCGGGTTGTTCCGGTTGCGCGGCTCCGCTCACGGCCGCCCCGTCCGAAACCGGGACGGAGAGGGGAGAGTCGGGCGTCCCGAGCTCCAGCACCGGCATCTGGACGCCATCGGCCGCTTGGGCCTGGCCTTCGTCGGTGGCCTCCGCTTCGTCGAGGGCACGCTGCCAGGCATCGCGCAGCTCGAGGGCGGCGGGATCCTGGGTGTCGGCGTCAGGGGGCAGGGAAGGGGTGACCCCGGGCGACTGCCCGAGCCACAAACCAAGGGAGAGCGTGAGCCAAGGAGTCATCGCCCAGAAAGCTGTTCACTCCCGGACGCCACGCCACCGGGGCGCGCTCCCGATCGTCTCCCCCCTTGGCCTCCAGGCGGGGCAAGCGATGACACGGAAACGTTCCGCTGACATGTCAGTGACGCTCTCTGACATGTCAGTGGGCCTGTCGACAAAACATGCAAGCGCTTTCAAACAATGGGGTTCCCTCTAGGACGCTCCAGTGTCTCTTTCTGGCGTGAGATGTGCAGTCGTGCTCCTTTGGCGCCGGGGCATTCCTTGGCTCCCACGACATTGGAGAGGGAACTTTGTCTTCACGACATCTTTCACGATGGCTAGGAGGAGCATTCGCGCTCCTGGCCACAACGGCGCTGGCTCAGGATCAGCGCATCCCGGGCTTCGAACTCGAGAAGCTGCAACTCAACCCCGGCGCACGAGACAGCCTCGTCCTATCGACAGGCGATCTGCTCGAGCAAGGGCGTTATCGCCTCGGCGTCACCGCGCACTGGGAGCACAAGCCGCTCGCCCTCTTCGAGGGGGATGAGGAGGTCCAGGTCGTCGTCAAGGACCGGGCCACGCTCCACCTGAGCGGCGCCTACGCCCTGCTGGACTGGCTCGAGCTGGGCGCGCAGGTGCCCGTGGTGTTGCAGTGGGCCAACGACCTGTCCTCCATCGGGCTGACCAAGCCGTCGTCGGCGGCGCTGGGCACCCCATGGATCCAGGGTCGCGCCAAGCTCCTCTCCGAGGAGGGTGGGAGCGCGCTGGACCTGGGTGTCCACCTCGGGGTGGGGCTGCCGCTGGGCAGCAGCGAGGCGCTCACGCGGGACAAGAACATCGTCTTCATGCCGCGCCTGGGGCTCGGCAAGCGGCTGAGCGACTCCTGGCGCGTGGGCGCGGACGTCGGTGCGCTGGTTCGCACGGAGACGTATGCGCTCTCGCCGGGCGTGACGGATCCCAAAGACGAGCTGGGCACCGAGCTGAACGGCGGCCTCAACATCTCCAGCATCGGCGAGGGCCTGCGGGAGGAGCTGGTGGTGCGTGGCACGCTCCCGCTGGCCAGTTCTCCCGCCTCCATGGAGGTGCTGCTGGGTCTGCGCTACCCGGTGGGCCCGGTGGAGCTGTACGCGCTGGGTGGCCCGGGCTTTGGCAGGACGCCCGGTACGCCGAGCTTCCGCGTGCTGGCGGGCGTGGCGTTCGGGTCCGATGCGGCCAAGAACCTCTGCGTCGAGGGCTCTTCGGCGCCTCCGGAGGTGTGCCCCGAGCTCGACGCGGATGGGGATGGGGTGAAGAACGCGGCCGACGCATGTCCCACGCAGCCCGGGCTCGCCGAGCTGAAGGGCTGTCCGGACAAGGATGACGACGGGGACGGCCTGCTCAACCTGGCCGACCGCTGCCCCTCCGAGGCGGAGAACGTCAACAACTTCCAGGACGACGACGGCTGCCCGGATGATCCGGACTCGGACGGCGACGGCATCTCCGACTCGAAGGACCGCTGCCCCCGCGAGGCGGAGGACAAGGACGGCTTCGAGGACGCGGATGGCTGCCCGGACCGTGACAACGACAAGGACGGGGTGGCCGACCAGGCCGACGCCTGTCCGAACGAGGTCGGCCCCGCGGAGAACCGTGGCTGCCCCGACAAGGACCGTGACAGCGACACCATCGTCGACCGGCTCGACAACTGCCCGGACGAGGCAGGCACGGTGAAGAACAACGGCTGCAAGGAGAAGCAGCTGGCGGAGATCACCACGGGTCGCATCCGCATCATGGACTCCGTGTACTTCGACACGGGCAAGGACATCATCCAGCGCCGCAGCCACAAGCTGCTCGACAACGTGGCGTCCATCCTCAAGTCGCACCCCGAGATCGAGAAGGTGCGCGTCGAGGGGCACACCGACAACAAGGGCAACGAGGCGGCCAACCTCGATCTGTCGCAGCGCCGCGCGGAGGCGGTGGTGAAGTACCTCGTGAGCCGGGGTGTGGCACGCGAGCGGCTGGAGCCCAAGGGCTTCGGGCAGACGCAGCCCATCGCCGACAACGTCACGGAGCGAGGCCGTTCGAAGAATCGCCGCGTGGAGTTCAAGATCGCCGGTGCCCCCGAGGACGCGCAGCCCGTCCAGGGCACGCCCAACCCCGAAAACATTCAGAAGTGAGACCGACCATGAGCACTCGTTTACCCCTAGATTGTTCCTTGAAAACGACCCGACAGGCCTCACGTGGGGCCCACCCCGTGACAGCGCTCGCGCTGTTCCTCCTGCTCGCCGCTGGCTGCGGGACGAACATCCAGGAGCCGGTCTCTTCCTCCGAGTCCCAGTTGCTGATCGCCGTGTGCGGCGACGGCATCTTCGACCCGGGAGAGACCTGCGATGACGGCAACACCGTCCAGGGCGATGGCTGCAGCCCCACCTGCGCTATCGAGGTCGGGTATGTCTGCAGCGGCGCGCCGTCCGTCTGCAACACGGTCTGCGGCGATGGCCAGCTCGTCGATGCCGAGCTTTGCGACGATGGCAACACCACCGCCGGAGATGGCTGCAGCGCCAGCTGCACCATCGAGCCGGGCTATGGCTGCACCGGTTATCCGTCGGTGTGCGCGGTGGCGTGCGGCGATGGCATCAAGGCCTCGACCGAGGCGTGTGACGACGGCAACACGAACGCGGGCGATGGCTGCTCCGCGACGTGTACCGTGGAGCCCGGCGCCACCTGCCAGACTCCTCCCGTGAGCGCCTTCTTCACCCGGCGCGGCATCGCGAACTGCACCCAGGTCGAGAACCTCCCGACGCCCCCGCTGCCCCCGGGCGCGGTGCAGCCCTCCCTGAGCACGCCGGCCCGCTACCGGGTGCGCTACGTCTCGGGTGCGGTCAGCTACTCGAGCGGTGCCAACTGGTACCCCGGCATCATCGGCATCAACTACACCAACAACGACGGCGGCCAGGCGTTCTCCATCGGGTTCAACCCTCCACTCCTGGGCTTCGACAACCGGAATGATGCGATCAATCTGGGCTTCACCCTGTTCCGGGATTTCGACGCGGTGTCCGGCAGCGTGTCCCTGGCGCTCATCGACGTGGACTGCCCGTCGGTCAACAACAGCGATAACGCCGTGAACGTCCGGCTGGATGCGATCTCGGTCTGCCAGCAGACGCCGGTGATCACGAGCACTCCTACCTCGACCGGTCCGGGAGCCACGATCGGTGGTACCGCCGTCCCTGGCGCCTCCGTGCAGGTCTTCCTGGATGGAAGCACCACGCCTCTGTGTACGGTGACGGCCGATGCGTCGGGCCAGTTCACGTGCCCCGCTCCGGGCCTGTCCGAGGGGACGCACACGGCCGTGGCCACCTCGACCATCGTGGGCAACTCGGCGACCTCTGCTCCCGTGACGTTCACCTTGGACTCGGTGCCTCCTGCGGCGCCCGTCATCACGGGTCCGACGCCGAACCAGGTGCTGACGGACACCACGCCGACCATCACCGGCACGGCGGAGATTGGCTCCACGGTGACGGTGTACATCGACGGGAGCACGACGCCGGCTTGTACGGCGGTGACCAATGCCAGCGGCGTGTGGAGCTGTGACGTGGGCACGGCGCTGCCCGAGGGCCCGCACACGGTGACGGCGACCGCCACGGACACGGCGGGCAACACCAGCCAGCAGTCCAACACGGTCCCCTTCACCATTGACACCGCGGCGCCCCCCTCGCCCACCATCACGGGTCCGACTCCGGGCCAGGTGCTGACGGACACCACGCCGACCATCACCGGCACGGCGGAGCCCGGCTCCACGGTGACGGTGTACATCGACGGGAGCACGACGCCGGCCTGCACGGCGGTGGCCAACGCCAGCGGCGTGTGGAGCTGTGACGTGGGCACGCCGTTGCCCGAGGGTCCGCACACGGTCACGGCGACCGCCACGGATGATCTGGGCAACACGAGCCCGCCGACCAGCCCGGTGCCGTTCACGATCGACATCTCCGCGCCCGCGGCGCCTGTTATCACGGGTCCGACGCCGAACCAGGTGCTGACGGACACCACGCCGACCATCACCGGTACGGCGGAGATTGGCTCCACGGTGACGGTGTACATCGACGGGAGCACGACTCCGGCTTGTACGGCGGTGACCAACGCCAGCGGTGTGTGGAGCTGTGACGTGGGCACGGCGCTCGCCCAGGGCCCGCACACGGTGACGGCGACCGCCACGGACGCGGGGGGCAACACCAGCCCGCCCTCCAACACGGTCCCCTTCAGCATTGATACCCAGGCGCCCGCGGCGCCCGTCATCACGGGCCCGACGCCGAACCAGGTGCTGACGGACACCACGCCGACCATCACCGGCACGGCGGAGGCTGGTGCCACGGTGACGGTGTACATCGACGGGAGCACGACGCCGGCCTGTACGGCGGTGGCCAACTCCAGTGGTGTGTGGAGCTGCGATGTGGGCTCGGCGCTGGCCGAGGGCCCGCACACGGTGACGGCGACCGCCACGGACACGGCGGGCAATACCAGCCCTCAGTCCAACACGGTTCCCTTCACCATTGATACCCAGGCGCCCACGGCGCCCACCATCACGGGCCCGACGCCGAACCAAGTGCTGACGGACAACACGCCGACCATCACGGGGACTGCGGAGCCCGGCTCCACGGTGACGGTGTACATCGATGGGAGCACGACGCCTGCCTGTACGGCGGTGGCCAACTCCAGCGGCGTGTGGAGCTGCGACGTGGGCACGCCGCTGCCCGAGGGCCCGCACACGGTGACGGCGACCGCCACGGACGGCGCGGGCAACACGAGCCCGCCGACCAGCGCGGTTCCCTTCACCATCGACACCTCGCTGCCCTCCACGCCGGTCATCACGGGCCCGACGCCGAACCAGGTGCTGACGGACACCACGCCGACCATCACTGGCACGGCGACGCCTGGCAACACGGTGAACGTGTACATCGACGGGAGCACGACGCCTGCGTGCACGGCGGTGGCCAATGCCAGCGGCGTGTGGAGCTGTGACGTGGGCACGCCGCTGTCCCAGGGCCCGCACACGGTGACGGCGACCGCCACCGATGGCCTGGGCAACACCAGCCCGCCCTCCAACACGGTGCCGTTCACGATCGACACGGAGGCGCCTACCGCGCCGGTCATCACGGGGCCGACCTCGGGCCAGGTGGTGGGGGACAACACCCCGACCATCACGGGTACCGCGGAGCCGGGCGCCACGGTGACGGTGTACATCGACGGGAGCACGACTCCTGCCTGCACGGCGGTGGCCGATGCGAGCGGGAACTGGAGCTGCGAGCCCACCACGGCGCTGCCGGACGGACCGCACACGGTCACCGCGACCGCGACCGACCCGGCGGGCAACACGAGCCCGCCCTCCAACACGGTCCCCTTCACGGTGGACACCTCGGTGCCCAACCTGCCGCCGGCGCCCGTCATCACGGGTCCGACCTCGGGCCAGGTGGTGGGCGACAACACGCCGCCCATCACCGGTACGGCGACGCCAGGTTCCACGGTGAACGTGTACGTCGACGGTGGGACGACGCCGGTTTGCACGGCGGTGGCTGATGCGAGCGGGAACTGGAGCTGCGAGCCGAGCCAGCCGCTGCCGGATGGGCCGCACACCATCACGGCCACGGAGACCGATGGCGCGGGCAACACGAGCCCGCCCTCCAACGCGGTGTCCATCACGATCGACACCGTGCCGCCGGAGACAACCATCACCCGCGGTCCTCCTGCCTCCACCACCAGCAGGGAGGCGGAGTTCGAGTTCTCCTCGAACGAGCCGGGCGTCCGCTACGAGTGCAGCCTGGACGGCGGGGCCTTCGGTCCGTGCGAGGACTCGTACACGGTCGGGGTGGGCGAGCACACCCTGAGGGTCCGGGCGATCGACGCCGCGGGCAACGTGGACCCCACGCCGGCCGAGCACAAGTGGACGGTGACGGAGGGCGGGGGCTCTGGGTCCGAGCGCTCGTTCGGCGGTGGCGGGTGCAGCGCCGCGCCGTTCCCGGCCGCCTGGCTGGCGATGATGGTGGTGGCGGCCATCCGCCGCCGGTCGCGCCGCTAAAGCAATGCGCCCGAGCCCCTGGCCACGTGAGACCAGGGGCTCGGGCGGTAGTTCCGGCAGTGTTGGCAGCTCAGCGGTGCTCGAGCACCTGGCGGGCCGCGCGCAGGCCAGTCTCCATGGCACCGTGGACGGTGCCCTCCTCGCCGTCGGTGTTCGTGGCCTCTCCGGCGAAGAAGAGGGTGCCCTGGACGGGCGTGGCAATCTCCTCCAGGGCGTCCAAGGCGCCCGAGGGGATGACGCAGTAGCCGCCCAGCGTGAAGGGCTCTTTCTGCCAGTTGACGACGCGCCAGCTCTCCAACTCCGCGCGCATGGACAGGAGCGGGAGGTTGAAGATGCGAGCGAGCGTCTTCAGCGCCTTGAGGAGGACCTGCTGCTCCGGCAGTCGCGAGAGCTCCAGGGCTCCCGGGCCGCCGACCCAGCCCACGAGGTGCCGGGAGCGATGGGGCTCCAGCGTCCACCAGGTGGGGATGGGCAGGGCCGGGGCATGGAAGAAGCCATAGCGGCGGGTTGCCGGCAGCTCTCGCCAGAAGTCGGAGCGGAAGCGCAGGAGTACCTTCATCAACGGCCCCATCTCCAGGCGGCTCCAGGCGCGCTCCTTCGCCGGAAGGCGTGGCGTGAAGCGCACGGCGCCCCGTTGCGGAGGACGGGCGCGCAGCACGCCCACGGGCAGGGTGATGATGGCCCGCCTGGCGTCGAAGAGGCCCAGGGGTGTGCCCTCGCGGTTGCGCGCTCGGACACGCACATGCCCTCGGGACCATTGGATCTCCTCGGCCACGGCGTTGAGCCAGAGCGTCCCTGGGCGCTTCAGGAGCTTTTCGGCCAGAGGCTCGAGCACCCGGCCATAGCCCTCCAGGACCCGAGAGGGGGTGATGCCTCCGAGCGCCTCGGCGGCCTGCTCCATCTGGGCGATGGCCACCGCGCTGGCTGTATCGGCGGACGCCGCATAGAAGCCCTCCACATAGGAGCGGGCGAGGGCGACCTTGGCGGGAGGCCACCGCTCGGTTTGGGCGAGCTCACGCAGCAGCTCTCCTACGGGGCGGTCCGGAGGCTCCGCCTCGGCCAGGGCTTGGGTGCTCTCGAAGTCCTCGCTCCACTCGTGCAGTTGCCCGCGCCAGAAGAACACGTGGCGGTCATTGCACGGGCGCACCGTGAGCTTCTCGCGGTGGGTGAGCTTGCGGAGCAGCGGTGGCTTTCCGTGGAGGAACTCCGCGCCCAGCTCCAGCGGTGTGCCGGTGAGCGGATCCGCGACGGTGTGGACGCGGCCGCCCACGCGGTCTCGCGCCTCGAGGACGGTGACGCGCAGGCCGGCACGGGTGAGGCGGTCCGCGGCGGCGAGCCCAGCGGCGCCCGCGCCCAGGACGATGACATCGGAACGGCGGTCCATGACTCTTCCTGTGCCGGAGCGCGCCGCCAGGCCATCCCGAATTCAGGAGGGCGTCGCGCGCGAGACATTCGTCCCCGCAAGGCCTACGCGATGTAGGACGGGGGCTTGGTGGGATTCAGCCGCCTCCTGACCTTGTCGGCAATCTCGTCATCGTCGATGCCCGAGGCGCTTCCGTAAAGCGCCTCGAACTCTTCCACCACCCCTTCGTGCTCCATCCCCTCCCGGGCGTACTGGGAGAGAGTGACGATGAACCACTGCAGCGTGGTTTGTGTGTTCTCCTTCCGGGCTTGATCGATCACCGTGCGGAGGTTGGAGGAAATGCGTTTGGGCCAGGGAACGGTGTGGCCCACGTTGTTGCCGAGGAGGCAGCGCCTGATCAGGTTGCCCAGCATGCGAACGTCTTTGGCGATCAACTCCTGGCGTGCTTGCGTGTCCCCAGCGAGTTTCTTTGCCTCGCCGTAGTCGATGAGGAGGTATTTGCCCTTCTGGTCGATCATGACGTTGGCGGGTTTGATGTCGCCGTGGACATATTCTGCCTTGTGCATGTAGAGCAGGATGTTCGCCACCGCGACCCCCACCTCGCAGGCAAGGCCGACGCTCGTTGGAATGAGGCTCTTGACCTCTTTTCCGACGATGAAGTCCATGACCAGCGAGGCTTCGAACTGACGGCGCACTTTGGGGATGCCCGGATGACTGAGCGCCCGCATCACCTCATATTCGGCCTTTGCTTCCTGGGGGCTTTCAGCCAGTTTGACCGCGTAGCGATTCTTCGACACGTCTTCGCCCAGATAGACCTGCCCGAATCCACCCTTGCCGAGTAACCGGATGCAGGTGAGGCCCAGCTTCTTCAAGGCGATGTCGCCGGGGTTGGAAGCGGGGACCACGACGGGAATGGACACCACGGAGGGTTGCTGTACGAGCGGAGCAACGCTCTTCTTGGCTTGCTGCTCCTTGTAGAACTGGCTCTTGGCGAACTTCAGCGCGGTGGGGACGTGGAGCTCCTGCACCTTCCGGGCAAGGTCGCCCAGCCCCACGTTGCCGTTTCCACCCGGTGCCAGCGCATCGAGTGCCTCCTTCAGGTGTGGCGCGCCGTCTGGGTAGCCAATGCGCGTTGCCAGAGCTTCGGCGACCTCCTGCGAAGAACTCCCACTGACATCGCCAACGACAATCATCCCGGTCCTCCGCGGCCCCTGCGTGAGCCAGGGCGCTGGGGCATTACGGAGGGAGAGTGTCGCTCTCCAGGTACTCGCCCACCAGATTCTCGAGCCACGCGTCGCGCTCGGCCGCTGGCAGCCCGGCAAAGGCCACCTCCACCCGAGTGGGTTCACGCAGGTCAGCAAGCCCCGGCGCCAGCCGCGCATCGACCGCGAGCATCCTCCCCGTGCGCAGGTTCGTCACGTACCAGGTGGCCACTGCGGCTCCCTCGAGCGACGCCGGAAGTTGCACGAGCACGGAGTCCGGATCCAAGCGGACCCAGGCAGGACGGGGAGGCGCTGGGAGCACCCCCTCTGCTTGGACCTCCTCTGTAGGAGGAGGCCGAGGCATGGGCGCCCGTGCTGGCGGCACGTGGAGGTAGGCGCCCGCGACACGTCCCGGGCTCAGGGGCTGTTGGCGCAGGAGCCGACGCTGAAGGGAGCGGAGAACGTCGGGGAGCCTCGTGGGGGGCACCGTGCCAGGGGCATCGAAGCGCCGGCTCAGGGCGAGGTCGAAGTCCGCGGGGGGATCGCCCCACTTCAGGTGCCAACCCCCAGTGTCTCCGTGTGTGCGTCCCGCCCCCGCATGGAAGGCATGCGCCCCCGCGACCCAATCGAAGAGAGGCTCGGCCTCCAGCGCTCGCAGCGTCGCCTCCAACTCGGCTTCTCCGATGCGTGGAGCGCCAACCCACCACTCGGCGACGACCCGTACGCCCGCCTCGCGCAAGCGCCGCATCGCATCGCGCAGTGGGTTCCAGGGCCATTGGGCTCCGTCCAGATCCAGCAACCCGTTGTGGCGGATGAAGCAGAAGCCCACCACCGCCAGACGGCACCCGCTCTCCACCAGGGCATCCACTTCGTACAGCGAGGGGAAACGGACGTGCCCGGCCCACGGGGCCCCCCCGGTGAACTTCCGGATGTCCGCCGCCAAGGCGCTGCCGAGGCTGTGTCCTCCGGGGCGTCCAGGGGCGCTGCGAGGGTAGGGGCGTTCGAGCTGCATCCAATCGATGCCATCCCAGCGCTCGTCGGGTGGCGAGGTCACTTGCAGGCCCAGCCAGGCGGGGATCCAGACGAGGGACTCCGGTCCTGGCGCTGTCCCCGGCGGAACCACCCGCCAGCGCAGGGGCGCATCGTCCTCGGGGAACGTGGCCGGCTGAAACACGGAGAGCCGTCCAAGGACTTTCCGGTGGGCCACCGCGTAAGGACCGGCCAGCTCCAGGGCCACCGTGGGGGGACAGGCCCGAGCAAGCCACACCGCGGCCGGCAGCTGCGAGGGCCCCACCAGCCACAGGCGCACGCGCTTCGCCTGGGCGATGCGCTCGGTGGCCAGGGCCAGCTCTTCCAGATAGGGGACGGGACGTCCGGCGACTCGGAGAACGTCCGTGCTCCGCTCCGTGGTGCCGCTCTCGAGTTCCAGGGTGTCGAGCTGGAGCCGGACTCCGGAGGGAGGCCCCGACAGGGCCTTCAGCACGGCGTCGAGCGCTGTCAGGTGCGCGAGTCCGTCCGCTTTGCTCCGCTCCAGGAGCGTCTGCGCGGTGCGAAGCAGGATCAGCTCCCGCATCGTCTGCGCCGTCACGGGGCTCGTCGCGCGCTCCTCGACCGCTTGGGCAATGGCCTCTGGCGCGGAGATGCGGCGGAGGAAGTCGTGCCCGATATCCACCAGCCGCCAGCCCGGGGGCACCTCCGGTGCGAGGGTGGCGTCCCGATGGGGTGGCAGGACCAGCAGGCTCAGGTCGGCATTTGCGGTTTCAGTGCTCACGTTCGAGCCGGCGCCCAGAGCCCAGGCATATCCGTCAAAGGTTGATGCGCAGGCCTCCACCCACCTGCACGATGGGCGCGGGCAGCAGCGGCCGGCCATTGACCTCGAACGGCGGGTAGTCGAGGGCGAAGCGGAACTCGCCGCCCTTGGTGCCGTAGTTGACGGCCACGTACGCCTCGATGCTCAGGTACGAGAGCGCGCGGTGGAGCACGTCGAGCCGCGAGGTGAAGGACCGGTCCGACAGGTTGCCCAGGTTGGACAGGATGAACGACGTCTTGTCCCAGGAGCCCGGCCCGGCCAGCACCGTATAGAGGCCGCCGTAGTGCTTGCCCACGTAGAAGGGCTGATACTGGCCCTGGGCGATGAGGTACGGGTAGGCGATGGACGTGCTGTAGCCCGTCGAGTTGTAGAAGTACTCGACGCCCACGGTGGCGGTGTCGTTCTCGTTGTAGGCGAACGTATAGGTGAAGCCGCCGGACACCTGGGGCGTGAGGCCCTCGGGGAAGTAGCTCTCGATGGGCAACTGCCGCAGATCGTCCAGGGAGTCGATCTCCAGACCCTGGGCCTGCTCGATGAGCTGCTCGAAGGTGATGCCCTCGGGCAGCCGGTACAGGGGCGTGTCCGAGCCCTTCCGAAGGGCGGCCTCGGCATAGACGTCGAGGGGCCCGAGCGCCGAGGAGAGGTCCAGCCCGAAGCGGGGCTTGCGGCCGCGCTGGAGCACGGCGCTGGCGCCCATCTCCGCCTGGCCCAGCACCACCTCGGCGCGAGCGGCGCCACCGATGCGGCCGAGCGTGGAGGAGGGCCCGGCGTTGTCCAGCAGGGCGATGCCGTAGAAGTTCCACCCCTTGTCCTCCCAGGGCACATGGAGCTTCACCATGGAGGCGCCCGTGCGCGCATCGAAGATGGCGAGGGGATCCCTGCGCTGGGGAGACAGGAAGTCGGTGGGGTTCCAGAAGCGCGAGGTGCCCCACTTCACGTGCTGCTTGCCGGCGGTGACGAACACCGTGCGCGCGATGTCGAAGCGCAGCCAGGCCTGATCCAGCAGGACGCGCGGGTTGGGCGGGACCGCGACGCTGGGCGTGTTGGGACTGCCATCGCCGGGGTTGGTGCCCAGAAAGCCCGTGCCCTGGGACGAGAGGGTGGGATCGAAGGTCAGCCGGCCCACCACCATGCCGCGCAGCCGGTCCGTGGGGCGGGCATCGAAGTAGCCATCCACGAGCGTGGGGGCGGAGAACGTGGTGCTGCCGAAGGAGACACCCTCGCTGCCCTGCGCCAGGGCGCGCAGGTAGAACTGGCCGCCGATCTTCAGTGGATCCTCGGCGTGCTCCTCCGAGCCCAGGGCCTCCTGGGTCGGTGTGCCGCTGAGGGCCTGTTCATCGCGCGTCTCCTCCCGGCCGGCCTGGTCCACGCCTGGAGGCTGCGCGGGCGGAGCGCTCGGGTTGACCGTGCCCGAGGGCGTGGGCGCATCCCCGGAGGGCTGCTCCCCCTCGGACGGGCCACCGAAGAGGCTGTCCTCGCTCGGGCGAGAGGAGGGCGGGGTCTTCTCCGGAGTGGCCGGGGGCTGCGCGGCGGAGGCCGGCGTGGGCGGCTGCTCCTGCTGCCCGCCACCGAAGAGGGCATCCTCGTCGGGCCGAGACTGCGCGGAGGCGGGCAGGGTGGCGAGCGCCGCGGCCAGGGCCGCGGCGGCGGAGAGCGAGCGCGGGTTCATCGGCTCTTACTCTCGAGCCACGCCTTGGTGAAGATGTTGGCCTCGAGCGGGCGCAGGTCCACGGTCTTGATGAGGATGATGGTGGAGTTGGCCTTCTCCACCTCGTCGTAGATGCGGATCTGCTGCGGGTACCACACCTCGGCGCCCTTGGACTCGCTGAAGAGCTTCTGCCACTGCGGATAGTAGAGCGTGCGCATCAGCCGGCCGGAGAGGGCGAACTCCTGGCGCTTGAGGATGTTGTTGGTGTCCTTGTCCACCCACATGTGGATGACGGGGTAGGCCGCGTCGATGTTGGGCTTTACCTTGAGCGCCAGCTTGTGCGCCTTGAACTTGCCCAGCGCCTCCTCGCCCTCGTACGAGGGCTCATACTCCTCGGCCAGGCGCGACTCGTCGAAGTCGGCGCGGCGGCTGTCGGTGCCGGCGATGCGCTCGCGCTCGGTGCGCCGCTCCCACTTGCCCACGTTGGGATCGTAGCTCCACAGGTTCTTGTCCAGGCGCAGGTAGCCCTTGCCGGCCTCGCCCTTGGGCTTGGTGAAGAGGATCATCAGCTTGTCGTCCGCGTCGCGCCGGTAGACGAGCGCCTCGCGCACGGTGTCCGCCTTGTCCTTCTCCTTCTGCTCCAGATAGACGAGCGACTTGTAGTCGCCGCCGTTGCGCTGGCGGTCGTCGATGACCTCCAGGATCTTCTTCATCTCGGCCGCATCCAGCGCGAACGCCGCCGGAGCGGTCAGCAGCACCGCGGCGAGCGCGGCGGACAGCAGGTTTCGAGGCGTCATAGGGCTCACCCGATGTGGTGCATGGCCGTCACGGGCTTCATCCGCGCGGCGAGGAACGAGGGAATGATGCTTACGATCATCGCGCACACGGTGATGAGCGCGACAGCGAACACCACGGAGCCGGGCTCCACCTTCAGGAACCAGTGCTCGGTCAGCAACATCACCTGCACCACCTCGGGCGCCTTCACCTGCTGAGCGTTGACGAGCAGGCAGAGGGCGGTGGCGGTCGCGGCGCCGGTCAGCGTCGCGGTGAGGCTGAGCATCAGCGCCTCGGTCATGAACATCACCAGCACGCGCCGGCGCTGCATGCCGATGGCCCGGAGCGTGCCGATCTCCCGGGTGCGCTCGCGGATGGCGATCCACAGCGTGTTCATGATGCCCACGGCGATGATCACCAGCAGCACGAAGGTCAGGAAGCCGGTGATGAAGCCCAGGGCCTGCACCACCCACCGCACGAAGGAGATCTCGTCCTCCCAGTTGGTGATGTCCAGCTTCTGCCCCGTCCAGCCCTCGCGGTTGACGACCTCGAACTTCATCCAGAAGGCGCGCGGGTCATTGTCCATCAGCGTGTAGCCGGCTGCCGGCAGCTTCTCGCGCAGCCGCTGCTGCACCGCGGGGATGGTCTGCATGTCCTTGAGGTACAGGTACACGGCGCCGGTGGTGTCGTCCTTGAGCTGGTAGAGGTCTCTCAGGCTCTTGCTGGGCACGAAGGTGTTGAACGAGCTCATCATGCCCACGTTGGCGGCGATGGCGACCACGCGCACATCCAGCGTGTTGTTGGTGCCGCGCATGGTGGGCGAGGACAGCGTGAGCACGTCGCCCACGCGCACGTCGAGCTTCCGGGCCTGCTCCTCGAAGATGAGGATGGTGCCCGGCTCCTTCAGGTCATCCAGCTTGCCGGAGCGCACCTGGATGACGTTGCGGAAGCCCGTCTCGCTCTCCACGTCGATGCCGCCCACGCCCACCTGCATCGAGCCCGTGTCGGACACGAGCTTGGCCCAGCCGCGGCCACGCTGGGAGACGTAGTCCAGCTCGGGGACCTCTTTCTTGATGAACTCGATGAGCTTCGGGTAGCCGGTGACCACGGGCGCGGCCTGGCCGGCCGTCACCTTGTAGAAGCCGCCCACGTTCACATGGCCGCTCATCAGCGTGGTGGCTGACTCGAGCATGGTGGACTTCATCCCGTTGGTGACGCCCATCAGGATGATGAGCACGGCGGTGACGCCGGCGATGGCGCCACCCAGCAGCAGGGTGCGCCGCCGGTGCGCCAGCAGGTTGCGGAAGGCGATCAGAAGGATCTGGGACATGGGTTCACTCGTCGGTCTGCATCGCCGTGACCGGCGACACCCGGGTGGCCATGAACGCCGGGTAGAGGGTGGAGAACAGCGAGACGCCCAACACCAGGAAGAAGGCGGTGAGGAGGTTGTCGAAGCCCAGGGTAGGCAGCAGCCGCGGGCCGCTGAAGAAGAAGTACAGCTCCTCGCTGGCCGCGGGGATGCCCACGTTGCCCAGGTAGGAGATGAGCGCGCTGCCGGCGCCCGCGCCCAGGCCGCCGAACACCATGCCCAGCACCACCGTCTCCAGGAGGATCATCGTCAGGATGAAGGTGCGCTGAGCGCCGATGGCCCGCATGGTGCCCACCTCGCGCACGCGCTGGATGGTGGCCATCATCACCGCGTTGTTGATGATGGCCAGCACCACCACGAAGAGGATGACGATGATGCCCCAGAGCACCATGCGCATCATCAGCGCGAACTGACCGATGAGGCCGGCGGCCTTCTGCCAGCTCACCACGCGCAGCTTCTGGTCCTTCAGCTCCTGGGACGCCTGGAGCTCCTTCAAGGTCTGGTCCAGCTTCTCGGGGTCCTTGAGGATGATGGCGGCGCTCAGCACCATTCCCTGTTCCACCTCCTGCTTGGAGTAGACGCGCTTGAGCAGGTCCTCGGAGCGCACGGCGGCGCCGGTGGTGTCGATCTGCTCGCTCTCGTTGATTTGTCCCGGGGTGGCGTCGGCCACCAGCGTGTTGCTCGCGGACTCGCCGAACAGGGCCTCCTCGGCGTTCTCGCGGCTCACCTCGGCCGCGCCGCTCTTCTTCTTGAGCTGGGCGATCTCCGCCCGCTTGTCCTCGGTGAGGTAGCCGTACAGGTCGCGGAAGGAGACCAGGTCCATCAGGTTCATCGCGCCCGCCAGCGGCGACTTCTCCAGCCCGCTGAACTGGTAGGTGCCGTAGACGGGCACGTTCACGCTCTGCACGTAGCCGGTGCGGGTGAAGGCGGTGATGGTGATGCTGTCACCCATCTTCAGGCGGTACAGGTCCAGCAGCGGCACGAGCTGCTCGTAGAACTGCTTGTAGCGCTCGTCGAAGTTCTCGTCCGTCACCGCGAGGAACGTGCTCAGCAGCTTCGCGACGTCCGTCTCCTGGCTGCCGAGGATGGCCTGGAGCCGCGCCGTGGCCTCCTTCGTCTTGATGGGGTCGAGCTGGTAGACGATCTCGCGCGTCTGCGTCGAGTTCTCCTTCACGTAGCGCTGCAGCAGCGGGTCGAGCGCGATCGTCTTCTTGTTCGTGTCGCGCGCCTCCTTGATGAGGTCCATGCGGCGCGCCGTCTTCAGCTTGAGGAACTCCTCGTAGAAGAACTTGGACAGCAGCATGCCGCGCTGGCCGCTGGGCACCGCCTGCCCGTCGACGATCTGCATGCGATCGAAGCTCTTCTGGAACGCGTCCAGGTCCGTGCCCACGTAGCGGACGTAGAGCAGGTCGCCGTCGGCCACCTGGGGCGCCAGCCGGTTCTCCAGGAACTCGAGCGAGGCGAGCGGATCCTTGTCGAAGTCCGCCCAGAAGGCGTCCGAGCGCGCGCGAGCCAGCGCCTCGACATCGGCGGGGTCCACCGCCTCCTCGCGCATCAGCGCGCTGCTCGTCTTCAGCTCGGACTGGAGCAGCTCGGCCAGCTGGCGCACGTGCGCCTTGAGGCTGTCGATCTGCGCGCGCCGCTCGGGCGTCTCACCCTCGGCGGCGTTCTTCCGGTACAGGTCCCTCAGCCGCGCCAGCGTGAGGTCCACCGTGTTGCCGGAGGTGATGAGCGCGCTGTTGGTGCCCATGGGCACCACCGTCTGCACGTTGGGGTGCTTCTCCAGCGCGGTCTTGATGGGCAGGAAGCTGTCGACGGCGGCGATGTCCGTCTCACCGCCCATGCCGCCGAACAGCGACAGCTCCTCCTTGGACTTGTCCGAGTAGACCTGGATGTGCCCGGAGATGGAGCCGATGATCGAGCGGCTCATCGAGTTGTCGATGCTGTCCAGCAGGGCGCCGAAGAACACCACCAGGAAGGTGGCGAAGAAGATGATGCCGCCGATGATGAGGTTGACCCAGCTCTTGAACAGGTTGCGGAAGGCCACCTGCAAGAGCAGCGTGAGCGTGGACATCAGTGCGCCTCCGCGGTGGAGGCCATGCCCATGCCCGCCTCGGCGGGGGTGACGCGGTCGAGGATCTTCCCGTCCGCGAGCCGCACCACGGCGTTGGCGTGGGTCATCACCTTGGTGTCGTGCGTAGAGAAGATGAAGGTGGTGCCGCGCTCGCGGTTCATCTCCTTCATCAGGTCGATGATCTGCTGGCCCGTCACCGAGTCCAGGTTCGCGGTGGGCTCGTCCGCCAGGATGATTTGCGGCTGAGTCACCAGGGCGCGGGCCACCGCCACGCGCTGGCGCTGGCCGCCGGACAGCTCGCTGGGCCGGTGCTTCGCGTGGTTCGCGAGGCCCACCTGCTCCAGCAGCGCCATGACGCGGTCGCGCCGCTGGTGCGCGCTGAACTTCTTCTGCAACAGCAGCGGGAACTCCACGTTCTGGAAGACGCTGAGCACCGACACCAGGTTGAAGCTCTGGAAGATGAACCCGATGGTGTGCAGCCGCAGGTCGGTGAGCCGCCGCTCCGACAGCGCCTTGGTGTTCTGGCCGGCCACCTTCACCACGCCACCGGTGGCGGTGTCCACGCAGCCGATGAGGTTGAGCAGCGTCGTCTTGCCGCTGCCGGACGGGCCGGCGATGGAGATGAATTCTCCGGGGTACACCTGCAGCGAGACGCCGCGCAGGGCGGGCACCACCACCTTACCCAGGTGGTAGTCCTTGGTGACGTCGTTGATGGAGACGATGGGCTCTGTGACGGTGGACATGTCGGGAGTCCTTTCGGGACTTCTGGAACCGGCGCGGAGCGCAGCTAGCCGGTTCGGCAGGACCCCGTCAACGCTCAATCAGGCTGAGCGGATGTCCCCGATCTGTGACGTCCACCTTTACGGTAAGAGAACGCCCACGGCCCCCGTGAGGGACCGTGGGCTTCCCCGCACAACCTGGAAAGGCGTTAGTAGTCGCCAGTCTTGTTGCCCGGGTCCACGCCCGTATCAGAGCCGAGGTCCGAGCTGGTGCCCTTGTCGCCGATGTCCGGCGGCGTCAGGTCACTGCCGCTGCCACCGGTGTCCTGGTCCACCGGCGCCGGGGGCAGGAGGTCGGTGTCCTGGTTGAGCCCGCTGCCGCCCGTGGCGTTGTCGGCCTTCTGGATGCTCGTGGCGATGTTGTCCGTCTTCCGCACCTCGAAGCTGGCGCGGATCTCATCGCCTTCCTTGAAGTCCTGGGCGCGCTTGAGGTTCGGGTCGGCGAACTGCGTGTCCTTGTTGATCGTCAGCGGCACGACTGCGCCCGCGTGCTCGACCCAGACCATCTTCTTGCTGCTCTTCACCACGCGGCCCATGAGCTCGTTGGAGCTGAGCTGTTGGCCGGCGCCTTGGTTCATCTGGCTCGCGCTGCCCTCGGTCACCGTGCCCGAGCCGCCCATGCTCCCGGAGCCCCCCGTGCTGCCCTGGGGCTGCGTCTGCTGCGTGTCGTGCTTCTTCCCCTCGCCGCCATTCGCCAGCGCCATGCCAGAGCTCATCAGCGCCACAGATGCGAACACTCCGATCAGCTTCTTGGTCGTCATGGAAGTCTCCCCCTATGTGAGTGATGTGGCGGAGGTGGTGCGTGACCTCCGTCAGGAAAAACCTAGGTGCGCTGGGGGAACGGGACACCTCTCCCTGGGCCATGCCGGGTGCATGCTCGCTGCCCGGCCGTCGCTTTCGGGCCACATTGCCGAGGGGCTGGTGCGGCGCGGCTTGAACAGCAAGGGGCTTTTCCCCTAGCGTCCCGGGGTCCTCATCGCGCCGGCTGCCCGAGCGGCGCCCTGACAGGAGACCCTTCCCACGATGCCTCCCCCCAAGTCCCAGCCCGCCCCCGAGCCCGAGGCTCTGCCCACGCCCTCCTATCCCGCCGTGGAGTCGTTCATCGAGAACGCCTCGCCGGAGGAAATCCAATCGCTCTTCAACCCCATCAAGGAGGGCCTCAACGCCCTCAAGGGTCCCCGGGCCGAGCAGGGCAAGAAGATCCAGACCGCGTTGGCCAGCGCCGAGGAGCTGCTGGGCCTGTTGCTGGAAACCCGCGAGCGTCTGATCGCCGAGTCCAAGGGCCCCAAGGGGCGTCGCTGATCGCGTAAGTGCCCGGAATTCCAGCGTGTGCCAGTTTCGTGACGCTGGAATGATGGGGTAGAGGCAACCTGAGCCCTGGATCAGCGATAATCCCTGTTGAGAGCGCCGGAATGGCCGGGCTCTAAACCATTGATGGTCCGAACCCTGGAGGAAGAATCATGAAGGTCGATGGATTGATGGGGCCTCAGCCGCGCATGTCTACCAACCTCTCGCTGGAGCGCCAGACGCAGAAGCGCGACTTCGGCGCGCGAGTGGAGGCGGGCGTGGGCGCTGCGGCAGGCGCGGTGTCCAGCGGCGTCGGCATGGCCACGGGCATGTTCAGCGGCTCGGGCATCGTCTCGGCGGCGGTTTCTTCGATGTCCGTGCTGTCCTCGGGCGTGCAGGGCAGCACCAGCACCCCGTACTCCACCGCGCTGCCCGGCGGCGCCGGCGGCTCGGGTGGCACGGGCGTGCCCTCGCTGAGCACCACCGTGGGCGGCACGGGCGGCGTGGCCATCCCGGGCATGGGTGGCTCGGGCGGCTCGTCCACCAACCTGATTGGCAGCACCAACGGCACGGTGGGCACCGAGTTCAACGGTGAGCTGTCCGGCATGTTCCAGGAGCAGAAGAACCTGCTGAAGATGCAGGCCCAGCTGCAGCACGAGGGCCAGCGCTTCACCGCCATTTCCAACGTGATGAAGACGCGGCACGATACGATCAAGAACTCGATCGGCAACATCCGCTAAGCTCACGGGCCAGCGGGTAGTCGGGTTCGGAGCAGGAGGGGGGGCGGCCGTTGTGCCGCCCTCCGTCCTTCTCGGACCTGGAAGAAAAAAGGAGAAGCACGCTCATGGCGGAGTCGGAGATCACCGGCAGCATCGTTCCAGTCGCACGGCAGCAGGCGATGATCCTGCTCGAGACCGGCTACATCTGGCTGGACATGGGCAAGTTCGACAAGGCCAAGGAGGTCTTCTCGGGCGCGGCGATCCTGATGCCCAAGAGCGAGGTGCCGCAGCTGGCGCTGGGCGCGCTGGAGTTCTCCCAGGGACGCCACGACAAGGCGCTGCAGGCCTACCGAGCGGCCCAGCGGTTGGCTCCGGAGGCTTCGCTGCCGCGCGCGCATGCCGGCGAAGCGCTACTGTTCATGGGCAAGGTGCCCGAGGCGGTCAAGGAGCTGAAGGCGGCCATGGATATCGAGCCCGACAGTGACGGGGCGCGGCTGGCTCAGGCCTTGATGGATGCCAAGGAAGCGGGGGCGTTGCCTCCGCCGAAGAAGTAGCGGTACCAGTTCAGCGGTAAGGAGGAGCGGCGATGTCTGTCGGTGGAGTCGGACGAGGGGGCGGTAAGGGCCGTGCAGGTGGCGCCAAGGGTGCGTCTGGCAAGGCGCCCGCGGGTGGTGCCAGTTTTGGTGGCAAGGTCGACAAGGCCGAGTCGCTCGTAGGCCCGTCGGGACTGGTGGGCTCTTCCAACGTTCAGGGAGCCCAGGCCGCGGACCCCATCGCCTCGCAGGCGATGGCCATCGCCAAGCAGCTCAAGAACGGGGGCTTCAAGAGCAAGGAAGAGGCGACGCGTCAGCTCGTCGCCGAGGTCCTCAAGGAGAAGCTGCACATGAAGTCTTCCGCGCTCTCGTCGAAGATCGCCGACGCGCTGCAGGAAGACCCGCGACTCAACCAGGTTCTAGAGCGGCTGTGGTCTAAGGCTGAGTGAGCGGCGCTTGGGGTTCGGGGACGACAAGAAGGCGATTCTCGAAAAGTACGGGCCCTATGTGCGCTCGCTGGCGGCGACTGTCCGCAAGCAGTTCAACGCCCAGCTCGAGATCGACGAGCTCGTAGCCTACGGTCAGATTGGCCTCCTCGAGGCCGCCGACCGCTTTGATCCCAAGGTTGGCGCCAATTTCCTTACATTTGCTCACTACCGCATCAAGGGCGCCATTTTCGACGGCCTGAGGAAAATGGGCATCTTGCGCGGCTCGGACTCCCGGACGGCGTATGCCGGGGAGCGCGCGGCGGCCTATCTCGGAAATCTTTCCGACAGAGAGCAGGGCGGAGGCAACCGCGGAGGGTCATTCGACGATGATGTGAATGACATCTCCAACGCGGTGACGGGGCTGGCGATGGTGCTGGCCACCAGCCTGGAGGGGATGGACGCGGCGGGGTACGTGGATGAGTCCCTGCCGGCGGATCAGCGGTTGGAGATGGAGCAGTTGAAGCGGCGGGTAAGGGCGGCGATCGATCAGCTCCCGGACAAGGAGCGGCAGCTCCTGCAGGGCTACTACTTCCACGGCAAGACGTTGGAAGAGGCGGGAGCGGAGATCGGACAATCGAAGAGCTGGGCGTCGCGGCTGCATGCGCGCGCCATCGAACGGCTCAAGGAACTTTTGGACGAGGAGGAAGTTCCCACTTCCTCTGACGATGCAAGGAGGCAGTCACATGGCGGCTCCGATGGCCGGCGTCTCGGCCGCTCAGATCGCGCAGCAGAAGCTGCAGGATCAGGGCGCGCAGCAGGTGAACAAGCAGGGGCCCTCGAAGTTCGACGGGGCTCTCGCTAACAAGGCTCAGGGCGCGGGTGGGCCCGAGCAGGTCCAGGCCTCGCAGGCGGCCCAGAAGGCCCAGGCCGCTCAGGCGGCCCAGGCCACCCAGCGGGCCGACCAGGTGCGCCAGGTCGAGACCGTCAACAAGACGGACAAGGCGGGCCTGAACAAGGTGAACGGCGCTAACAGCGAGTCGCTGACCGCGCGCGGCGCCGAGCCCGTCAACGCCAAGGCCGAGCCCCAGAAGGGCAACATGATGACCACCATGTTGGACTCTCTGGAGAAGGGCCAGGGCAACCTGGAGAAGCTCATGAAGGCGGGCGCCTCCGGCAAGCAGTTCTCCAACGCGGAGCTGCTCAGCCTCCAGGCCTCCATGTACAAGTACACCCAGGAGCTGGACCTGACGAGCAAGGTCGTCGAGAAGGCCACCAGCGGCCTCAAGGACGTCGTCAAGACCCAGGTGTAGCTCGCTCGTCCGCTCTGCATTCGAGCGGCGCTGGCAAGGGCGGTCCCTCTGAGTGGAGGGGTCGCCCTTCCTGTTTTCCGGGCCCCATGTTGGAACGGGGCGCTCGCGCCGCTAAGCTAGGCCCCGCACATGACTTACCGATCGTTTGCCCGCGTCGCCCCGCTCCTGGCCTTGGTCCTCGTGACGGGCTGCTCCATTGATCTGCAGCACGGCCTGACGGAGCAGGACGCCAACGAAATCTACGTCCTGCTGAGCAAGAACGGCATCAACGCCACCAAGGTGAAGGAGGGCGAAGGGCAGGACATGAAGTTCAACATCGTCGTGCCCAAGGCGGACGCGGCGCAGGCGGCGGAGCTGCTGCGCAGCAACTCGCTGCCCCGGCCGATGGAGAAGGGCTTCAACCACTTCGCCAAGGGCAGCATGGTGCCCACCGCCGCCGAAGAGCGCGCGATGACGCTCAAGGCGCTCGGCGGCGAGGTCTCCAACGCCCTCAACAAGATCGACGGCGTGCTCGAGGCCAACGTCATCGTCAACATCCCCGAGAACAACGACCTGACGCAGCCGGAGAACAAGCCGCTGCCCTCGTCCTCGGTGATGATCCGCTACCGGCCCAGCCTGGAGGGCAAGGCGCCCCTGGGCGAGAAGGAAGTGAAGCAGTTCGTCGCCTCGGCGGTGCAGGACCTCAAGCCGGAGAACGTCACCGTGCTGCTGACCCCGGCGCTGGCGCCCGCGGCGGAGACCAACCCCGAGAGCCGCCTGCAGGACGTGTTCGGCCTGCGCATGACGGCGGCCAGCGCCAGTCAGTTCCGCGTGCTGGTGGCGGTGGTCTCCATCTTCGTCCTCGGCATGATTGCCCTGTCGGCCTGGGTGCTCATGCGCGGAGGCTCTTCCGGTGGCGCGGCGCGGCCTGCCCGCGCGCGACCGCCTCGTTCCGAGGCCTGAGACGCTCCTGACGGAGTGTCCGCAGCCTCCTCGATCCCGGTGCCCTGAGGCCCGCGAGGTGCGCGTTGGATCAACTACTCACCTCGCTCAACAAGCGGCAGACGATGCTGCTGCTGACCGCCATCACCTTCGGCGGTCAGGAGGGCGTGGCCGCGCTGGAGCAGCTGGCGCCTGAAGAGGCCGAGCTGCTGCAGCACCGCGCGCAGGGGATCATGCAGATCCCGCGCGAGAAGCGCATTCCCCTGCTGGTGCAGGAGATCAAGCGGCTGGTGAAGGATCGGCGCGGGCAGCTCTGGAGCGCCGAGCCGGAGAAGCTCGCGGCGCTCCTGCAGAAGGAGCGTGGGGCGCTGGTGGAAGTGGTGCTGCGCGCGTTGCCCTCGGTGCTGGCCGAGGCCGTGCGCGCCCACATGCCGCAGAAGCCGGTGAAGCTGACGCGCGAGGTGCGGCCGCAGGTGCTGGACATCGTCCGCTGGAAGCTCGAGGAGCGGCTGGCGCGCAGCGCCGGTGGCCAGGTGAGCTTCAAGTTCAGCGACGTGCTGATGCTGCAGCCGCGAGAGATGTTCACCGTGTGCGATCGGCTCGGCGCGCGAGTGCTGGGGCCGGCGCTGGCGGGGCTCGCGGACACGCAGCGCGAGCCGCTCATCGCGCAGCTCCCTCCGGACATGAAGCTGCTGGCCTCCAAGTCGGTGGCGGCCAACGCTCCGCGCAAGCTTCCCGAGGAGGAGGCCAAGGCGCAGCTCGAGGTACACGACGGCCTGAAGAACCTCTCGAGCGCCATCCGCAGCGCGGGAGTGCAGCGCCTGGCCCGCGCGTGCGTGGCGCAGTCGGCGGAGTTCGCCGCGCGCATGGTCGAGCGGCACCGTGGAGAGTTCGGCTCGCTGCTGGCCAAATGGGTGCGGGACGAGCGCACCAAGCCCTCCTCGCGTGCGAACGATGGCGGACGCTCGGACATCGTCGCGGACCTGGAGCGGCTGGCGGTACGAGGTCTCATCGAGCGCCCGGTGCGGCTCACCCCGGCGCGCCCGGCCCTCAACCCGCCTCCGGTGCGGAGCAGTGGCGCCCAGCCTGCTCCGCCTTCTTCGGGCCGGGAACCCGCGCCCTCGGTTCGTGAGCAGGCTCCCTCGAATCGTGAGCAGGCCCCCTCGGCTCGGGACTCCGCTCCACCGTCCCGGACCTCCGGGCGCGAGGCGCGTCCGAGCGTCCCGCCTCCTCCCGCGCCTCGGCGCGACATCATGGCTGAGCGTGAGGCGCGTCGCGCGGGCGTCGCGAGCGCCTCCAGTCAGGCCGAGGGCGGCGTGCGCCGCGATCCCATGGCCGAGCGCGCGGCCCGCCGTGCCGGAGCGCTCTCCTTCCGGGATCCTCGGGAGAACGCGGAGCCGCTGGGGGAGGGCTCCCCCGAAGGCTCGCGCCGGCAGCCCCGCGTGGGAGTCCCGCCGGAGCCAGGAACCTCCCGCCGGGGCGCGATGGCGGATCCGGCGGGTGCTCGCGTCGGTCCTCCTCCGGTGCGTGAGGGCTCGCGGACCCAGCGGCCCCTCCCGCCCGAAGTAGGGGAGGGCTCTCGGACCAGCCGGCCCCCACCGCCCGAAGTAGGGGAGGGCTCGCGGACCAGCCGGCCCCCACCTTCCGAAGTGGGAGAGGCCTCCCGGGCTGGCTCCTCCCGGCGGCCTCCGCCCGAGGTCGGTTCCCGGGCGGGCGGTGCCTCCGAGCGAGTGTCTCCTCGCCCGGTCGAGCGCTCCGGTGGCGCCCAGGATCCGGAAGCCTCCCGGGTCATCTCCTCGCCAGGTGCTCGGAGCCGTGGGACGGGCGTACGTCCCGAACTCGCGGGGGAAGAGCCTGAGCGCCCGCCGCGCGTGCTGACGGCCCGGCCCTCGTCGTCCTCCTTGCAGGCCATTCCCTCGAAGGGGGAGGGGACGAGCGTCGGGCGTCGGCCCCGGAACCCGCCTTCTGGTAACTCGGGGCGTGGACCTCGCGGCGGAACGCGTTAGCATCCGGGCGACAAGGAGCAGTCCATGGCGATCGGCAAGGTGATCAAGGGCGACGGGTCGGCGGAGCCTGCCGCCGTGACTTCGGAGCGGCCCGGTCCGCGTCCAGCGCGCGCCGGCGTGATGAACGCCGAGATCTTCGATGCGCGCCAGTCCGCCCAGGGCATCATCGAGGAGGCCCACCGCGAGAAGGAGCGCATCCTCGCCGAGGCCCAGCGGGAGCGCGAGGACGTGCTGGCCAAGGCGCGTGAGCAGGGCCGCCAGGAAGGCCTCGCCCAGTCCACGGAGATCCTCCTGCGTGCCAAGATGCAGGCCGGCGAGATGCTGGCCTCCCAAGAGAAGGACGTCATCGCCCTGTCCTGCAAGATCGCCGAGAAGATCATCGGCCGGGACCTGGAGCGCCAGCCGGAGCTGATGGTGGACATGTGCGCCACCGCCATCGAGCAACTTCGCAACGCGCGCGCCATGGTGCTGCGCGTACATCCCAAGACGGCGCAGGTGCTGCGTGCCCGCAAGCCGGAGCTGATGGAGCTCATCGGCCGGGCGGTGGACCTGGCCATCCGCGAGGATCAGGACGTGGCGCCGGTGGGCTGCATCGTCCAGACGGAGTTCGGCACCGTGGACGCGCAGCTGCCCACCCAGTTCGAGATGCTGCAGAACGTCCTGCTGCCCGACCCAGGCAAGCGGGAAGGACCGGCGTAGGCCATGGCGATCGATCTCCAGCGCTACTACCAGTTGCTGAAGGACGCCTCGCTGGTGCGCGTGCGTGGGCGCGTCACCGAGCTCACGGGCCTGGTCATCAAGGCCAGCGTGCCCAACGTGCGCGTGGGCGAGGTGGTGCTCATCAAGAGCCGCGTGCGTGGCGCGGTGAAGGCGGAGGTGGTGGGCTTCCAGGGCGATGAGGTGATGCTCATGCCCCTGGGCGAGCTGTACGGCATCGGCCCGGACAGCGAGGTGATTCCCACCGGCAAGCCGCTGACCATCAAGTGCGGCGAAGGGCTGCTGGGCCGCGTGCTGGGTGGCACGGGCGAGCCCATCGACGGCAAGCCGCTGCCGGAAGGGCTCCTGGACTGGTCCGTGGACCGCGACTGTCCGGACCCGTTCACCCGCATGCGCATCGAGCACCCGCTGCCCCTGGGCGTGCGCTGCATCGACGGGCTGCTCACGGTGGGCGAGGGGCAGCGCATTGGCCTCTTCGCCGGCTCCGGCGTCGGCAAGTCCACGCTGATGGGGCAGATCGCCCGAAACACCAAGGCGGAGATGAACGTCATCGCCCTGATCGGCGAGCGTGGCCGCGAGGTGCGCGAGTTCATCGAGGACGCGCTGGGCGAGGAGGGCCTCAAGCGCTCCGTGCTGGTGTGCGCCACCTCCGACCAGCCGAGCCTCGTGCGTCTGCGCGCCGCCTACGTGGCCACCGCCATCGCCGAGTACTTCCGCGAGCGCGGCGGCAACGTGATGTTCATGCTGGACACCGTGACGCGTCTGGCCCGCGCCCAGCGTGAAATCGGCCTCGCCGTCGGTGAGCCCCCGGCCCGCCAGGGCTACCCGCCCAGCGTGTTCTCCATGCTGCCGCGCATCCTCGAGCGCACCGGCAACTCGGACAAGGGCAAGTGTACCGCCATCTACACCTGCCTCGTGGCCGGCGGTGACATGGAGGAGCCCATCGCCGACGAAGTCCGAGGTATTCTCGACGGCCACTTCATCCTCAACCGTGCCCTGGGCGAGCGCAACCAGTGGCCCGCCATGGACGTGCTGGCCAGCCTCTCCCGTGTGATGAGCGGCATCGTCTCGAAGGACCACAAGAAGGCGGCAGGCAAGCTGCGCGAGACGCTCGCAACCTACGAGAAACAGCGGGATCTCATCCTGCTGGGCGCCTACCAGATCGGCACCGATCCCCGGACGGACTACGCCATCGACAAGTACGACGCCATCATCGACTACCTCAAGCAGGACACCCACTCGAACTCGACCTTCGAGGAGACAGTCAACCGTCTCATCACCCTTTTCGAGGACTGACGCTCGCGGGGTTTTCCGGGTTAGAATGGGCTCCCCATGCCCCCGTACCGGTTACAGACCCTCATGGAGATGCGCGCCCGCGCCAAGGAGGAGGCGGAGCAGGCCTTCTCCGAGGCGCTCAAGGCCCTCGAGCGCGAGAAGGCGGAGCAGAAGCGCCTGGAGGAGGATCTGGAGCGCCGCAAGGCCGAGCGCAAGCAGAAGGTCATGGCCTACCTCAACGAGGTGATGGCCAAGGGCGCCGGCATCAACGGCATGAACATGATGAGCCGCTTCGAGCAGCGCCTGAAGGATGAGGAGGCGCAGGTGGCCCTCGACATCGAGCGCCAGAAGGAAGTGGTGAAGGTGGCCGAGCGCACCGTGGAGCGCAAGCGCGAGCTGATGGCGGAGGCTGCCAAGGAGCTCAAGGCCATCGAGAAGCACAAGGAGACCTGGCAGAAGCAGGTCAAGCACGAGCGCCAGCAGCGCGAGGAACTGAACCAGGAAGAGATTGGAAGCGCCTTGTTCCAGGCGCGCCAGCGCAAGTAACCTCTCCTTCTTCCGCAGGGATACGCGATGAGCCGAGTCGAAGACGATCGCCAGGCAGAACGGGCCACCCAGCGCCTCGTCCAGGAGAAGCAGCTGGCCGAGGCCAAGGGCAAGCAGCGCAAGGAGGGCGAGGCGGCCTTCTCCAAGCTGATGCAGCAGCCCCAGGAGCAGAAGGCCCAGACGCAGAAGCAGGACACCAAGCAGAACCTGGCGCAGTCGGTGCTCGCGCGGGCGCTCAAGGAGTCGGGCGCGAAGGAAGGCGCCGCCACGAAGCAGTCCACCCAGCGCCAGGAGGCGAAGTCCTTCGACGAGCGCGTGCAGGCGGGACAGTCCGGCGAGGCGGAGCGGATGACGCAGGGCCGGCAGACCGACTCGGCCCAGGGCGGCCAGGTGGCGGTCAGCCGCAAGGACGACCAGCACGTCACCGAGACCCGCGCCGAGTCGCGCGACTCGGACTCCAAGGCCGATGGCGAGGCCTCCAGCGAGCGCAACGCGTCGGCCAAGGCCTCCTCCGGGCGCTCCAAGGGCGAGCTCAAGACGGACGCGGACTCGGGCGGCGGCCAGGGCGGCGGCAACAAGGACAACAAGCAGGGCGGTGAGGCGGCCGCGGCGGCGGGCTTCCGCTTCAACCCGGCGCTGATGGCGCCGGTGCCCGTGGCCAAGCCCAAGCCCAACGCGGGCTCGGACCGGCTGCGCGCCATCGCCAACGAGATCGCCCAGAAGATCGTCGAGCGGGTGCGCGTGGGCACCAACGGCGCGGGCGCCGCCGAGTTCCAGATCGATCTGCGCAGCGACGTGCTCAAGGGCCTGTCGATCAAGCTGTCGGCGAAGAACGGGAAGATCTCCGCCGTCTTCAGCGGCAGTGACCGCGACGTGCTGAAGATGATCGAGGAGCAGAGCGAAGGGCTCAAGAGCGCGCTGACCAGCCGCGGCCTGAAGCTCGAGACGCTGCGCTTCGAGGCCCGCGCATGAGCTTGAGCCGGGATGACGAACCCGGAACCTACGAGCGGACGATGGTGGTGGACCTCCGCCAGATTCGCCCGGCTCCGGCCTGGAAGCCGTTCCGGTTCCAGAACCTGGAGCGGGTGGACCGCACGCAGAGCGGGCTGTCCGCCCGGGCGCAGCGGCTGCTGCCGCTGCCCAGCTCCGTGGAGACGCTGTACTCCCGGCTCAAGGCGCTCTTCGACGCCGAGCCGCGCTTCTCGCTCGTCTCGGTGCAGATCCGTCCCGCCACGGAGCTGCGCCGCCACCTGGGCGAGAGCTCCTTCCTGACCGTGCTGGCGCCCGGCGCGCACAAGAGCCGGGTCATCATGGAGGTGGAGCTGGCGCTGGCCCACAACGTGGTGGACATGCTGCTGGGCGGGGCCGGCGAGACGGTGGGGCTGCGGCCGCTCACGGACATCGAGGAAGGGGTGATGAGCTTCGTCATCCTCGAGGCGCTCAAGGCGCTCACCCCAGGGCTGGAGCCCAACGTGCCCCGCCTGCGCCTGGAGTCGGTGGCGCGTGGCCTGGACGAGGTGGCCGCCAAGCTGGGCGAGGACGAGCTGGTCATCGCCGTCCACCTCAATGCCACCATCGGCCCCTATACGGGCATGGTGCGCCTGGTGATTCCTGGCTCGGTGGTGAGCGCGGCGGACGAGGGGCGCAAGCTCCCCGAGCGGCGCATCCGGCTGCGCTCGGACATCAAGGCCAACCTGAAGATGCTGTCCACGGTGCGCACGTGGCTGCGCGCGGAGATCGGCCAGGCGGAGGTCGCCAGCAGCGACCTGGCCTACATCCGCGTGAAGGACGTGGTGCTGATGGACGCGCTCACGGCGCGCCCGGACCGCGGAGAGAAGGGCACGGCCACGCTGCGCGTGGGCAGCGGCAACTCCCGGGTGGAGGCCGAGGTCTTCGTCGAGGACGGCCGGTACAAGGCGCGCGTCAAGAACATCATCATCGGGGAGCCGGCCTTCCAGCGGGTCATCCCCCCGACGCCCGGCGAGGGCGAGCCCGGCGCCTCGCGCGCCGAAGAGGAAGAAGCTTTCACCAACCCGGAGAACGAGGTACCTCCGGAGTCGGAAGGGGATGCCTTGGACGACGCGAACAAGCCAGAGGGTGGCGAGCTACTGGCCGACATCCCGCTGCAGATCGCCGTGGAGCTCGCGCGGGTGCCTGTCACCGCCGACGAGGTGGTGGCGCTGAAGGTAGGCCAGGTCATCGAGCTGCACCGCTCCGCGGGCGAGCCGGTGGAGCTGTCGGTCAACGGCAAGGTGGTGGCCCGGGGTGAGCTGGTGGAGGTGGAAGGTCAGCTGGGCGTCCGGGTGATCTCCCTCGCCGGCTAGCCGCGCAGGTTGGAGGGCAGGCAGGGGGGCTCCCCGGAACTGGCGTGGAGCCATGGCGGTCTCGCGGTGGAATGGACTAGCCTCGCTCCCAGTCATGGCGGTTTTCCTCGTCTCCCAATCACGTCCGGCCCTCCTGGCCAGCGCCCTGCTGCTGCTCGCGCCCACGTTCGCTGGGGCGCAGGCCCCCGCGCAGCCTGCCGCGGCGGCTCCCATTCCCGCTCCGGCCCCCGTCGCCGCACCGGCTCCGGCCACGCCAGCTTCCGAGGCACCGGCACCTGTCGCAGCGCCCGCGCAGACCGAGAAGGAGCTGCCCGACCCGTTCGCACCCTCGGCGACCGCCGAAGAGCCGGAGGGGCTGGGCTGGACGCTGGCGCGCACGCTGTTCCTGCTGGGGGCGGTGATTGCCTCCATCTACCTGACGCTCAACGTGGGCCTGCGCCGGCTGATGGGGCTGCAGAACGTGGGAGCCGGGCGCCAGTCGGTGGTGACGGTGCTGGAGCGCGTCCCGCTGGACCAGCGTCGCACCCTTTTCGTGTTGAAGGCCGCGGACGAGTACCTGCTGGTGGGTGGCGGTGAGGGCGGTCTGCAGCTCCTGTCGAAGCTCGATACCCAGGCCGTCGAGCGCATCCGCGCCGAGAGCCCCCGGGCCAACGTCGTCCCCCTGAGCCCTTTTCTCCAGAAGCTCCTCTCCCGCCGGACCGGCTCCCAGCCTCCTCAGTCCTGAAGATCGCTCCCGTGACTCTCTCGTCCGCTCGTTCGACCCTCTCCCGAATCACCCCCTGGCTCTTCGCCGCCGCGATCGCGCTTCAGCCGGCGGTCGCCCTCGCCCAGCGCCGCAAGGGTGGGGGGCCTGACGCCGTTCCCGAAGAAGTCATCAACTCCGCGACGAACGAGTCGTTCGCCTCGCGGCCGCTCATCCTCATCCTGGCGCTGGCGGCTCTGTCGCTCGTGCCGTTCATGTTGATGATGGTGACGAGCTTCGTGAAGATCTCGGTGGTGCTCTCCATTGTCCGCTCGGCGCTGGGCACCCAGCAGATCCCGCCCACCCAGGTGATTACGGGCCTGGCCATCATCCTCACCGTCTACATCATGGCCCCCGTGGGGCAGGAGATGTACCGGGCCGCGGCGGTGGACATCTGGGCCAAGGGACCCAGTCTCCTCTCCTCGGAGACAGTGGGCACCATGTTGGAAGCGGCCAACCGCTCCAAGGAGCCGCTGCGCGACTTCCTCATCCGCAAGGTGAAGGACAAGGACCGCGCGCTCTTCTTCCACCTGGCGAAGAAGATGCGCAAGGCGGAGGACCGCGAGAGCATCGGGGACAAGGATTTCATGATCATCATCCCCGCCTTCGTGGTGTCCGAATTGAAGGAGGCCTTCCAGATCGGCTTCCTGCTCTTCGTGCCCTTCATCGTCATCGACATGGTGGTGGCCAACATCCTCCTGGCGCTCGGCATGCACATGCTGTCACCGACCACCATCTCCATGCCTTTCAAGCTCTTGCTCTTCGTCCTCGTCGATGGCTGGTACCTCATCGCCAAGGGCCTGGTCATCGGCTACCTGTAGGAGACGCGCCATGCACCAACTGTCCGTCATCACCCAGCAGGCGCTCTACTTGGTGCTCGTCGCCTCGGCGCCGCCCGTCATCATCAGCCTCCTGGTGGGCTTCATCATCGCGCTCTTCCAGGCCACCACGCAGATCCAGGAGCAGACGCTCACCTTTGCTCCCAAGGTCATCGTGGTGTTCATGGTGCTCGCCATGACGGGGCCGTGGATCGGCCACCAGCTCGTGCGTTTCACCTTCCACGTCTTCGACCAGTTCCCGGCCCTCATCGCGCGATGAACGTCTCGGACGTCCTCTCACAGCTACGAGCGGAGACCAATCTCTCGCTCGTCATCTTCACGGTGGGCTTGCTCATGTGCCGGGTGATGCCGGTGCTGATCTTCTCCCCGTTCCTCGGCGGCGAGGTGGTGCCCACCGAGGTGAAGATGGGCGTGGGCATCACCCTGGCCATCGTGATGTTCCCCGCGGTGTCCGGCACCATGGGCGCGCTGCCCACCACGGCGCTGCCCTACATCGCTCTGCTGCTGAAGGAGATCTTCATCGGGGTGACGTTGGCCTTCATCGTCAACGTCGTCTTCGACGCCGCACGTGTGGCCGGCACCCTGGCCGACACCATGGCCGGCAGCAACAACGCCCAGCTCTACGTGCCCCAGCTCGGCCAGCAGGTGTCGCTCCTCTCCAGCCTCAAGGTGCAACTGGCCGTGGTGCTCTTCCTCACGCTCAACGGGCACCACATCGTCATCGAGGCGCTGGCCGACAGCCTCGTCGCCATCCCCCTGGACAAGTTCCCCCAGTTCAGCGGCGGCGTCTGGCCGTTCTTCGACCTGATGATCCGCGTCTTCGCGGACCTGCTGGCGATCAGCCTCGCGCTGGCGGCCCCCATCATGCTGGCCACCTTCCTCACGGACCTGGCGCTGGGCGCCATCAACCGCGTGGCCCCGCAGATCCAGGTCTTCTTCATCTCCATGGCCATCAAGCCGCTGGTGGGCGTGATCGTCGCCGCCATCGCCCTGCCGCTGCTCATGGGGCGCTTTCAGAGAGAGTTCGTCTCCATGCTCGCGTCCCTCAAGCAGGCGCTGAGAATCCTCACCTGAGGCGGGGTTCGTCATGTCCGACGAAAAGACAGAAGAACCCACACAAAAGAAGCTCGACGACTCACGCAAGAAGGGTCAGGTCTGGAAGAGCAAGGACCTGACGGCCGTGTTCGTCTTCCTCGTCGGCCTGGGCGCCCTCAAGAGCACCTGGGACATGATCGAGGAGGAGGTGAAGACGCTCTTCCGCTTCACCTTCGATCACATCGGCAAGCCCGAGATGCTCGATGTGGCCACGTATCAGCTCATGGAGATGTCGGTGCGCACCGTGGTGCTGCTCACCATTCCGGTGGCCTTGAGCGGCGCCATCATCGGCGGGTTGGTGGAGTTCCTCCAGGTGGGGGCGCTCTTCACCATGGACCCGCTGATGCCCAAGTTCGACAAGCTCAACCCCATCGGCGGCTTGAAGAACATGTTCTCCAAGAAGGCCGTGGTCGAGCTGATCAAGAATCTCACGAAGATCTGCATCGCCGCCTACGTCGTCTACGGTGTGGTGCGCGACGCCATGGGCATGGTGGTGCAGACGGTGAATCAGGACGTGGTCGGCATCATGGCCGTCATGGGCGAGCTGGTGTACCGCGTGGCCGCCCGGGTGGGCCTCGTCTTCATCCTCTTCGGCATCTTCGACGTCTGGTGGCAGCGCAAGTCCTACATGAAGGACATGATGATGTCGAAGGACGACGTGAAGAAGGAATACAAGGAGAGCGAAGGCGACCCGCACCACAAGGCCCACCGCAAGCAGATGCACCAGGAGATCATGGAGGGCGCTCAGATGGAGTCCGTCAAGAGCGCCGACGTGATCGTCACCAACCCCGACCACGTCGCCGTGGCGCTCAAGTACGACCGGGAGAAGGACGCCGCCCCCCGGGTGCTGGCCAAGGGGCTCGACTTCAAGGCCGAGAAGATCAAGGAACTCGCCCGGAGCGCGGACGTGCCGCTCTTGCGCAACGTGCCGCTGGCGCACGCGCTTCTCCGGGTGGACGTGGGGCAGGACATCCCCGAGGAGCTGTACGACGCGGTGGCCGAGGTCCTCAACTTCGTCTACGGGTTGAAGGGCGGCGGGGCCCCGGCTCGCGCGTGAAACCCCTCAGGGGCTATCATGGGAGGCGGCCATGAACGACGAGACCGAGATCGCCATCGCGCTGAAGTACGACAAGGAGAAGGACTCCGCGCCGCGCGTGGTGGCCAAGGGCCTGCGCCTGAAGGCGGAGAAGATCCGGGAGATCGCCAAGCAGTACAACATCCCGGTCATGAAGAACGTCGCCCTGGCCAACGCCCTCTACCGCATCGACGTGGGCAACGAGGTGCCGGAGGAGCTGTACGACGCGGTGGCCGAGGTCCTCAACTTCGTCTACGCCTTGCAGCAGGAGCAGCAGGCAGGCGGCCGGCGGTAGGAGAGGGCTGGACGGACGAACCCCTTCTGGAGTGAGGTTGGGTCAGCACCATGGCGAATATCAATAATCAGCCCCCGAAAGCGCCCCTCTGGCCGTGGGGTGGTCCGCGCAGCGTTCGCGAGAAGCTCGTCGACCCCTCGCAGCTCAACCGCAAGAAGGCGGGCAAGGCCGGCAACCCGAAGAACCCGGCCCTGGCCTCGGCGGCGCTGCTGGACTTCATCGGGCCGGCGCACTCCTCGGAGGAGATGCGGCTGCCCTCGCCGCCCAACCCGCGCAACAACGACGCCCCGCTCGAGGGCTTCTCGGACCGGCCCCACCTGGAGTCGGTGGCCGAGCGCGGCGAGAACGACCAGCGCCGGCTGCTGGAGCGCGGGCTGGCGCGCATCAACGCGCCGCCGGACCGCATGGACCGGCTCAAGGCGCTGCTGCAGCGCGAGGCGCAGATGCTGGCGCTGGTGGGCCACGTCCACTCCGAGGTGCAGGAGATCCGCCGCCGCATGCACGAGGAACAGAAGGACGAGGGCTTCTAACGCCATGGCCGCACCGGATCCCAACAGCCCCCAGGAAGAGGCCAAGCTCGTCGCGGCGCTGCAGAAGTGGGCCGATGGCAAGGCCACCCTGCGCGAGGTGCGCGGCTACTCGGACGAAGAGCTCTACGCCATCGCCAAGACGGCCTACTTCTTCTTCTACCAGGGCCGGGTGAACGAGGCCCGCACGCTCTTCCAGGGGCTCTACGCGGTGAACCCCACGGACGCCTACTTCGCCAAGGCGCTGGGCGTGGTGGAACTGGCCGCCGGAAACGGCCAGGGCGCGCTGGCCGCCTATGACGTGGCCATCAAGCTGGCTCCCAACGACGGCCAGGCCTACGTGGGCCGCGCCGAGGTAAAGCTCAGTATGGGACAGAAGACGCAGGCCATGGACGACCTGCGCCGCGCCGCCACGCTGGCGCCCGAGGATGACCCCGTGACGCGCAAGGCCAACGCGATGATCTCCGCGCTCTCGCGCCGCTGAGGCGGGCGGACCGCACGGAAGGGCACGTCTAGGTGGATCTTTCCGGGTGGAAGGGTCTTTCTGCTAGGCTGCCTGCTCCCCTACACGGAGGATGGATTTCATGTCGAGTGAGCAGAAGAAGCCGATCGTTGATCCGTCTATGGCTCCCCCCGAGGCTCCGCCCGAGCTGCTCGAGAAGCGCGAGAAGATCGCCGCCGAGATGGAGAAGATCGCCAAGACCTCCACTGGCTCGCTCCAGCAGGTGCTGCGCAAGACGGCCGCGCTGTTGAGCAACACCAAGCAGGGCGCGCAGATCGACGTTCAGCTCTACAACGACGTGAAGGAGGCCTTCCTCCGTTACTCCAAGGACGCCGCCGCCGGCCCCACGCCCGACGTCCTCATGGAGGCCCTGGAGTGGATGAGCGCCTACCTGTCCACGCGCGGCTTTGCGCCCGCGGAGCAGCAGGCCGCGGCTCCGGCTCCCGCCGCCACTGCGTCGGCTCCGGCCTCGGCGCCCCGCGCCAAGGGTCCCCAGGATGGCTTCGAGTCGGGCAAGGGTTCCAAGGCCATGTCCCTGGGCAACCCGGACGCGCCGCCCTCGAACCAGCCTCTGGATCCGAAGACCGAGCAGAAGGAGATCGAGTCCTTCAAGAACTGGATGAAGAACCCCAGCCTCGGCAAGCTCAAGGGCTGATGACGCCGCGCGTCAGCGTTGGGGAGGGCTCCGCGCACCTCGGAGCACTCCCTGATCGCAGGTGCGCAACTTTTCCGGCGCGGTCCCGATAACTCAGTAAGACCTTCGACTTTCAAAGGGAGACTTCCATGGGAAACACTATCTCGGGCTACACCTCTCCGACTCCGCCGGCCGCCCCTGCCTCTTCCTCCGCGCAGGCGAGCGCCGATCAGCCGGCCGCTCCGATGTCGAAGGATGCGGTCGCCGGCGAGATCAACAAGTTCTTCGAGTCTCGCAAGAAGGGCCTGGGCGAGGGCCGCGCGACGCACATGCGCGACGAGATCAAGAAGGACATGGAGAAGTGGCTGGCGGAGAACCCGAACGCCTCCGAGCAGGAGATCGGCGACAAGTTCAAGGAGGTCTCCTCCAAGAAGTACGGCTACGAGTTCTCGAACAAGCTCCGCGATGACGCGTTCGTGGGCAAGATGAAGCGCCGCATGAAGGAGCTTCTGTCGGACCGCTGGGAGTAATTCCTCCAGAGCGTTCATGAAGCGGGGCCCTCTCGAGGGCTCCGCGGGCATACCCCTCGGCCGTTCGGTTCCTCGGTGCTCTTCCCGCACCTGGACCGAGCGGCCGATTCTTTTTTGCCCAGCGGGCGTCTGCGAGGCCGAAAAGCAACCGGCCCCACACCCGGGGCCCGAAGGGGGCCGCCTGGCGTGAGGCCGGAGGAACCGCGGTAAGGCGCGCAGCGGTTAGCGCAGGTTGTTGATCGACGTCATCTTCGAGCCGTTCTTCAGCACGTTGCTGCAGAAGGAGACGGTCTCGGACTGCTTCTGAAGCATGAGCTGAGCGTAGGCGCGCTTGTAGTCGTCGCCGGTGAGGCCGGACAGCGTGTCCTGCTCGACCTGGCTCAGGCCGGTGCTGGACCGCAGCGCGGCGAGCATGGCTGCGTCGGAGACTTTGGAGATGTCCATGGTTTCTTCCCAGGGAATGCGAAGACCCGCATACGAAACCGGCCACGCCACCGGTTGCCTCGAGGGCAACCGGGATGCGCGGCCGGCTGGGACTGCTTCGGGACTTCAGCGACCGTTAGCGGAGGTTACCCACGGTGGCCATGATCATCTCGTTGCGCTTCTTCATGACGTTGGAGACGAAGGAGACGGTCTCCTGCTGCTTCTGGAGCATGAGCTGGGCGTAGGCGCGCTTGTAGTCGTCACCGGTGAGGCCAGCCAGGGTGTCCTGCTCGATGGAGGTGAGCTGGGTCGAGGGGCTCTTGGCGTCGCGGATGGCGTTGTTGGCGTTGTTGGTGATCGACATGGCGGTAACTCCAGAAGGCTGATTGGGGTGGGGTACTGCCTACAAACTGATTATCGGGAAGCCGGACTGAGAGTTTCTTCCGGATTTCCAATTTCATTTTCCGTGAAGTTCCGGTCCCGGATCAAGCCGGGGGCCCAAAAGCGACCGGCCCCGTGAGGATCGCCGGGGGGGGCGAGCCACACGAGGCCGGAAGGGACAGCGAGAGAAGCGGAAGGCTTAGCGGAGGTTACCCACGGTGGCCATGATCATCTCGTTGCGCTTCTTCATGACGTTGGAGACGAAGGAGACGGTCTCCTGCTGCTTCTGGAGCATGAGCTGGGCGTAGGCGCGCTTGTAGTCGTCACCGGTGAGGCCGGCCAGGGTGTCCTGCTCGATGGAGGTGAGCTGGGTCGAGGGGCTCTTGGCGTCGCGGATGGCGTTGTTGGCGTTGTTGGTGATGGACATGGCGGATTCCTTTTGGAGAAGTGGGTGGAGCAGCAACCCTTACAAATGGATTATGGGACGGACCCCCTGAGGAGTTTCCTCCGATCATTTTTTCGGGGATTTTCTCTCAGGGTGAACCTTCGATGCTTCCAACCAAGGTAGGTGTTATGCGCACATTCTTGAGAGGGGTATGGACGTTCTGGCTCGCCGCGGCCCTGGTGGCCTGCTCTGGCAATGGCTCGTCCGTCCCGGACGGGGGCTCGGACAACCCGGGGGGAGGAGGGGGCTCCGGGGGCTTGGAGGGCGGGGTGGTGAAGGGGCTGGTCGTCGACACCCAGGGCAAGCCCCTGCAGAACCTCAAGGTCGTGGTGGAGAACACGGTCTTCCTCGCCTCATACGTCTTCGGGACGACGGGGCAGGACGGGCGCTACCGGGTCGAGGTGCCCAACGGGAGCTGGAAGGTCTCCATCCAGATGGAGCGCCCGTTCCAGGGCCGCACCTACAAGATCGACCTGGCCCCCGAGAACCCCAACGCGTTCGCGGGCACGGAAGGCGCGGTGCGCAACTTCACCTGGAAGCTGACGGGCCCTCGCGCCGAGCAGGATCGGTTCTACGGGGCCTCGGTGAACATCTACCGGGTGCCGGGGGACGAGGTGTACTTCGAGCGGCAGGACGTGGAGCTGACGTTCACGCCCGATGGCCCGTTGATCGACGGCAGCACGGGGCAGGCGGTGACGGCCAAGCCCCCGGCTGGCTCGGACTCGGTCCGGGACATCGCACTGGGCCGCTACGTCATCACCGCGCGCCTGGCGCCCGCGGGCCAGACGCCCAAGCCGATGCAGCTGCGCCTGCGCAACACCGAGACGCTGCAGGACTCGGTGACGGCGATCTTCAACACCCCGTTCCCGGATGCGGCGATCCACGAGCTGGATCTCGAGCTGAAGGGCCCGTGAGCCCCGGCGGCGGCGCTTGCCGCCAGGGCTGGCGCCTCGGTCAGAGCGTCCCGAGGAGCAGGAGCTGGAACTGGGACTCCGCCGAGGGGCCGAAGCGCATGCGCAGCTCGGGGTAGCTCCGGGCCGCGAAGTCCACGTAGTAGCGGATGTGGTTGGGGCACGCGTCCGGAGCGTTGCCCTGCCGGACGATGGCGGACTCGCCCGTCGCGTCCGTCATCGTGGTCAACACGCTCGTGCTGAGGAACAGCGAGTACTCGGCGTGGGTGCTGGGGATGAACTTGGTGAAGCCCTGGAACTGCGTGCCGCTGGCGGGCAGCGTCACCGAGTAGCGCTCGCGGAGCACGTCCGTGCGGGGCGTCGCGCCGGTGATGGTGCTGGTGGCGGTGACGGAGATGAGGTTCGTCTTCAGCAGCACGTCCTCGCACGCCTGGTTGAGGTCCACGTCGTTGGGCAGGGTCTTGAAGTCGAGCCGGCCGTCCTGCAGCACCGGGTGCATCGTGTCGAGCAGGTTGCCGGAAGGATCCCGGAGCGTGGAGAGGTCCAGGCTGTACTGGCGGAACTGCTCCAGCGGAGGCCCGCCCGTCGGCGGCGGGTTGAGGGTGAAGGTCAGCGTCCGGCGATTGGTGGACCACTGGCCGGTGAGGGTGCGAGGCGGGATGGTGCCATCCCCGGTGGAATACAGCGTGCCATCCATGAAGGCGGTGTTCATCGGCTCGCTGAACTGGAAGGTGATGACCTTGCGCTGGCCCACCGTCGGCGGGCTGCCGGGCTTGACGTAGAGCTCGAAGGCGTAAACCTCCTGTGCGCCCTCGGCGGGGTTGGAGCTCACCACGTAGGGCCGGGTGCGATCGGTCGCCGTGGCGAAGGTGATGGCGCCGCTGGTCAGGTAGACGTTCGGGTTGAAGGCGTTGCCTGCCCGATCCTTGAAGCCGGCGAACTGCACGCGCAGGGTGGCGCCCGGGCGCAGGCGATCCAGCACGTCGAAGGTGGCGATGAACCCATCCGACGACCAGGTGGCAGCCAGAGGGGTGTTGCCGTTGTCCACCAGGGTCGCGGTGCCAACGGGGCTCATGGGCTCGCTGAAGGCGACGTAGATCAGTGAGGTGCTGTCGGCGGGCACGTTCTGCTCACCGGGCGCCGGGCTGGTCTCGGCCACCGTGGGCGGGGTGACGTCGGGGCCGGTGCCGAAGTCCAGCTTGCCGTCTCCCAGGTAGGTGGTCTCGTCGAAGGCCTTGCCGATGAGGTTGCGGAAGCCCTGGAGCCGCACGGAGTAGACGCCGTTGTTGACGAGCCCGGAGATAGGGGCCGTGAGGGTCTGCTTGTCGGCGCTCCAGGTGGGCGTGCCCAGGGTGAGGCCGCCGCCCGGAGTGAGCGTGCCCACGCTGGTGTCCATGGGCTCGTTGAAGGTGAGGGAGACCTGGGCGGTGCTGAGGGGCACCTGGCTGGCGCCCTCGATGGGAGCGGCCTCGGCGACGCGCGGGGGCAGCCCGTCGCTCACCGTAAAGGTGAAGGTGAAGGGGGCGGGCAGGGGATTGCCGGCCGCATCCGCGAAGTCGACCACGTTGAGGGTCAGCTTCGTCTTCAGCGGCAGGCCCTGAGCGAAGGTGAACGTCACCGTGGTCCGGGCGGTGTTCCAGAACTCCGGGCGCACCTGGATCAGGGTGTTGCCCGGGGAGATCTGCAGCGTCCCTCGGTCGGCCCGCATCGGCTCGTTGAACGTCACGGTGATGACGCTCTCGGGGGGCACGGCGATGGCGTTGTTCGGGGGCGTGTGGCTGCTCACGGAGGGAGGAAAGAGATCGACCGTCCCCGAGTCCGGGACGCCCGAGTCCGGAGTGCCCGCGTCGGGGATGGGCGGCACGTAGGGTGTGCCCGAGTCGGGGACGGGATCATCCCCGCCTCCACAGCCCGTGGAGAGCATCAGGGCGCAGGTGGCGCACAGGAAGAGGAGGGGCAAGCGGCGCATGGAGGGTTCCTCGAGGCGGGCGGAGTCGCGCGCTATGGAACAGTGGGGGACGTGAAAAAAGCAACCGGCCCCGTGAGGATCGCCGGGGGGGGCGAGCCACACGAGGCCGGAAGGGACAGCGAGAGAAGCGGAAGGCTTAGCGGAGGTTACCCACGGTGGCCATGATCATCTCGTTGCGCTTCTTCATGACGTTGGAGACGAAGGAGACGGTCTCCTGCTGCTTCTGGAGCATGAGCTGGGCGTAGGCGCGCTTGTAGTCGTCACCGGTGAGGCCGGCCAGGGTGTCCTGCTCGATGGAGGTGAGCTGGGTCGAGGGGCTCTTGGCGTCGCGGATGGCGTTGTTGGCGTTGTTGGTGATGGACATGGCGAATTCCTTTTGGAGAAGTGGGTGGGAGCAGCAACCCTTACAAATGGATTATGGGACGGAGCCCTTCCGGAGTTTCCTCCGATCATTTTTCGGAGATTTTCTCCCGGGCATGATGCGGTGCGTCAAAAGAGGGCCGAAAAGCAACCGGCCCCGTGAGGTTCGCCAGGGGCGAGCCACACGAGGCCGGAAGAGACAGCGAGAGAAACCGAGGGCTTAGCGGAGGTTACCCACGGTGGCCATGATCATCTCGTTGCGCTTCTTCATGACGTTGGAGACGAAGGAGACGGTCTCCTGCTGCTTCTGGAGCATGAGCTGGGCGTAGGCGCGCTTGTAGTCGTCACCGGTGAGGCCAGCCAGGGTGTCCTGCTCGATGGAGGTCAGCTGGGTCGAGGGGCTCTTGGCATCGCGGATGGCGTTGTTGGCGTTGTTCGTGATCGACATGGCAGTCTCCTTCAGAGAGGCGGGGTAGGTGGGGAGCAGCAACCCTTACAAATGGATTATGGGTCGGACCCCTCCCGGAGTTTCCTCCGATCATTTTTCGCCCATTTTTCCCGGGGCGCAACGAATGGGGCTCCGCGCTCGATGATTCGAAGGCCGATGGATCACGAAGGGTTCGTGATCCCAGGCGCGTGCAACAGGTCTTGCCGGGTTGGGATGGCTTCCATGATCTCGGCGGACCGTGATAAGTGACCCAGGCCCGCGAAGAGGTGGGCTCCGCTCATTCGTTCTAGGATGACCGCCGATGGCGAACTCCGACGACGCCTCTACCGCACAGCAGGCGGGCACCACTGGCCCCGAGATGCTCGAAAGGGCCATGGATGCCTTCCAGCTGTACGAGCAAGGCAACTACGAGGACGCCCGGCACATCTTCGAGGAGCTGGCGGAGCGCGACCCCGCCGAGGCGTATTACCGGACGGCCCTCGGTGCCATCTGCCTCGCGGAAGATGACCTCGATGTGGCCCTGGAGCACTTCCATCACGCGCTGCGGCTCAACCCCAAAGACTCCGCCGCGCTGGTGAACCGAGGAGAGGTCCACCTGCGGCTGGGCAACATCATGGAGGCAGCCCAGGACTTCGCTCGAGCCGTCGATCTGGATCCCGAGAACAAGGATCCTCTCACCATGCGTGCGCGTCTGCTGGCGGCCGCGGCCATCGAGACCATCGAGGCCGCCCAGCGGAGCGCCAACTCCGAACAACCGAAGAAGTAGGCCGCTGGCGCCGGGGCTCCCGGCGCTCCTTGGACCATGGCCAATTCGCAGGGGTCCGGCAGGAAGAAACCTCCTGCCCCCGTGAAGATCCACCACTTCGAGAAGCGTGCCCCGCGGCCCAAGTCGCGCCGGGAACGTGATGAGGAGGAGCTTGCCAGCGCTCGCCCCACGGTGCCCGAGCTCGCCCTCCGGCCCCCACGCAAGGGAGGCGCCGCCGCCGACCCCGCGCCGCCTCTGCCCGCGCCCAAGGCCGAGCCGCCTGCCGCCGCCCAGGCCGCCGAGCCCCCTCCACCCGTGAAGCCCGAGCCGCCCCCCGCCAAGGTGGAGGCGCCTCCCGCTCCGAAGGAAGCGCCCGAGGCCCCTGCTCGCGCCTCTCGTAAGTCTCGTCGCTCCCAGGCGTCCCGGGCACCGCCCCCCTCGGAGGTGGAGCCCGCTCCGGGCTCCGTCGCCGAGCGGCTGGCCACCGCGCGCCGCCTCTTTACCGAGGGCAAGCTGGACGAGGCGCGCACCGTACTGGAGCGGCTCGTCACCCTGGGGGTGGCCACCGCCCCGGTCCACACCCAGCTGGGCGCCATCTACCTTGCACAGGGAGCCACCGAGCGAGCGCTGGAGCGCTTCGAGGAGGCGATCTCCAAGGATCCCCAGGAGCTCAGCTCCCTGCTGTACCGGGGCGAGGCCCGCCTGGCCCGGGGCGATCTGCTCCTGGCCCAGCAGGATCTGCAGCGCGTGCTCGAGGAGGGCACGGCTGGCAGCCCGCTGGTCCAGCGAGCACAGCAGCTTCTCCAGGTGGCGGAAGAGCAACGGGACCGGAAGCGGCGCTAAGCGGCACGCTTCCACCCCCAGGGACTTGGGGCGCGGGCGTGGGGCGGACTAGGATGGTCTCCGCCGATGGCATCCAATCCGAACAGCTTCCTCTCCAAGTATTCCGACATCGTCCTGGCCTGCGTGGTGGTGGCGATCGTCGGGATGATGATCGTCCCGCTGCCCACCCTGCTGTTGGACGTGCTGCTGACGTTCAACATCAGCATCTCGGTGGTGCTGCTGCTCATCTCGCTCTACGTGCCAACGGCGCTGCGGCTGTCGGTGTTTCCGACGCTGCTGCTCATCACCACGATGTACCGGTTGGCGCTCACCATCTCCACCACGCGACTCATCCTGCTGACGGGTGACCCGGGCGAGGTGGTCGTCGCCTTCGGTAAGTTCGTGGTTCAGGGCAACTTCGTCGTCGGCGCCATCATCTTCATCATCCTCACGGTGGTGAACTTCATCGTTATCTCCAAGGGCTCGGAGCGCGTCGCCGAAGTGGCCGCGCGCTTCACCCTGGACGCCATGCCCGGCAAGCAGATGTCCATCGACGCCGACATGCGCGCCGGCTCCATCGACATGGAGGAAGGCAAGCGCAAGCGCCGCGACCTGGAGCGTGAGAGCCAGCTGTTCGGCGCCATGGACGGCGCCATGAAGTTCGTCAAGGGCGACGCCATCGCCTCCATCATCATCACCGTCATCAACATCGTCGGTGGCCTCATCATCGGCGTGATGCAGAAGGGCATGGAGGTGGGCGCCGCCGCGCAGAAGTACGCGCTGCTCACCATCGGTGACGGTCTGGTCGGTATGATCCCCGCCATCCTCATCTCCACCTGCGCCGGTATCATCGTGACGCGCGTGGGAGGCGATGAGGAGGGCAACCACCTGGGCAAGGACGTCGGCACGCAGCTGACCGCCTACCCGAAGGCCATCGGCATCGCCGGCGGCATGCTCTTCCTGCTGTCGGTCATCCCCGGCCTGCCGACCATTCCCTTCCTGGCGCTGGGCGGCGCGGCGAGCTTCGGCGCCTGGAAGATGCTCAAGAAGCAGAAGGAGGAGGCCGTCGCGGAGGAGGGCGGTGGCGGCATGGTGCCGACCGAGTCGGAGAACGGCACTCCGTCCTCCAGCGAGCCGGCGCCCAAGGAGCCCATCAACCCCGAGTCCGAGCTGTTCGTCCCCGTCGTTACCCCCATCGTTCTGGAGGTGAGCGACGCGCTGGTGCCCTATGTGGACTCGCGGCAGGACAGCGGCAAGTTCCTCTTCGAGCTCATCCCGTTCATGCGCGACGGCCTCTTCGTGGAGCTGGGCGTACGCTTCCCGGGCGTGCGCGCGCGTGGCAACTCGGGCCTGCCGCCGGGCGCCTACCAGATCCAGATCAACGAGGTGCCCGTCGTCACCGGTCAGGCCACCATCGGCCACGTGCTGGTGAACGACACGGTGGACCGGTTGAAGCTGATGAACATCCAGGGCTTCGAGGCCATCAACCCGGCCACGCGCCAGCCGGCTGCCTGGGTGCCCGAGCAGTACCGGGACACGCTCGAGGCCGCGGGGCTCACCACCTGGGACGTGCCCGGCTACATCATCCTCCACCTGGCGGCCATCCTCCGCCGCAACGCGCGTGACTTCCTGGGCGTCCAGGAGGTCCAGACGATGCTGGACCAGTTGGAGAAGGCCTTCCCCGCCATCATCAAGGAGGTGGTGCCGAAGGTCGTCAACGTGCTGAAGCTCACGGACATCCTCCAGCGCCTCGTGGAGGAGGAGATCTCCACCCGAGACCTGCGCGGCATCCTCCAGTCGCTGTCCGAGTACGGGCAGGTGGAGGCCGACAACGTGATGCTCACCGAGCACGTGCGCGCGGCCCTGCGGCGCTACATCTCCCACAAGTACGCGCGCGGTACCGGCACCCTGGTCGTCTACCTGCTGGATCCGCAGATCGAGGAGGCCATCCGCGGCTCGATCAAGCGCACCTCGGCGGGCACGCACCTGGCTCTGGAGCCGGAGCTGGCCCAGGAGATCGTCCAGGCCGTGAAGGCCGAGTGCGGCCACCTGCCGCCCAGCGCCCAGCGCCCCGTCATCCTCACGGCGATGGACATCCGGCGCTACGTGCGCAAGCTGCTGGAGTACGAGTTCAACCCGCCGTTCTCCGTGCTCAGCTACCAGGAGCTCGCGCCGGACCTCAACATCCAGCCCGTGGCGCGTATCTCCACCCGGTAGTTCCTGGGCCGTGCATGCGCCCCTCTCCCTTCGGGGGAGGGGCGGCGTGCTTCAGGCGCCGACGATCAGCGCGATGATGAGGCCGATCGCCAGCAGGGCGAACAGCCCCATCAGCGCCAGCGGCACCATCTTCTGCACGTCGAATCCGCCGATCCGGCTCGTCCCGCTCTCCATGGGCTCCTCGCGCATGGGGCGCGGCCGCATCACGGGCGGCGGGGGCGGCTCCTCGGGCGGGGGCGGTTCCTCGGGCGGCGGCTCGGAGGCCAGCGGATCCGGCTCGGCCGGCGGGGGTGGCTCCTCCTCCTTGGGAGGCTCCTCCGCCTTGGGCGGTTCCTCCTTCGGAGGCTCCTCTTCCTTCGGCTTCGCCACGCGCTTGGAGACCGAGGAGACCTTGTGTGCCGGCAGGCTCTGCGTGTGCTCCTCTTCCTCCTCGCCGCCTCCCTCGTCCACCGGCTCCTCGGGGATGACCACCGAGGGCCCCGCCGCGTCGGAGGGGTCCACATAGAGCAGGCGGACGTTGCCGACCTCGATCTCGTCGCTGTCCTTGAGCGTCTTGCGGTTGACCTTCTTCTTGTTGACCTTGATGCCGTTGCGGCTGTTCAGGTCCTCCACGTGGGTGCCGGACCAGTCGCGGCGCAGCTTCACGTGGCGGCGGGAGATGAGGTCGTCCTTGAAGATGACGTCCGCCGTCTCGTCTCTCCCGATGATGATCTCCTGGGCGTCGTTGATCTCGATGCGCTCGCCCTCGCGGGGGCCGTTCATCACCCGGAAGTAGGGCCCCTCGCCGCTGGCGATGCCGCGCATCGCGTCCTTCACCAGACTGCGCGCCACGAAGGACGTCTTCTCCGAGCCGATGTTCTTCGGCACGTCCGCCACGTGGGTGAACTTCACGTCGAACTGCGCGATGGCGATGACGTCCCCGTTCTTCAGCCGGTGCTTCTCGCCCTTGGGCAGCGGCTTGCCGTTGATCTGGGTGCCATAGGCGCTGCCCAGGTCCTCCAGGAAGAAGAGGTTGCCCTCCTGGGAGATGCGCGCGTGGTTACGTGACACGGCCTGCTGCGCCAGCACCACCTGGCAGGTCTTGTCGCGGCCCAAGGTGATGCTCGCCTCGTCGAGCAGGTGCTCGATGGGCTTGGCGGCACTGCCGGCCTCACTGCGCTGGGTGACGGTGAGCCGGACGCTCATCGCGAAGGCATTACCGGGGGAGAAGGGGAGTCAGAGGTCAGAAGCTGTCGTCGGCCAGGAACTTCTCACAAGTCTGGGTCTCGGTGGGAAACTCCTCGGCGGAGCCGTACTTGAGGAAGTTCTTGCAGGCGATGGTGGCCGCGTCCTTCTTCTGGGCCTCCTTGTAGATCTCGAAGAGGCCGTAATGGCAGGGCGCGTACTTGCCATCCAGGCGCAGGCACTTCTTGTAGGTGCGCTCCTCCTCGGCCACCAGCCCTTGGCCGTTGTACTGCTTGCCCAGGACGTAGAGGGAGGGGGCGGTGTTCTCCGCCGTCTGCGTGTCCTTCAGCTCCTTGAGGGCCGAGTCCGTCAGGGCCGCCTTGCGCTGGGCGATGGCCAGGTTGTTGAGGCACTGGGGGTTCTTCGGGTCCAGGTTCACGCAGGAGCCGAAGGCATCCTTCGCCTCGGTGAAGCGGCTGAGCTCCATCAGGGTGGCGCCGTAGTCGTGCCAGAAGGTGGGCACGTCCGGCGAGAGCTGCACCGCGCGGGCGATGTGCTCGGCGGCTTCCTCGTACTTGCCCTGCTCGTAGGCGATGGCGCCCAGGCTGTGGTGCGCGTCGGCGATGTTGGGGTTCACCGCGATGATGGTGTTGAACTCCTTGCGGGCCTCCGGAATCTTGTCCAGCTTCATGTAGGTGAGGGCCAGGTTGTAGCGGGCCTCGAGGTAGTCCGGGTTCACCTTCAGGGCGCGCTGGAAGTTGTCGTGCGCCTTCCCGTAGGAGCCCTCCTGCAGGTAGATGAAGCCCAGGTTCTGGTAGGCCTGGGCCTGCTCCTGGTTGTAGCGCAGCGCCTTGATGAAGAGGTTCTTGGCCTCGTCCATCTTCCCGTACTTGAGCTTGATGAGGCCCTTGTTCACCCACAGGTCCGCGTACTGGGGCGAGAACTCCAGGCCCAGGTCGCAGTAGACCTCGGCGCGCTCCAGATCATTGATGGAGAGCTGCTGGGCGCACAGCTCGTTGTTGAGGAGCGCGCGCTCGTGTGGGGCGGGGGTGGACAGACAGCCGATGGCGGTGACCAGGGGCAGGGTACAGAGGAGACGGACAAGACGCATGGCCGGGGGAGTGTAGGGGAGGCCCCACGGGGGGATCAATTCCCCTGGGGATGAAATCCAAGCTGTTTTCCAAGGGTTACGCCGCTAGAGTCCGCCCCACCATGCGTACGCTCTTCTGTGCCCTTGGTCTCACCGTGGCCCTGCTGTGGGCCGCCCCCGCTCACGCCCAGTTCGCCAACCGCAGCTTGGGCCTGTCGCTGGGGTACATGGACTTCAACCGCACCGCCGGCCTGGAAGGAGGCTTCTTCCTGGGACTCGACGCCAGCCTCTATATCGAGGGCGGCTTCGACCTCGTGTCCCTGACGAAGATCACCTTCCCCAAGGATCCGGCCACCGGCAAGCGGGTGGTGGGCCTGGCCCCCTCCATCGGCATCCGCTACCTCTTCCTGGAGGAGTCGTTCCGGCCCTTCGCGGGCTCGGACATCAGCTACCTGTTCGTGCTCCGGGAGGGCACCACCGGGCAGTATGTGGGCATCGGCCCCAACGTCGGCTTCGAGTACTTCGTGAGCGACTCGGTGAGCCTGGGCCTGCGAGGGCAGTACAACATCTACATCGCCCTCAACGAGGACACGCAGAACTCGTTGACGTTCGGCGCCACCGCGGCGGCCTACTTCTAGGCGCCGGCGATCGCGCGGGACCGGGCTCCCGGCAGCTTTCGCTTCGAGCCCGGCGGCGGCAGCAGCGCGGCGGCCACCAGCAGCGTCCACTTCTCGTCCGAGAGGTGGGCGGGCTTCGTCATGGCCAGCACCTCCTGGAGCCGGGTGCCGAGCGCGGAGAAGAGCTGGAGGCGGGCCTCCAGGCGCAGCTCCTCGCGGCGCAGGGCGGCCGAGAGCACCACTTCGCGCTCCTCGGTGGAGAGCTTCTTCACCCGGGCGACGAAGAGCGGGTCCGCCAGGAGCCCCTCTTCTCCGGAGGTGCCCAGCGCGGAGGGCACCTTCAGCCGGCGCTCGCGCACGACGATGGTGCCCGCGAGCATGTCTCCCAGCCGCTGGTGTGAGCGGGAGACCAGTGCGGTGATGCCGCCCACCAGGTACAGCAGCGGCAGCCTGTCCACCGGGCGGGCGAGGTTGCGCAGCGCCGCATGGTAGAAGCCGATGCGCACGCCGCTCTCCTGGATGACGCGCAGGTTCATCACCCGCTTGCCCACCGTCTGCCCGCTCCAGGCCGTCTCCAGGGTGATGGCGTAGCCCCAGTCCACCAGGAAGTAGACGACGATGCTCAGCGCGCTGGCGACGCCGGGGAAGAAGGCCATCACCAGGTTGAGGACGATGAGCACCGCCGAGGTGCCGAAGATGACGATGAGCGCGTCCAGCAACCAGGCGAGGAAGCGCGAGTAGATGCCCGCAAGGGTGAAGCGGAACTCCACGTACTCGGGGGTAAGGACGGTGTGGTTTCCGTCCAGGAGCGTGTCGGAGGCGGGCGTCACCCCCCCAGTCTAGGCCAGACTGCCCCGCGAGCGGGTGAGCGTCATTGTGGGAAAGTCCGCGCGCTGGGTTAATCTGAGGCTCTCCTCATCGTGGCAGAGTCCGAGTCCTCCTGGGGCCAGCGCCTATGGCCCGCGGCGACCTTCCAGTTCGCCCTCATCGCCGGTGTGACGCAGCTGAAAACGGCTGCCAACGCCCTGGTCCTGTCACGCTTCGAGTCCCAGGCCCTGCCCTACCTGTACCTGGTGGGCGCGCTGCTGACGGCGGCGCTCACGGTGCTGCCCCGCCGGAAGGCGAGCTCGTTCACCGAGTCGCCCGGCATGCTCACCGCCGTGGGCGGAGTCATCGCCCTGGGCCTGGCCGCCGGCGTGTCCGCGGGCCAGCGCATCCCCGCGATCGCGCTCTACCTGTTCGCGGATGCCTTCACGACATTCGTCTCCCTGCGTTTCTGGGGGCGGATGTCCGCGGCCTTCGATGCCCGCGAGTCCCGGCGCGCCTTCACCGCCCTCAATGGCTTTGGCATGGGCGGCGGCATCGTCGGCGGGCTGCTCGTGCAGGCCATGGCCGTGCGGCTGGGTACCCCCATGGTGGTGGCCAGCGGCGCCCTGGGCCTGCTCGTGGCGGGCATCGTCTTCCGCTACCACACGGGCACGGTGTCGGCGGCGCCTCGTTCCCGGCACGCAGCGACGACGGCGGCGCCTTGGCTCTACTTCGCCCAGAGCCCCTATGCGCAGGTGCTGGGCGCGCTGGGCGTCGCCTTCGCCGTGCTGTCGGCCTTCGTGGACTACCTGTTCCGCCTGCGCGTGGAGGGCACCCTCAGCGAGGACGGGCTGGCGGCGCTGTTCGGCTCGCTGCAGCTGTGGATCGGCCTGTTCTGCGTGGGCTTCCAGCTCGTGCTGGCGCAGCGGCTGCTGGGGCGGCTGGGGCTGCTCAGCTACCTGGCGCTGGTGCCGCTGGTGCTCGCGCCGCTGGCGGGCGCCACGCTCGTCACCCCGGACCTGTGGCCCGTCTACCTGCTGCGGCTGGTGGAGACGGCGGTGAGCTACTCCATCCTCCCCGTGGGCATCCAGCTGCTCTACGCGGCGGTGCAGGATGAGCAGCGCGAGGCGGTGCGCAGCGCGGTGGATGGGCTGCTGCGCAAGGCGGGCGTGGTGCTCGCCGGCGTGCTGCTGATTGGCGCGGGCCGGGCGGCCACCGGTACCACCATGGCCGTGGCGGTGGTGGGGTTGTGCATGGCGCTGGGCGTGCTGCTCCTGCGCCTCAAGCCCGCGTACGTGGAGGCGCTCGAGGAGCAGGTGGGCGCCCCCGTCGAGGAAGAGGTGGTGGTGGGCGGCGCCACGCAGAAGCTGCTCGTGGAGGCGCTGGGGGCCAGCGCTCCGGAGCGCGTGCTGCGCGCGGTGGACATGATGTCCCAGGGCGAGGTGCCTCTGCGGCAGCACCTGCCCGCGCTGCTGAGCCACCCGAACGAGCGCGTGGTGGAGCGCGGTGTGGAGCTGGCGCTGGAGCTGGGCGCCTACGAGACGGCGCCCACCCTGGAGCGGCTGGTGGAGACGGGGCCCCGGCGCCCGAGAGACCAGGCCGTGTGGGCCCTGGCGCGCCTGTCGCCGGAGCGCGCCGAGCGTCTGCTTCCGGCCCTGCTGGAGCACCCGGACGTGGGGCTGCGCTGCGCGGCCATCGGGGCGCTCATGCACACCCAGGTCAACAGCGCGGCCACCGCCTCGCTCAGCGCGCTGCTGGCCCGGGGCGCCCAGTCTCCCGTGGCCGAGCGCCGCGAGGTGGCCCGGCTGCTCGGGCGGCTGAAGGACGCGCGCTTCGCCTCGGCGCTGGCGCGCTACTTCTCCGACGCGGACTCCTCCGTGCGGCGCGTGGCCATCCAGGCGGCGGGCGTGGGCGGCTACCTGGAGCTGGCGCCCCGGCTGCTGACGTTCCTCACCTGGCGCGAGGAGCGGCGCCGGGCGCGCGAGGCGCTCGCGGAGCTGGGCGATCGGGTGATGCCCCTGCTGGAGGTGACGCTCAACAACCGCTCGGCCCCGCTGGCCATGCGGCTGCAACTGCCGCGCGTGCTGCGGCTCATCGGCACCTCGGATGCGCTGCACGCCTTCCTCTTCTCCAACGTGCGTGACGATGCCTTCCTGCAGTTCCGCCTCGGCGCGGAGATGTCGCGCCTGCGGGACGAGCACCCGGAGCACCCGGTGGATGCCTCGCGCGTGCGAGAGGCCATCGAGCGGCGGCATGACACCTACCGCGAGCTGGTGGAGGCCTACCGGGACCTGCGCGCGGCCCTGGGGGACACCTCGCTGCTGACGCGGGCGGTGGGAGACCGGCTGGACCAGGCGCTGGAGCTGTCCTTCTTCCTGCTGGGGCTGCTCTACACGCCGCAGACGATGCGGCGCGTCCACCAGCACCTGGTGGGCACGGACGTGCGCCGTAAGGCCTACGCGCTGGAGTTGATGGAGAACCTCGTCGCCGAGCAGGACCGCGAGCGGGTGCTGGAGCAGGTGGAGGCCCACCACCGCGAGCTGCCCCTGGGCGCGGCGGGGCGGCTGGAGTCCCACCTGGAGGGGCTCATCCAGAGCGAGGACGGGGTGCTGCGCGCCTGTGCGCGGCACGTGGCCCGGCGCCAGAGCTCCCTGGTCGTGCCGCCCCCGCAGGAGAACGACATGAGTGAAGCGACCGTACAGAAGATGTTCGCCTTGGAGGGCGTGAGCGTCTTCTCCCAGAGCGATGTGGACGACATCGCGGCGGTGGCGGCGGTGGCCCGCGAGGTCCGCTTCCGCGCCGGCGAGCGCATCTACAGCCAGGGAGACCCCGGAGACGCCCTCTACGTCATCGTCGAGGGCTCGGTGGACCACTTCCGCGACGAAGAGCACGTGATGCGGAACCAGGCCAAGGAGACCTTCGGCGACGTGAGCCTGCTGGATGGAGCGCCGCGCCCCACCGACGTCGTCGCGGTGGAGGACACGCGCGTGCTCGTCATCGACCGGCGTGACTTCCTCGATCTGCTCGCCGACCGCCCGGAGCTGCTCACTGGCTTCTTCCGCGCGGTGAGCCAGCAGATCCGCACCCTCATCGACCTGCCGTCATCCCGGCAGAGCGGGGAGCTGCTCGAGTCGGCGCCGGCCCCAGCGCCGGCTCCCGCGGAGAACGCGCTCACGACCACGAGCACCCAGGAAGTGCTGCTGCCCTCGAAGCGCTGAGCGCAGGGCCTCAGGCCGCGGAGGCGGTGGTCGGCGCGGGGGCTTCCACGGGGGAAGCCGGAGTGCTGGCGGCCCGGTGTGCCACGAGCAGGTGCGCGGCCGCCACGGGGATGAGCGGGCGCAGGAAGCACTTCACCAGGGGCAGCATCGCCAGCGCCCGCACGAGCGCGAGCCCGGCGAAGGCCCAGGGCTGCTTCTCCACCTCGATCGCGGGCGAGAAGACGGACAGGGTGCGCCGCTCCCAGAACCTGCCGTAGCCCTGCAGCGTCTCCCAGCGGAAGCCGGGCATGCGCGTGGTGAGCCATGTCCAGGCGCGCAGGAACCAGGGCGGGCGCCCGGAGGTGCTCTCCCAGGCCCGGGCGCTCTTGCCCGCCGTGAACACCACCAGCCAGTACGCGCTCCACACGGGGATGAACACGGCGAGCAGGTTCTGCACGGAGCACAGCGGCGCGGCCAGCAGCAGGAGCACGGGCAGCCCCGCCGCGAAGACCACGAAGCCCCGGATGCGGCGGGAGACCTTCTTCTGCATCCACGTCACGTCGAGGCGCACCCGGGGGGTGAGCGGCTCGTCCTCCGGCTCCACCGCCGTGAGCAGGCTCGCATCCCGCGAGATGGCGTCGTGATAGTCGCGCGACAGGGCGATGACCACCCACTGGACGATCTGCATCGTCGCGAACAGCGCCGCCCACAGCTGGAGCTGGCGGGCGAAGAACCCGAGCCTCTCCTGGGGCTTCTTCACTACCGCGGCGGCCGGGGGTTTCGGTGGAGCCTCGGCGGGCGAGGTGTCCTCATCGATGACGACCTTGATCTCGGGAGTGGAGATTCCCGCCGCGGCGAGCTCCTCTCGGACCTGGCGTACGGCCTCCTGGGCTTCCCGCCTCGACTGCCGCTGGAGGCGGGCCTGCGCGGGTTTCTCGATGGCCTCCGCCGGAGCCTCTTCCGGCCCCAAGTCCAGGTCCACCCTGTCGAAGGCCGAGCGCTTGAAGAAGAAGACCAGCCCGAGGATGACCAGGCACTGGATGATGGCCACCCGCCTGTAGCGCCGCCACGCCACCGCATCCGTGCGCAAGGCACGCGCGATGTGGAACGGCAGGCTGAGCCCATGGAAGAACTGCCGCACCGGGTTCCCCGGAGGGGGCGTCTGCCGCAGCTGGAAGTGTGTCGCGCCACTGCGCACATGACCCCACACGGAGTGAGCCCAGGTCTCACCGCGGGTGGCGTCCTTCGCTCTCTGCTCCGACTGCTCCGACACGCCCCGAACGGTACCACAGGCCCGGAGGTCCACTGGGAACCTGCCTGCCTGCTGGAAGTGTGCTAGAGGCGCGCCCGTGAGCCCGATCTCTTTCCGAGCCTTCGTTCGTCGTGAGTCTTCCTCCCTGAACGCCCCGGGGGGCACCTGGCGTCGCCGCGCCGCGGGCACCCTGGCGTTCGCGCTTCTCGGAGGCCTCGCCGCCTGCGAGAAGAGCACTCCTCCGGCCCCGCCGCCGCCCACGCAGACGGCCGAGACCGATGCCGGCCCCAAGCCCGCCGCGGGTCCTCAGACGGTGACGCTGCTCATCACCGGCGGTGTGGGTGGCAAGCTCTTCGCCGAGGGCGAGGGCGAGACCAAGGGTGGCGCGGCGGAGGCGCTGGGCCGCTGGGTCGCCGAGGAGAAGCACTGTGCCGGTCCGGTGTACCCGGACGGCAAGGGCGCCTGCCCGGAGGCCTCCACGCTGGTGCTCGGCACGGGTGACCACTGGAACGGCCCGGCCATCTCGTCCTTCTTCGTCGGCGAGACGACCTCGGCGGTGATGGCGAACATGGGCTATGCCGCCTCGGCCCTGGGCAACCACGAGCTGAACTTCGGGCGGGAGCAGTTCCTGCGCAACGCCAGCGCGGGCAAGTTCCCCTTCCTCGCCGCCAACCTGAAGGTGAAGGACGCGGCGCTCGCCAAGGACATGGAGCTGCCGGCCTTCAAGGTCTTCGACCGCAAGGGCCTCAAGGTGGGCGTGGTGGGGCTCACCTCGCCCAAGACGGTGACGGCCGCCATGTCCGGCCGCGTCGAGGGGCTCGAGATGGTGGGCACCGAGGAGGCCCTCGCCAGCGCCGTGCCGCAGGCCCGCTCGGCCGGCGCGGACGTGGTGGTGGTGCTCGCGGACATGTGCCCCACCGAGCTGCAGCCGACGGTGGAGAAGCACCCGGAGTGGAAGCTGGCGCTGGTGGCCGGTGGCCGCTGCCCGCAGCCGCTGGACACCAAGGCGGGTGACACGGCGCTCATCTCCCTGGAGCGCGGCTTCGACAAGTACCTGCGTGCGCAGATCACCTTCGAGCCGGCCAAGCCCGCGGGCGAGAAGGTGACGAAGGTGGAGACCTCGTTGGTCGAGGTGAAGGGCGGCGCGGGCGCTCCGGCGCCGGACGCGAACACGGTGCAGCTCATCAGCCAGTTCAAGACGGAGCTCGACAAGCGCCTGGGCGAGCAGATCGGCTTCACCAAGGCCGGCATCAAGCAGGACTCGCCGGAGATGGCGCGCTGGGTGGCGGGCGGCATGCGCGAGCGGCTGGGCGTGGACGCGGTGGTGATCAACCGCAAGGGCATCCGTCAGGGGCTGCCGGCGGGCCCCATCACCCTGGGGAGCATCTACTCGGTGCTGCCCTTCGAGAACTCGCTGCTGCAGGTGAAGCTGAAGGGCTCGGACCTGGCGACGCAGCTGGCCAAGCCCGAGGCGCTCGTGTCGGGCTTCACCTCGGCGGGCAAGAACAAGTTCAAGGACGCCAAGGGCAAGCCGCTGGACCCCAAGCGCGAGTACAACGTGGCGACGGTCGAGTACATCTACTTCGGCGGTGATGGCTTCGAGTTCGAGAAGCTGGCGCCGGAGCCTGTGGAGACGGGCATGGCCTGGCAGACGCCGGTCATCGAGTGGACGCGGGAGCAGACCTCCACCGAGCAGAAGCCGCTCGAGAAGTCGCTGCCCAAGTAGTCCGCGCGCCCGGTCGGCTCGGGCTGAAAAGCACAGGGGCGGGACCCGGAACCAGGGCCCGCCCCTTTTTCATGCCCGAAGGCCCGGCGTCAGAACGCGGTGCCGTTGGTGCGCGTGCCGGGCGAGGCGGTACGCGTCGACAGGGTGGTGTGAAGGACAAAGGCGCCGGAGGCCGAGGCGTCGGGGCCGCGGTTGAGCGACACCCCGTCCGTGGACGCCTGCGAGCCGGTGTAGGCGTACGAGGTGACGGTCTTCTTCGACGCGTTCTTGAGGGACACCGTGTCACCGGTGTTGTTCAGCGAGAGCACGCCGGTGGAGGCCGACATGGCATTGGTCAGGCCACTGGGGATGGCCGAGCCGCTGGCGAACACCACCAGGGCCTTGCCGGGCGCCAGGGTGGTGCCGGTGGGGAAGGTGTGCCGCGCCGCGGCCCCGTCCCAGAGTTTCCAGCCGCTGAGGTCGACGGACGTGCCGCCCACGTTCACCAACTCGACGAACTCACCGCCCTCGTCGGAGCCTGGCTCGTTGGCGAGGATCTCGTTGAGGATGACCTGGCCTGGGCCGGAGGCGGTGACGGTGAAGACGCCGTCGCTGGTATCCATCGGCGTGCCGTTCTGGGCATCCGAGGCCCGGATGCGTGCCTGGGTGGAGGCGGTGTTGGGCAGCGTCCACGTGTAGCTGCCCGTGGAGGCGGCCACGCTGCTGGCGATGACGGTCCAGGAGCCGCCGTTGAAGAGCGTGTACTCGAGCTTCACGTTGGACACGTTGCTGGAACTCCAGGTGATGGCCTTGCTGCTGCCGCCGCTCCAGCTCTCGCCGCCATTGGGCGAGGTCAGGGTGAGGAAAGTGGCGGGCGGGGCGGAGGTGGTGGCCGAGGCGGTGTTGCTGACGGGGGACTCGTTGCCCGCGGCATCGAGCGCGGACACCTGGTACCAGTAGGTGGTGCTGCTGGAGAGGCCCAGATCCGCGAAGCCCGGGGTGCCGGAGGTGCCGGCCGGAGCGAAGCTGCTGCCGTTGGTGCTGCGGTAGACCCGGTAGCCCGTCACCCCTACGTTGTCCGTGGCTGCGCTCCAGGACAGATCGATCTCGGAGAAGGAGGCGGCGCTCGCCACCAGCGCGCTTGGCGCGGTGGGCGCTTCGGTGTCGGGGGTGCCACCCTTGGAGAGATAGGTGGTGGAGGTGTTGGCCTGGGACACGGTGAAGCTGCTGCCGTTCGCGCTGGTGAGCGCGATGTGGCCCAGCTTCTGGTTGATGGAGGGATCCTCGGTCATCCACACGGCCGAGCCCACATCAGCGAGCCGGGCCAGGCACTCCGGGGTGGGGTGCCCGTAGGTGTTGCCGATGCCCACGGAGATGAAGGAGACGGTGGGCAGCAGGGTGGCGAGGAAGGGGGCGTTGGAGGAGTACTTCGAGCCGTGGTGGTGAACCTTGTAGAGCTCGACTTCCCCCACCCGGGGCGCCATCCCCGTCTCGATATCGGGCGTGGCGCCCGTGAGGTCTCCGCCCACGAGCGCGTCGAAGGCGCCATAGGAGATCTTCACCGCCACCGACTTGGAGTTCTCATCGCTGTGGGTGCTGCCCGAGTTGACGACCTCCAGCGTCACTTCGTTACAGAGCGAGAAGGTCTGCCCCAGGCTGGCGGTGTGGCGCCGGGCCCCGAAGTGGGTGGCGTACTCGTCATAGGCGCCGGAGGAGTAGGTGCCGCCATGGTCATACACGGCGTCGATGGGGACCGCGTCGGTGCCCACGTCCACCTCGTCGATGCCGCCCATATGGTCGGCGTGCAGGTGTGAGACGAAGACCATCTGCAGGCGGGTGACGCCGATCGACTTGAGGTAGGCCTTGATGGTGGTGCCCGAGCCGGTGGGACCGCCGTCGAACAGCACGGCGCAGCCACTGGGAGCCACGAGCACCGCTGAGTCCCCCTGGCCGATGTCGATCGTGGTGAAGCGCAGGTTCTGCGCCAGCGCCAGCGTGGGAAGGAGGGCCAGACAACAGACCAGGGGCGCCAGGGATAGCCGCGGTGAACGCATGCGCTCGACTCCATTTTCGAGGGGGATGCAAACGTTCTACGGAACTGTATTTAGGGGATCAATTCGGTTTACTCGAATTCTCAGAAAATGAAAAAATCCCAGACAAGGGGTTGAAAAGAACAGGGGCGGGACCCGGAGTCAGGGCCCGCCCCTTTTTCATGCCCGAAGGCCCAGCATCAGAACGCGGCGCCGCTGGTGCGCGCGCCGGGCGAGCTGCTGCGCGGCGACAGGGTGGTGTGGAGGACGAAGGCGCCGGTGGCCGACGCGTCGGGGTTGCGGTTGATCGACACGCCGTCGACGGAGGCCTGAGCGCCGGTGTAGGTGTACGAGTCGACGAGGAGATTCTTCGCGCCGGTGCGCAGAGACACGGTGTCACCGGTGTTGTTCAGCGAGAGCACGCCGGTGGAGGCGCCCATGGCGTTGGTCATGCCGCTGGGGATGGCCGTGCTGCTGGCGAACACCACCAGGGCCTTGCCGGGTGCCAGGAGGGTGCCGGTGGGGAAGGTGTGCCGCGCCGCTGCTCCGTCCCAGAGCGTCCAGCCGGCGAGGTCCACGGTGACTCCGCCCGCGTTCACCAGCTCGATGAACTCACTGCCCGTGCTGGAGCCCGGCTCGTTGGCGAGGATTTCGTTGATGATGACCTGGCTCGGGCGGGAGGCGGTGAGGGTGAAGACGTTGTCGCTGGTATCCACCGGAATGCCGTTCTGGGCATCCGAGACCCGGATGCGCACCCGGGCGGAGTCGGTGTTGGGCAGCGTCCACGTGTAGCTGCCCGTGGAGGCGGCCACGCTGCTGGCGATGACGGTCCAGGGGCCGCTGTTGAAGAGCGTGTACTCGATCTTCACGTTGGACACGCTGCTCGAGCTCCAGGTGATGTTCTGGCGGCTGCCGCCCTTCCAGATCTCTCCGCCATTGGGCGAGGTGAGGGTGAGGTGGAGGCCGGGCTCGGCGGGAGTGGTGGCCGAGGCGGTGTTGCTGACGGGGGACTCGTTGCCCGCCTCGTCGAGTGCGGACACCTGGTACCAGTAGGGGGTGTTGCTGGAGAGCCCCAGGTCGGCGAAGCCCAGGGTGCTGGAGGTACCGGCCTGAGAGAAGCTGCTCCCGTTGTCACTGCGATAGACCCGGTAGCCCGTCACACCCTTGTTGTCGGTGGAGGCGCTCCAGGACAGATCGATCTCGGAGAAGGAGGCGGCGCTCGCCACCAGTGAGCCCGGCGCGGTGGGGGCCTGGGTGTCGGGGGTCTTGGAGGGATAGGTGGTGGAGACGCTGCCCTGCGACACGGTGAAGCTGCTGCCGTCCGCGCTGGTCAGCGCGATGTGGCCCAGCTTCTGGTTGATGGAGGGATCCTCGGTCATCCACACGGCCGAGCCCACATCAGCGAGCCGGGCCAGGCACTCCGGGGTGGGGTGCCCGTAGGTGTTGCCGATGCCCACGGAGATGAAGGAGACGGTGGGCAGCAGGGCGGCGAGGAAGGGGGCGTTGGAGGAGTACTTCGAGCCGTGGTGATGGACCTTGTAGAGCTCGACTTCCCCCACCCGGGGAGCCAGCACCGCCTCGATATCGGGCGAGATGCCCGTGAGGTCCCCGCCCACCAGCGCATCGAAGGAGCCATAGGAGATCTTCACCGCCACCGACTTGGAGTTCTCATCGCTGTGGGTGCTGCCCGAGTTGACGACCTTCAGCGTCACTTCGTTACAGAGCGAGAAGGTCTGTCCCAGGCTGGCGGTTTGGCGCCGGGCCCCGAAGTGGGCGACGTACTCGTCATAGGCGCCGGAGTCGTAGGTGCCGCCGTGGTCGTACACGGCGTCGATGGGCACCGCGTCCGTGCCCACGTCCACCTCATCGATGCCGCCCATGTGGTCGGCATGCATGTGCGAGACGAAGACCATCTGGAGGCGGGTGACGCCGATCGACTTGAGGTAGGTCTTGATCGTCCTCCCCGAGCCGGTGGGGCCACCGTCGAACAGCACGGCGCAGCCGCTAGGGGCCACGAGCACCGCTGAGTCCCCCTGGCCGATGTCGATCGTGGTGAAGCGCAGGTTCTGCGCCAGCGCCAGCGTGGGAAGGAGGGCCAGACAACAGATCAAGGGGACCAGGGATGGCCGCGGTGAACGCATGCGCTCGACTCCAGGTTGGGGGTGCAAGTGTTGTAGGTGCCCGGCCTTTCGAGCGTCAAATCGGGTCAGGCAAAACCTGGAGGGGATGAACTAGAGTCGCTCCCATGGAAGTGGCCGAGTTCATCGAGTCGCGGCGCCCCCGGTGGGAGAAGCTGGAGAACCTGCTCGACAAGGCCGAGGCCGGAGGCCTGCGGGCGCTCAGCCTGGAGGAGGCTCGCTCGCTCGGGAAGATGTACCGGGCCGTCTCCAGCGATTTACTCTGGGTGCGCTCGCGCAGCGGCTCGGCGGACGTGAGCGCCTACCTCAATGACTTGGTCGGCCGCGCCTACGCGATCACCTACCCAGGCAAGCGGCCTCGCATGGCGGACGTGTGGGGCTTCGTGGCGCGCGGCTTCCCGGCGCTGATGCGGCGCGAGTGGCGCATGTACATCGCCTCGCTGCTGATGTTCATGGCCGGCACCGGCTTCGGCTACCTGGGCATGGTGATGGACCCGGACGCCGCGCACTACCTGGTGCCCGAGGAGCACCTGAAGCTCGACCCCGTCGAGCGCGCCCAGGACGAGGCGGCGGGCGATGGCATGTCCGTGGGCCAGCAGGCGAACTTCTCCGCGTTCCTGTTCACCCACAACATCCAGGTGGCCTTCCTGGCGTTCGCGCTGGGCATCACCGTGGGCATCGGCACCGCGTTGATGCTGTTCGTCAACGGGCTGTTCCTGGGCGCGCTGGCCCAGGTCTACACCGCCAAGGGAATGGCCGGCTGGTTCTGGGCGTGGATCCTCCCGCACGGCATTCCGGAGATCACCGCCATCTGCATCGCGGGCGCGGCGGGGCTGGTGATCGCCCGAGGCATGGCGGCGCCCAAGGGGCTGCCCCGGGGCATGGCGCTGCGGCAGGAGGCGGTGACGGCGGTGAAGCTGCTGTTCGGCACGCTGGCGCTGTTCGTGCTCGCCGGCTTCATCGAGGGCACCGTGTCGCAGATCCACCCGCCCAAGCTGTCGGTGGCCTTCAAGGTGTCCTTCGCCCTGGCGGTGGGCACGGGCGTCTACGCGTACCTGTGCTCGGACTTCCTGCGCGCGCGGCGCGAGGAGGCGGCGGTAGCGGCTACAGCACTCCGCGCGCCTTGATGTCGAGGTAGCGGTTCACGGCGGCCAGGCTCAGCTCGTCGGGCAGCACGTCGATCATCTGCACCCCGCCCATGCTCACCCGGGCCTTGAGCGTCTCGCGGTCCGAGAGCAGCTCGGAGGCCACCGCCTGCTGGAAGGCCTCCTCCGGGCCGGGCGGCGGCTTGCGCAGCAGGCCCAGCAGCGCCGTGTCCTTCACCGACAGGCACAGCGGCACGTGGCGACGCGCCAGCCGCCGCAGCGGGTCGATCATCGTGGAGGCCTGCTCCTCGTCCAGGAAGTCCGTGAAGACGCACAGGAGGCTGCGCCGGTTCAGCCGGATGTTCAGCTCCTTGAAGAGCGCCAGGTAGTCCACGTAGGTGAGGCTCGGGGTGGCCGAGTAGAGCGTGTCGATGATCTTCCGGTACTGCCCGCGCCCGGCCTCCGGGGGCAGGTACGCCTTCACCCCATCGGCGAACACGGCTAGGCCCACCCGGTCCCCGTTGCGCACGGCGACGAAGGCCAGGAAGAGCGCCGCGTTCACCGCGTGGTCCAGCTTGGTCAGCCCGTCCACCTGCGCGGCCATGGAGCGGCCCGCATCGACACATATAAGGATGGACTGGGAGCGCTCGGACTCCATCACCCGGGTGACGGGCTTGCTGCGGCGGGCGGTGGCCTTCCAGTCGACGTCGCGCACCGAGTCGCCCTGGGCGTAGTCGCGCAGGCGGGCGAACTCGCTGCCCCGTCCGTCCCGGCGAAGCTGCCGCAGGCCCAGGTTCACCAGGTCCAACGCCGCGCCGGACAGCAGCAGCCGGGTGGCGCCGCGCAGGTCCGGGAACACCGCCGCGTTCTCCTGGGCGGGGAAGGTGCGCTCCTGGAACACGAGCCCCAGCGGGCCTCGCACCCGCACGTGGATATCGCCGAAGCTGAACTTGCCCCGCTTGGAGGGCGTCACCCGGTACACCCAGCGCGTCTCACTCTGCGGCGCGAGGGTGAGCGGGGCCTCCTCCGGCGAGGCGGTGAAGGCCTCCGGCACGTCATCCTTCACGCGCACCTTCACGGCCTGGTTGGAGCGGTGCAGCAGCTGCAGCTCCACCCGGTTGGGCGCGCCCACCGAGAGCTTCTGGGGCAGGAGCCGATGCACCTCCAGCCGCACCCGGCGCGCCAGCGCGAAGTCCACCGCGGCCAGCCCCACCACCAGCACGTCCAGCGCCAGCACCAGGCCGCCGAGCCCGGGCTTGAAGCCCGCCACCATCATTGGAATGGCCAGTGTGGCGAGCAACGCCCACAGGCGCGTGGTGGGAATCACCGAGGAACCTCGACGGATTGCACCACCTCCCGCAGCACGTCCCCCGGGGTGGCGCCGTCCAGCTCCGCGTCCGGCGACAGCAGCAGCCGGTGCTTGAGCACGGGGCCCGCCAGGAAGCGGATGTCATCCGGCGTGACGAAGTTACGGCCCCGCAGCGCCGCCAGCGCCTTGGCCGCCAGCAGCAGGTGGACGCCCGCGCGCGGGCCCGCACCCAGACGGATGCGCGTGGAGGTGCGCGTGGCCGACACCAGCTTGCGGATGTAGCCGAGCACCGGCGGCTCCACCGTCACCTCATTGAGGGCTGCTCGCGCGCTCATCAGCCCGTCCTTCGCCACCGCCGCGCCCACGCCGGCGCGCGCCAGGTCTCCCGCGTCGAAGCCCCGGTGCACCGAGGCGAGGATGGCGTCCTCCTCCTCGGGGGCGGGGTAGCCCACCTCGATCTTGAAGAGGAAGCGGTCCAGCTGCGCCTCGGGCAGCGGGTAGGTGCCCTCGGACTCCACCGGGTTCTGCGTGGCGAACACCGTGAACAGCGGCGAGAGGACGATGTGGCGGCCCTCCAGCGACACGCTGCGCTCCTGCATCGCCTCCAGCAGCGCCGACTGCGTCTTGGCCGGGGCGCGGTTGATCTCATCGGCCAGCAGCAGGTCCGTGAAGATGGGGCCGCGCACCAGCACGAACGACTGTGTCTTCAGGTCGAACACGCTGGTGCCCAGGATGTCCGAGGGCATCAGGTCCGGGGTGAACTGGATGCGCTTGAAGTCCGCGCTCACGCTGCGCGCCAGCGCCTTGGCCATCAGCGTCTTGGCCACGCCGGGCACGCCCTCCAGCAGCACGTGGCCGCCGGCGATGAGGCCGCAGAGCATCAGCTCCAGCGCCTCATCCTGGCCGACGACGGCCTTGCGCACCTCGTTCAGCACGCCCTCGCGGATGGT